>JAJDZN010000093.1 GCA_022824585.1 Bryobacterales bacterium | reverse complement strand
ACGCTCAGGGGCCTCCTGTGCCTCAGACAGGGGAAAAGCCCGGAACTTGCCGAAAAACTTGCATAGGCCGTCGAAGGACCACTAGGCAAGGCCACCGACCGACATGGTCGGCAAAGCGACTAAAACCACAGGCTGCTAAGCGGACAGGGAGTCTTGATGAACACGTGACCATGAACCATCGCATCCTCTGGAGCAACATTGAGGCTTGTCTCGACTTGCGGCACGAGCGCTGGCGGGAACGAATTCAAAAGTTTGGCCAAGTGGCAGCCGTCAAGGAAAGAGCTGAAGGCCGAACCTGGAGCGACGAAGAAGTATTCGAAGGGATCCTGTTGGCCGTATTGTCCAGCAACACGGTCTGGTCAAAGGTCGAGCGGGTTCAGGCGGATCTCTCAGAACTCTTCTGCGGCTTCAGCTTGGAGTCGTACGCGAGCCTGTCGGACACTGAGATAGACAACCGGTTCGTGCCGTGGTTTGAAGATCGAAGGGCGGGGTCGATGACCCTCAGTCTCAATCTAAAGCTCCTCATTCACGCTGCCCGAAAGCTCTTGCGATACAGCAAGCGCAACGGAGGGGCGGACCGATACTTCACTTCTCTGGTGGAGCAGAGTGACGGCGACCCGAAGCTGGCCGCGTTGCTGCTCGGCGACCAAGGCGAATACAAACTCCCCTCTCTCGGCGTTGCTCTCGCCGCCGAAACACTGAAGAATCTGGGCTTCGACGTGGCCAAGCCGGAGCGGCACCTGACACGGGCGGCAGGGGCGTTCGGGCTAGTCCGTTTCAACCGCTGGAAGCGGACGCGAGGGGGGAGAGAGTCTCCAGCGTCGACGTCGAGAGAGAAGCTGGAAGTCATGACCGTCGCCGCAGAAATCGCGGCAGCGGCGGATCAGCCCGTGGTGTTCGTCGACAATGCGATCTGGCTCCTATGCGCAAGGGATGAAGCGCACCTCACCAATTCGGAGCTGGAGGAGATAGCAAACAACTCGCGGCGGACGCAAACAAGGATTGAGCCCTGAATGATGCTTCTGCGCACTTGCAGCACGGGGGTGCCCATACGACGCAACCCTCGCGAGCAGGCTTCAGCCTAGCCATGGAGGTACCATTGCCGACGTTGCAATACCGCTGCCGTGCATGCGGCGCCCAGCTCTTGGTTCGCGTCCCGTTCAAGGGCCGCCTTGTCTGGACGATCTCCGAACACGACGCCGACTTCAGCTCGACGTTTCCTGAGCCGCGGGGCGAGTACGGCGCGGCCAAGCTGGTCTGCTCGGCCGACCCTTTGCACGACACCGGCTTCCACCTCGTCGATGGCAGCGTGGAGCGGAACCTAGCGTCCAAGGCTTGGGACTGAGACCTCCCGTCAGTCGCCGGCGGCCATGCCCCCGATGGTGGCCGAGTCGCTACGGAAGCGCAGGACGGCCTCGACCAGCAACCACACGCTCAGCACGAAGATCGAGGCAGCCACGCCCCACAGCAAGAGCTGCTGGTTGGCCCAGTACTTGCGAATGTCGATCACCATGGCAACGATGGTCACCGTCAGCATGAACGCCATCGGAGCGAGCGTGTAAACGAAATTGCGCCCCTTCTGGCGCAAGTAGATCGTCACCGCCAGCAGGGTCAGCGCCCCCAACACCTGGTTGGTGCTGCCGAACAAGCTCCACAGCGCCAGCCCGACAGGCTGCCCCTCCACTTCGTAGAAGGCGAAGAATCCGATCAAGACGACGGCGAGCGTGGACGCGACATAGCGCTGGCCCAACGCGGGCACCTTGATCGACTGCGAGATCTCCTCGATGTTGTAGCGCAGCAGGCGCGTGCCGGAATCGAGCGAGGTCAGCGCGAACGAGACCGCCACCAAGGCGATGAAGGCTTGGGCGAGCTCGACCGGAAGTCCGAGGGAGCTCAAGAACATTGCCGTGCCGTCGATGAACGCCTTCATTTTCTCGGCCAACCCGCTGGCCGTGCTCCAGCTCGAGTAGTGCTCGGCCCAGCTCTCTGCAGAGCGGAAGCCCGCCGTGCACGCCAGCACAGCCAGCAGCCCGAGCAGCGATTCCCCGACCATGCCGCCGTACCCGATCGGCAAGGCGTCGGTCTCCTTGTCAATTTGCTTGGAGGTCGTCCCGGAGGACACCAAGCCATGGAAGCCGGAGATGGCGCCGCAGGCGATCACGATGAACACGAACGGAAAGATGGGCGGAGCGTCGTTCGGCTGCGTGTCCAGGACCGGCGCCGCGAATTCCGGCCGCAGCACGAACAGCCCCACGTACGACGCGGCCAGGCCGAGGTACAGCAGCCACGAGTTGAGGTAGTCGCGCGGCTGCAGCAGGGACCACACAGGCAGAGTGGATGCCGCGAATGCGTACACGAGCAGGATCAGGATCCAAATCTCGCTACTGAGGTCCGGCCGGCCGATGGCCAGGCCCACACCGATCGACACCAACATCAGCAGGAAGCCGACCACGGTCAGGCGCACAACCGACACGCCGCGCTTGTACACCAGCCAGCCGATCACCATCGCAATGGCGATCAGGGTGAAGGTCGGGAAGACGGACTCGGGATAGAACTCCGCCGTGAACAGGCCCGAGACGGTGCGGACGAACACGCCCATGACCAAGCAGATCAAGAACAGAATGATCAGCAAGAAGATCCCCTTGGCACGGCGTCCGATCAGGTCCTCGGCCACCTTGCCGATACTCATCCCCCGGTGGCGCATCGAAACGACCAGCGCCCCGAAGTCATGCACGGCGCCGATGAAGAGCGTGCCCAGAACAACCCAGAGCATGCCGGGCAGCCAGCCCCAGATCACGGCAATCGCCGGGCCGAGCATGGGCGCCAAGCCGGCAATCGAGGCATAGTGGTGGCCGAACAGCACCATGCGGCGGCAGGGCACGTAGTCGACGCCGTCCTTCATGGAGTGGGCCGGCGTGGCGGCGCTGGGGTCGAGCTGGAAGATGCGCGAGCCCAAGTGGCGAGCGTAGAAGCGGTAGACCACCGCGTAGACAATGAAGCAGCAGATGGCCGCAAGTGCAGGTTGCATGGAATCCCCAGTTGCCGGACGAGGCTCAGAGTATGATACCGCCACCGGGCAAGCGGCGCGGGAGCGGGATCGCAGATGGCGCTGCGGCTAGCGGACGGCAGGACAGGCCTGACTGAACGGGATGGCGTCCAGGTGCGTCTGATAGATAGAGATGGCCCAGCAAGACCCTAGAATGGAGGCAGGAGAGCGAGGAATGGACCGGCGGCGCCGAAATCGCGGATTTTCTCTGATCGAACTCCTCATCGTGATCGCGATCATCCTGATCATCAGCGCCATCGCGATCCCGCGCATCACCAGCACCAAGCGCATGGCGAACGAACTTGCGGCAATCCGTTCGTGCCAGGCCATCAACACGGCCCAGATCCAGTACTTTGCTCAGTACGGCCGCTATGCCGCGTCGCTAGTCGAACTCGGCCCCGTGCCAGGAGGGGGGCAGCCGTCGCCGGACTCGGCCAACCTGATGGACGAGAACCTCGTCGACGGCCTTCACCTCGGGTACGCCTTCTCGATGATCGGAACGCCCGCTGGCTACTCGCTCAACGCAGATCCGCAGTCGCCGGATTCGGGCAGCCGCACCTTCTATACCGATCACAGCACGACCGTCCGCTATCGCTTCGGCACCGAGCCGGCGACCGAGAACGATCCTCCGATCGAGTGACCGCGTGCTGTGGCGCGGGTCGCCTACGGCGCACCGAGATCGAGCCAAACGGCGGCAGACCTGAAGCGCACGGCGATGGCAAGCAGACTGGAGGCCCGGCTCGCTGACGGCAGCGCCCGAGCGGGCGTTGTGGGGCTGGGCTATGCCGGCCTGCCGCTTGCGGTCGAGCTGGCCCGCGCCGGTTTCTCGGTCGTCGGCGTAGACACCGCCTCCGACATCGTCAGCGAGATCAATTCCGGCCGCTGCAGCGTGCCAGATGTCGACGCGCGCTTGCTCGCGGAACTGGTGCGAGCAGGCCGCCTGCGAGCCAGTTCGGAGTATTCGGAACTCGCCACCTGCGATGCGGTCTCGATCTGCGTGCCGACTCCGCTACGCAAGACCAAGGATCCCGACCTTACCCATGTGCTAGAAGCCTCCAACGCTCTGGCAAAGCACCTGCAGCCAGGCATGCTCGTAGTCTTGGAATCGACGACTTACCCCGGGACCACAGAGGAGGCGGTACTTCCGATCTTGGCGGAGCGCGGCCTGCGCGTGGGAGCGGATTTCTTCCTGTGCTACTCCCCCGAGCGCGTGGACCCCGCCAATCCCGAGTACCGCACGAAAGACATCCCCAAGATCATCGGAGGCGTCACGCCCGCCTGCCTGCGGATGGGGCGGGCCTTCTACGGCAGGGCCATTGACACGGTCGTGCCGGTGTCATCCACCTTGGCCGCCGAGACCGCCAAGCTGCTCGAAAACACGTTTCGCATGGTGAACATCGGCCTAGCCAACGAGACCGCCGTCCTGTGCAGCCGCCTCGGCATCGACGTGTGGGAGGTCATCGAGGCGGCCGCGACGAAGCCGTTCGGGTTCATGCCCTTCTATCCCGGCCCGGGCTTGGGCGGACACTGCGTCCCGGTCGACCCGCACTTGCTGTCTTGGAAATCCAGGCAGGCAGGATACGAACCGCGGCTGATCCGGCTGGCATCGGAAATCAACGGCGAGATGCCGCGCCACGTCGTGGACCGGGTCCAATCGGCGCTCAACGACGCAGGCAAGCCGGTCCGGGGCAGTCGCATCCACTTGGTCGGAGTAGCCTACAAGCGCAACGTAGGCGACACCCGCGAATCCCCCGCCCTCGACATCGCGGCCTTGCTGTCGGGCATGGGCGCCGGCATTACATTCAGCGACCCCCATGTCGCCGAGTTGCGCGCTGGCTCGCTGGCTCTCGACCGCAGCGACTTGATCCGCTCCGCCAGCGAGGCTGATATCGCGGTCATCCTGGCGGATCACGACGGCGTGGACTACGATCGCCTGCTCGAGGTAGCGCCGCTGATCCTTGATACTCGCAATGCGCTCGGCGGCACTTCCGCCCCACACCTGCTGCGCCTCTGAAGGCAGGGGATCAGCGCATGCCAACATACCTTGTTACCGGCGCGGCGGGCTTCATCGGGCACTGGCTCGCGGCCCGGCTACTCGACGCCGGCGCACAGGTTGTCGGTCTCGACAACCTGAACGACGCCTACGACCCCGTCATCAAGCACTGGCGGCTCGCTCAGCTCGAGCGCCGCGCCGGCTTCCGCTTCGCTCGCGCCGACATCACTGATCGAAGTTGCCTAGACGCTGAGTTCAAGCGTGCCCGCTTCGCCGCCGTCTTCCATTTGGCCGCGCGCGCCGGTGCGCCCCAAAGCGTTGCGCGGCCAGGCGCCTACATCAGCGCAAACGCCATCGGCACGCAGCACGTGTTGGACGCATGCAGCGCGCACGGGGTGGAAAAGCTCGTGCTGGCATCGACTTCGAGCGTCTACGGGGCCAGCGAGCATCTCCCGCTCCACGAGCGCGGCGACACCGGGCGGCCCCGCTCGCCGTATGCGGCTTCAAAGCTGGCCGCCGAAGCGCTGTCCCATGCCCACCACCATCTGCACGGCCTTGCCGTGACGGTACTGCGCTACTTCACCGTGTACGGCCCGGCCGGGCGGCCTGACATGAGCCTCTTCCGGTTCGTCCGGTGGATTCGCGAAGGCCAGCCGATCACCCTGCATGGCGATGGCAGCCAGTCCCGCGATTTCACGTATGTCTCCGATATCGCGCGCGGCACGGTGGCGGCCGAGCCGGTGGCAGGCTTCGAGGTGATCAATCTCGGCTCGAACGTCCCCGTAGCGCTGAGCGACGCATTGCGCCTGATCGAAGAGTGCTTGGGACGCAAGGCCCTCATCCGGCGTGTAGCGGTGCCGCGCGTAGACGTGCCAGCCACGTGGGCCGACATTGGCAAGGCTCGGAAATTGCTCGGCTGGCAGCCTGAAACCTCGCTGCAATCGGGCATCGAAGAGATGGTTCGCTGGTACGAGGACAATCGCGGCTGGGCCCGCCAGCTGGCGCTGCCTTGACAGGCGCGCGACCGCAGCCGCGAGGGTCGAGACCACGGCCTCGAGCAGCGCCAAGTCGCGGCTCGACCACCCGTTCCAGCGCACTGGATAGCCCGAGGTGCTGATAAACTGGGAACTCAGGGTGTCGCGGGAACGGTGGCTTGATCTGCACCGCAACCGCAATGAATAGTGAATTCCAACGGTGGGACGCAATTTCCTCACGGTAGTGGTTGCGGCCTCGGTGGCGTTGTGTGCCGGTTCGGGACGGGCGCAGGACGGGTCTTGGGACGAGTCCATCCGCTCGGCCCGCGAGGCCCTCGCAACCAAGGAGTTTGACCAGGCGGCCCGCCTGCTGAGGCGGGCCCGCGAGGAGGCGCGCGGCTTCTCACAGGACGACCCTCGAAGGGTGGTCCCGTTGATGGAGCTGGCCAAGCTGCACTTGAGCCGGGGCGATTACGCCGTGCCGGAGCAGCTCTACCGCGAGGCTGACGAGATCGGGCGGCTGGCGTGGGGTTCCGAGAGCCTAGAGTACGCGTCTTTGCTCAACGACATCGGGCGCTACTACCACCTCCGCGTCAAGCACACGGAGGCGGAGAACTTCTACAAGCTGGCGTTTGCCACCCGAACACGCTTGCTCGGCCGGGACCACGCGGACGTGGCCGCAGTCGTGAACAATCTCGCGGTGCTGTACGAGAACCAGGTCCTCTACGCAAAGGCCGAGTCGTACTACCGCACGGCGCTCGAGATCCGGGAGAAGAGCCTCGGCGAAGATCATCCGGACACGATCATGACGCTGGACCACCTGGCCCGGTTGCTGCACAAGCTGTCGCGACCGACCGACGCGGCGGAATTCGAGGAGCGCGCCCTCGAGCTCCGTCGGGAGCGGTCAACTCCGGCAAACCCGGCGGACCTGGGGACGCTGGCGGCGGGTGCCGGTGTCCAGCCGGCGGTGTTGATCGAGCGCACCGAGCCAGACTACACAGACGAAGCGCGGATCGCGAATCACGAAGGCAGCGTGTTGCTTCAGGTCGATGTGGACGCGGACGGAGTGCCCGCCAATATCCATGTCCTGCGCTACTTGGGTCTTGGCCTCGATGACAAGGCTGTGGAAGCCGTGCGACAGTGGCGCTTCCGGCCAGCTCGCAGCGGAGGGCGCAAAGTTCCGTCCCGACTGCGGCTGGAAATCGCTTTCCGCCTGATCTAGCCGGGCGCACTCGATCCAGCCGGCGCTCGCATCACACGAGCCGTCGTCGGCGCGGCTACAAGCACCCATGAACGTTGGTCGACGCGCGCGACCGCGCGTACTGAGCGGCAAGATCCTGCAACTCCGGCCTGCCATCGCCATTGGCCGCTGTGTGCGGCCGACCAAGGGGCCTGGCGCGCTCCGCGCCGCGAGTCTCAGGCCGGTGCCGCGGTGATCGGTCACGAACCTCCGAGGGAACCCAGGGTTGGGGCGACGAGCGCACCTCGGCGGCCCGGCGTGGATGGCGCTCTTGTCCGCTGCGATCCCGCGCCCGAGCAGCCCTTCCTCCTCTTGGTAGAAGGGTTCTAGATGAGGAAGCCACCGGCTGAAGCACATCAACCGGTGGCTTCGACGGAGTCATTCGGTGGCCTCTTCGACGTCGTAGTCGAATTCGTCGCCGAAGAAAGTCCACTCTTCGAGCCAGTTCTCGTCGCCGAAGGCGCCGATGAATTGCGCGCTCGTGTCAAGCGAGCCTGCGCCGGGAGGCGTGGCAGCGTTGCCGATCACCAGGGCGGGCGATCCCAACATCGGACGCGGATCGGGGTTCGCCTCGAAGCGCACGTTGACCAGCGCCGGGGCGACGTCCATGTACTCCACGGAGGACGCGACGCCACCCGCGATCTGGGCGTCGCCCGTATTGTCGCCGTTATCGTGGATGATTGCGTTCTTGATGCTGCTGGTGCCGTCAAGGAACAGCGATGGCGAGTTGTCGCGCACGTCAATCGCGTCACCGCCGAAGCCAGTCAGCAGCACATTGCGCGCCGTGATCGCCGTGCCGACGCGAATCCGCATGCCGTCAACCGAACTTGAGTTCTCGTCTTGGGCCAAACCGCCCACCATCGTGACGTTGTAGAGCTTGGGGTGCGAGCGCGGCGTGCGGTCGAAGCCCAGGCTGTCGTTGTCGGCCTCGATACCGTTGTCGCTCAGCGAGTCCTGCTGGATGAATACGTACTGCGCAGTGCCCTGCCAGCCGAACGCCCAGTCAAGCGAATCGTCCTTAGAGCCGCTAGAGACGCAGTACATGCAATCGGCATTGCCGCCGAAGAACTCGATGCCATCGTCCTCGGCCTCGTGCGCCTGGATGTGGTCGATCACCGTGCCGGCTCCCACGCCATGGAAACCGAAGGCGTTGGGCTGGGTCTCGGGGTTGAAGTCAACGCCGGCGAACTCAACGCGCACGTACCGCAGCACGCCGCTGGAGTCCATCGGATCGTCACCGCCATACGCCGGCCGCGTCTCGGGAATCACGCCCTCGGCGAGGCCCGTGCCGCGGGTCATGGGAGCGTTGCCCAAGACAATCAGGCCCGCCCAGCAGCCCGATTCACGCTGGCCGACCGCTGCATCGCAGGTCATCACGATGGGAGCCTCACGGCTGCCCTCGGCCATGATCTTGCCGCCCTTTTCCACGACGATGACGGCATTCTGGCCGCTCGCCTGGATCAGCGTGCCGGCTTCGATGGTCAGCGTGGCGCCCGAGTTGACGAAGACTTGGTGCCGAATGCGGTAAATGGTGTCGTTGGTCCACGTGGTGTCGGTCGAGATCTCGGTGTCGGTGCCGTCGAAGCCGAGCTCTACATTCGGTTGCTGCGAGACTACGAATTTGCCGTAGATCTTCTTCACCACCTGCGTGGCGTCGGCATTGCGCAGTTCGCCAACCCACTGCCACAGGCCGGGCGCCGGCACGCTTCCAGTCCAGATGCGAGTCTGGTCCATAGCCGATACCGCGACCGCCATGGCATTGTCGACAGTCTGCCCCGCCGAGTCCACCACGTCGTCAGTCAGCACCGCGCCGGCCGTGAGCGGCAGGTACTGGCGCTCGCCGGTTTCGATATTCTCGCGGTAGACGAAGCACGTGTAGGCGTTCGTGTCGCCCATCGGATCAAGGGTCAGATACACCTTCATCTGCTCGTCCGTCGAATAGCCGAGCTTGTCTGTCCAAATCATTGCCTTCATCGCCGTCGGCGAAAGCGGTCCGCTCATCGCGGCATCGCCCATCATTGCGGCATCGTCCGCGGTTTGGGCCCCAGCGACGAACGGCATCGTAAAGAGTGAGATCGCCAGCAGGCGCCCAATCCAGTTGCGTGTCATTCAGTGTTCTCCTTAAGGTGCATTTGGTTCAGCTGGCCGATCCCAGCCGCTGAACCTAGAATCCAAGGCTAGCCGCGCCGTGTTACTCGCATGCAACAAGTCCGTTAAAGGTTCGTGAAGGCCGTCGGCGGCCGCTCGCGCCTCCCAACGGCCGGTGGAACGGATTGCGTGACAATAGAAAGTTTGGAAACTTGCATGCTCTCGTCCCGCGACCTACTAGAACGCAACGACCCCGATATTTTCGCGGCGCTGAACGGCGAGGAGGCGCGCCAGGCCTCTGGCGTCGAAATGATCCCGTCGGAAAACTACACCTACCCGGAAGTGCTGACCACGCTCGGCTCCGTCTTCACCAACAAGTACTCCGAGGGCTACCCCGGACGCCGCTACTACGGCGGACAGGAGTTCACCGACTCCATCGAGCGGCTGGCGCGCGAGCGTGCCAAGCAGCTGTTCCGCTGCGACCATGTCAACGTGCAGCCCCTCTCCGGCGCCCCCATGAACGCCGCCGCCTATCTGGCGCTGCTGCAGCCGGGCGACACCGTGATGGGCATGGACCTCTCCCACGGCGGCCACCTCACCCACGGCGCGCCGGTGTCTCACATGGGGCGCCTGTTCGACTGGATCCGCTACAAGACCGACCCCGAATCGGAGGGCCGCATCGATTTCGACGAGCTGCGCCGGGTCGCGCTGGAACGCCGGCCCAAGATGATCGTCTGCGGCTACTCCTCGTATCCGAGAGACTACGACTACAAGCCGTTCAAGGACATCGCCGACGAGGTCGGCGCACTGACCCTCGCCGACGTGTCCCATATCGGCGGGCTAATCGCCGGAGAGGCGCTGGCCAACCCGTTCGACGCCGGCTTCGACCTCGTCACCACCACCACCCACAAGTCGATGCGCGGGCCGCGCGGAGGCATGATCATGTGCCGGGGAGAGTTCCGCAAGGCCATCGACCAGTCCGTCTTTCCCGGCCTGCAAGGGGGGCCGCACATGAATCAGGTGGCCGCGACCGCGGTCGCTCTCGGCAAGGCCCAGCAACCCGAGTTCAAGCGATATTGCCAGCAGGTGCTCGCGAACGCCCGAGCGCTCGCCCGGGCCTTGCTCGACGGGGGAGCCGAACTAGTCACCGGCGGCACGGCCAACCACATGATGGTCGTGGACTGCGTGCGCAGCTTCGGCATCAACGGCCGAGTGGCCGAGAACGCCCTGGACGAGATCGCGATCACCTGCAACAAGCAGGTCGTTCCCGATGACGCCAACCCTCCGCTGCGCCCCAGCGGTATCCGTCTCGGCACGCCTGCCGCCACGACGCGGGGAATGGCCGAATCGGAGATAGAGGCATTGGGCGGCTTCATGCTCGAGGCCTTGCGGAAGCCCGACGACGAGGCCGGCCTCCGGAAGCTCAAGGACGAGGTGCAGGCGCTGTGCGCGGAGTTTCCCGTTCCCGGCATCCCAAGCTAGAGGGATCTTGATCCGCTACGCTTGAAACGCCGCCCGCCGCGATCTGGCGGAGGGGCAACGGCCGCTCCCGGCGGCAGTGCGATGGACTCCGAGCAAGCAAGCACTCCAAGCGTTTCCCGCTGGGCCTGGATCGTGCCGATCGCCACGGTCTTCGTGTCGAGCCTGTGCATCATGGTGCTCGAACTCGTGGCGGGCCGGCTCATCGCCCGCCACGTCGGAAGCTCGCTTTACACCTGGACCTCGGTCATCGGCATCGTCCTGTCTGGCATCGCCGCCGGCAACTACGTCGGCGGACGGCTCGCGGACCGCTTCCCTCCCAAGGAGACGCTCAGCCTGATCTTCTTGGTCGCCTCGGCCAACTGCCTGCTGATCCCGGTCCTCAACAACCGCATCGGCGGCATGGAGTCCCTGCGCGAGCTCGAATGGCCGGTGCGGATCGCGCTGCACGTCTTCTTGGTCTTCTTCGCCCCGTCGTGCCTGCTGGGCATGATCAGCCCCTCGGCCGCCAAGATGGCCATTACGCTGGGGCAGCAGCTCGGCCGCACGATCGGCAGCGTCTACTCGTGGGGCGCCATCGGCAGCATCCTCGGCACGTTCCTGACCGGCTACGTGCTGATCGCCGAGATGGGCACGACGGCGGTGTTGCTGTCCGTCGCCGGCGTGCTGCTGCTGATCGCGCTCTTGTACGGCGGGGCCAGCCTGCTGCCCTACCTGTGGACGGGCGTTCTGATCGCGGTCATGTTCGCCGCCTGGGCGCCGTTTCCGTGGGCGCAGGTGATCGGCGAGAGGCTCGGCTACCGGGAGCCGCGCATGGAGGCGGTGCTATACCACGACGAGTCGCAGTATTCGGTGATCCGCGTGGAAGAGGTCATCGAGACTGCGGGCCTGCGCTCGATGACGCTGGATCACTTGGTCCATGCCTACGTAGATCTGAACGATCCGGATAATCTGCACTACGACTACGAGCGCATCTATGCGGGGATCACCAACGAGGCGGTGCAAGCCTATCATCCCGACCAAGAGGTGCGCGCGCTATTCCTCGGAGGCGGGGGCTATGTCTTCCCCCGCTGGTTTCTACGCCACTTCCCGCGCGGCTTCGGGGAGGTCGTCGAAATCGACCCCCAGGTGACTCGAGCCGCCTTCGACACGTTCGACCTCGAACCTGACACGCCGCTCCGGATCGTGCACCTCGACGCTCGCAACCGGGTCGACGAACTCTTCTCGCAAGCTCGGCGCGGCGAGCTCGAGGGCAAGTTCGACCTTGTCTACAACGACGCGTTCAACCACTATTCGCCCCCGTTCCACCTGACAACGCTGGAATACGTTCGCAAGCTCCGCGCCGTGATGAGCGACGACTCCGTGTTCATGGCCAACACGATCGATGTTTTCCGGTCCGGCCGCTTCTTGGGCGCCATGATCAACACCGTAGAGCAGGTGTTCCCCTACGTGTATACCTTCGGCACCTCGCCGGGAGGGCCTACCGACGAGGACGAGCGGGACACGTTCGTGGTAGTGGGATCGACGCGCCTGCTGCCCGTCCAGGACCTCGACTATGTCAAGTACGCAGCGGACCTGCTCTCGCCACAAGACACGGCAGTGTTGCGTAAACGCTCGCGCGGGCTAGTGCTGACCGATGACTACGCGCCGGTAGACAACCTGCTTGCCCCCGTGATCCGCTTGGTCGAGCGCCAGTGACGGCGCAGCGGCGCGCGTCACTGGCTCCGGCCAACCTCCCGAACCCGCGTCTCGCTGATCAAGTCATAGGTGCGGCCGCGCCAGCGGATGCGCCGTGTCAGCCCGGACCGCAAGAAAGCGTAGAGCCACACCCATGTCGCCAGCGGAGTGAGCCAGAAATAGGCCCAGCCATAGCGCTCGAGCCAAGCCTCCCGATCAGGGAACACCAGCGAGCACACGTAGGCCCGGGTACCGCCCTTGGCCATGCCCGGCAGCAGGATCAGCGCCAGCGGAAACAATGCGATCAGGTCGCCCTGGACTAGTTTGAGCACGCAGAGCGCTTGCGCCGCGCAGTAGGCGATGTGGCTCAAGCAGCCGCCCAGCCAGGTCTTGAACCGATAGACCCGCGTGATCGTGGCCTGCCGCACGGCCCATGCCAGGAAGTCCAAGCCCTCGCACTGGCCGGTTGTCGCCACCATCGCTTCGGGCAGGAAGCGGACACCCATGCCTGCGTCGCGCAATGCCTGCGTGAGCCGCAGGTCGTCACTGACGGCACCCTGCCAGTACTCGAGCACGCCGGCGGCGCGAAACGCAGCGCGCGACACCGCGGTGCCCCCTCCCCAGGCGAAACTGCGGTCCTGGCTGTCCATGATGGTCGGGATGACGGAATCCCAGACGCTGCGCAGCAGCGGCCAGAAGCCGCCGTCTTCCGGGAAATGCCAGCGGAATGCCGTCGTGGCGCCAATGCCCTCGTCGGCCAGCGGCGCCACGAGCCTGCGGATCCAATCGGCTCGAACCTGGCCGTCTGAGTCGGCGAAGACCAGCACCTCTCGATCCGTGGCAACCGCCTCGACGGCGGCCCGCAAGTTGTGGATCTTCTCCCCGATGTCCGGCGGAGGCTCGCCAGCGGCCACGAAGCGACACTCCGGCCCCAAGGTAGCCCTGGCTATGGTGACGGCGGCATCGCCTTCATCGGCGTAGCACACCGTCAGCTCCAGGTCGGGATAGTCCTGCCGCCCCAGCGAGCGCAGGTTTTCGGCCAAGCCGGGCTCGGCTCCTTTGACGGGCACGATCAGGGCGACCGCCGGCCAGCCCCCGGAAGGCTCGGACAAGGGTTGCTTGGAACGCGATTCGGCATATTCCAAGAACCGCCGGCCGCTCTTGACAGACGCCAGCGTCGCCAGCACGGCGGAGACGGCGAAGAGCCAGAAAAGGGTGTCGACCAAGTGGGAGCATATCACGAGCTCGCGCAGGCCCTTGGCAGCCGCCGTGATAACTTGTGGAAACTCATGGATCTCGCCAAAAGACGCGCCGAACTCGAGCGGCGCAACGCGGAGGCGTTCGCGGGCGGCGGCCCGGAACGGGTCAAGAAGCACAAGGAGGCGGGCAAGCTGGCAGCCCGCGAGCGGCTCGAGCTGTTGCTAGACGAGGGCACGTTCCAAGAACTGGACCGCTTGGTGACCCACGACTGCATCGACTTCGGAATGGCCGAGCAGAAGATTCCGGGCGATGGCTTCGTGACCGGCTACGGCAAGATCGATGGCCGGCCGGCCTATGCGTTCGCGCACGACTTCACGGTTTTCGGCGGGTCGTTGTCGCTGCAGAACGCCAAGAAGGTCTGCAAGATCATGGACTTGGCCATGAAGACCGGCGCGCCCGTGATCGGCCTCAACGATTCCGGCGGGGCGCGCATTCACGAGGGCGTGGCCTCTCTAGCCGGCTATGCCGACATCTTCCTGCGCAACACCCTGGCCAGCGGCGTGGTGCCGCAAATCTCGGCAGTGATGGGACCTTGTGCCGGCGGGGCGGTGTATTCTCCCGCTATCACGGATTTCGTGCTCATGGTGGACCAGACCAGCCACATGTTCGTCACCGGGCCGGACGTGATCCGCGCCGTGACGCACGAGCAGGTCGGCAAGGAGGCGCTTGGCGGCGCCCGCACCCACAACGAAACCAGCGGGGTGGCGCATTTCTTGGCAGCCGACGACACGCACTGCCTGCAGCTGATCCGAGAGCTGCTGTCGTTCCTGCCGTCGAACAACCTGGACGACCCGCCCTGGCGCGCCACGGAGGACAGGGCCGACCGGGCCGATGCCGACCTTGACGAGGTCGTGCCGGCAGAACCGGACATTCCCTACGATATCCGCGACATCATCCACCGAGTGGTCGATGACTCCTATTTCTTCGAGGTGCAGGCGCACTTCGCCCAGAACATTGTGGTCGGCTTCGCCCGCCTCGCCGGGCGGCCGGTGGGCATCGTCGCGAACCAGCCTGCCGTGCTGGCTGGCTGCCTCGACATCAACGCATCCCTGAAGGGCGCCCGCTTCGTTCGCTTCTGCGACGCGTTCAACATTCCCATCGTTACGTTCGAGGACGTGCCGGGATTCCTGCCCGGCGCTGACCAGGAATACGGCGGCATCATCAAGCACGGGGCGAAGCTGCTGTACGCCTACTGCGAGGCGACCGTGCCCAAGATCACGGTCATCACCCGCAAGGCATACGGCGGCGCGTATTGCGTGATGGGCTCGAAGCACATTCGCACCGACATGAACTTCGCCTACCCAACCGCCGAGATCGCGGTAATGGGCCCGGAGGGCGCTGTGAACATCCTCTATCGGCGCGAGCTCGCCGAGGCGGACGACCCGGAACGCTTCCGCAGCGATCGGATCGAGGAGTTCACGGCCAGTTTCGCCAACCCCTACCGCGCCGCGGAGAAGGGCTGGATCGATGAAGTGATCGCGCCCAGCCAGACGCGCGCCAAGCTCTGCCGTGCGCTGGAAATGCTCGACAACAAGACCGAGCGATCGCCGCGCAAGAAGCACGGAAACATACCGCTGTGAGGGTGCTCGCGAGGACGCGCTAGCCCTGTTCCAGACCGCTGAAGAAAAAGGCCCGCTCGACAACCGCCGTCTCCGGCGCGTCCGAGCCGTGGATTGCGTTTCGCTCGATGTTGGTGGCGTACAACTTGCGCACCGTGCCTTCCTCGGCTTGCTCGGGATTGGTTGCGCCCATGACTTCGCGCAGGCCGACGATGGCGTTGTCGCGCGCCAAGACCATCGGAATGATCGGGCCGGACGTCATGAAGCCGACCAGGCTGTCAAAGAAGGGCCGCTGGCTGTGCACGGCGTAGAAGGCCTGCGCCTGCGCCCGCGTCAGCGTGATCTTCTTCATCGCGACGATCTTGAACCCCTCTCGCTCGAGGTGAGCGATGATGTGCCCGGAATTGCCGGCTGCGACGGCGTCGGGCTTGATGATGGTCAGCGTGCGTTCCAGTGCCACGGGTTCAGTTCCTCCACGATGCGGTCGGCAAGGCCAGTCCGAGAGCGGCAGGCCAGCTTCAAATCAGCGCGGCCAAGGTCGAGCCAAGGTCGGCCGGGGTGGGCGCCACTGCGATGCCGGCGGCTTCCATCGCCGCCTGCTTTTCGGCCGCTGTGCCCTTCCCGCCAGAGATAATCGCCCCGGCATGACCCATGCGGCGGCCCGGCGGCGCCGTGGCCCCGGCGATGAATCCGACGATCGGCTTCTTGACGCGGCCCTTGACGAATTCGGCGGCCTGCTCCTCGGCCGTGCCGCCGATCTCTCCGATCATGATGATGCCAGTGGTGTCGGAATCCTCGTTGAACATCTCCAGCACGTCGATGAAATTGGTCCCGATGACCGGATCGCCCCCGATCCCGATACAGGTCGACTGGCCGATGCCAAGGCTCGAGAGCTGACCGACAGCCTCGTACGTCAGCGTGCCCGAGCGCGAGACGACTCCGACCGATCCGGGCTTGTGGATGTGGCCTGGCATGATACCCAGCTTGCACTTCCCCGGCGAGATCACTCCCGGACAGTTCGGCCCGATCAAGCGCGTGGCGCTGCCGCGCAAGGCATCCGCCACGCGGACCATGTCTCGGGCAGGAATCCCCTCCGTGATGCAGGCCACGAGGGCCAGCTCCGCTTCGATGGCTTCCAGCACCGCGTCCGCCGCGCCGGCGGCCGGCACGAAGGCCAGCGAAGCGTCAGGCCGCGCTTCGGCGACGGCCTCGCGCATCGTGTCGAAGACCGGGAACCCCAGCGCCTCGCTGCCGCCCCGGCCGGGATGCACGCCGGCCACGATGTTGGCGCCGAACCGGATGCATTGCTCGGCATGGAAGAGGCCCGCTCGCCCGAGGCCCTGCACGACCACGCGGCTTGTCTCGTCTACCAGGATGCTCATACGCGATATCCCCTAGCCGGCTCGGGCGACGGCCTGCTGGGCGGCCTCCTTCATGTCGGAGGCGACGATGAAGTCCAAGCCCGAATCAGCGAGGATCTCACGGCCCTTCTCCACGTTCGTTCCTTCCAGGCGGAGCACCATCGGCACGCCGATCCTGAGTTCCTGCGCGGCTGCGACGATCCCCTCGGCGAGGACATCGACCTTGAGGATGCCGCCGAAGATGTTGATCATGATCGCCCTGACGTTGGGGTCCGACAGGATGATCCGGAAGCCGTTCTTGATCTGGTCCTTGCTCGCGCCGCCGCCCACGTCCAAGAAGTTCGCAGGCATCCCGCCCGCGTATTGGATGATGTCCATGGTGGCCATGGCCAGCCCTGCCCCGTTGACTATGCAACCGACGTTCCCATCGAGCTTGATGTAGTTCAAGCCGTGGTCGATCGCATCGGTCTCGAGCGGCTCTTCCTCGTCGAGATCCCTCAATTCCGCGAGACCGGGATGGCGGAACAAGGCGTTGTCGTCGATGTCCATCTTCGCGTCCAGCGCGACCGCGCGACCGTCCGTGGTCAGCACGAATGGATTGATCTCCACTAGCGAGGCGTCGGACTCGTCATAAGCCTTGGCCAGCGCCTGCATTGCTTGCACGGCGGACGCTCGGGCCTCGGGCGCGATGCCGAGAGCGAAGGCGAGACGGCGCGCTTGGTAGCCCTGCAACTGGGCTCCATCGATCGCTTCTCGGAGAATGGCGGAGGGATCCCTGGCGGCAACCTCCTCGATCTCCACCCCGCCTTGAGCCGATGCCATGAAGACCGGCCTGCTCAGGGCCCTGTCCAAGGTGATGCCGAGGTAGATCTCGCGCTCGATCGGCAACTGTTCCTCAACCAGCAACCTCTGCACCAGCCGTCCCTGCGGGCCGGTTTGATGGGTCACCAAGGTCATGCCCAAAATGGCAGCGGCGTGGCGTTCGGCCTCGTCGACGCTGTGCGCCAGCTTCACACCTCCGCCCTTGCCGCGCCCGCCAGCATGGATTTGCGCCTTGACCACCACCTTGCCGCCCAGATCCGCGGCGGCCGACCGCGCCTCGGCGACCGTCTTGGCCATCGAGCCCCGAGGCGTCGGCACTCCGTACGCACGCAGAACTTCCTTGGCCTGATACTCGTGGAGCTTCATGGGAACGCGGCCGTGGGGTACGATCAGAAAATCGCTCAGGCCGCCCGAACCTCCAATATATCCGGGATGGCGGACGTAGCGCAATTCCATGCCAGCAGTCCAAGAAGCGTTGCATCTAGCCGCTGCGCGCCAAGACCTGTCCGAGCGGCAGTCCGCCGCCGCCTTGCAGGAAATCCTCGATGGCCGGTCGTCGGCGCCGCTGATCGCTGCCCTGCTTGTCGCCCTGCGCATGAAGGGGGAGACCGCCGACGAGGTCACGGGCTTTGCGCGCGCCATGAGGGCGAGCGCCACTGGCGTCCGCACCGTGCGCACGCCGCGCGAGCAACTCGTCGACACCTGCGGCACGGGGGGAGACGGCGGATCGACCTTCAATGTCTCCACGGCGGCCGCGCTAGTGGCGGCCGGAGCGGGCGTGTCGATAGCCAAGCACGGCAACCGCGCGGTTTCCAGCAAGTGCGGTTCGGCAGACGTGCTGGAAGCGCTCGGTGTCAACGTCAAGCTCAACGCGGATCAGGCGGCCCGCTGCATCGACGAGGTGGGTATCGGCTTCCTATTCGCGCAAGCGATGCACCCGGCCATGCGCCACGCCGGACCGGTGCGGCGCGAGTTGGGCATGCGCACCGTGTTCAACATGCTCGGCCCGCTGACCAACCCTGCCGGAGCCGCGGTACAGGTCATGGGCGTGTACGACGACCAGATCGTGCCGCTCGCGGCCGCCGCGCTGGCCCGCCTGGGCGCTCGCCGCGCACTGGTGGTACACGGCAGTGACGGAATGGATGAAATCACGACCACCGGTCCGACCCGCTTCAGCGAGGTAGTCCGCGGCAAGGTCTCGAGGCAGGGATCTCTCGAGCCTGACGAGTTTGGCGTGGCGCGAGCCAGCGCGGCGTCGCTCTCCGGCGGAGATATCGCCCGCAACGCCTCGATCATCCGGTCCGTGCTGGCAGGCGAGCGCGGGCCGGCGCGCGACATCGTGGTCGTCAACGCCGCGGCCGCGATTCACATGTCGGAAGCCGCAACCGGCTGGAGCGCTGCTGCCGCGCTTGCCCAGGAGGCGATCGACTCGGGCGCGGCGGCCGAAAAGCTCGCGAAGCTCGCCGAGCTGTCATCGCGCCTGGCCAGGACGGGATAGTCCCGGCAGCTCAATTCGGCGCAGACTCCAACTTCGGCTGCGGGTGCGTGGATCCGGCCGATCGCACGCGTGTCAGGCCTCTTGCGCTCGAAGAGGGAGCGAGCGCATTCTCTGCCCGGTCGCGGCGAAGACCGCGTTGGCCAGTGCCGGCGCCACGGCGATGATCGGAGTTTCGCCCGCCCCCGCAGGCTGGACGTCCGGCCGATTCAGCAGGACTGTCTCCATCGGCGGCGTGTCTCGCAAGCGCGGCAGGGGGTATTGTGCGAACGAGCCGTTGAGCAGCTTTCCGCCGGCAAAGCGAATCTCTTCGCTCAGCGCTGCGCACAGACCCTGGATGACGCAACCTTCGATCTGGGCCCGCAAGTTGCCGGGATTCAGGATCGCCCCGCAATCGAACGCCGAGACCAATCGCTCTACCTCGACGCTTCCTTCCTCGACTCGAACCTGTGCACAGATAGCGATGTACGAGCCCTTCTCGAAGCCGGCGGCGATCCCCGATCCGCGATTCCGTCCCAGCGACTTGCTCTTCGCCCAAGCGAACCGGTCCGCTGCCGCCCGGAGGACGGCTGCCAGCCGCTCGTCGTCGAGGTTCGCCAGCCGAAACTCGAGCGGGTCCAAGCCGGCGGTGCCGGCAAGTTCGTCCATGAAGACCTCGCGGGCGAAGTTGTTCCCGGTCGCCCCAATGCCCCTGTAGGAACCCTCGCGCAAGGGCGAATCGCACGGGAAGTACTGCGTGCGAACATTCGGCACGGCGTAGGGCGTCTCGATTGCCGCCGTACCTGGGTTGTAAGCAGTGAAGTCCCAGGCGACGATCTTCTCGCCACTGAGGCCCGCCCGAGCCTCGAACGCCGCGGCGGGCCGAAAGTAGGCCCAAGCGAACTCTTCGGCGCGAGTCCAGCGGAGCGAAACCGGCTTGCCGGCCGCCCTGGCCAGTCGCGCAGCCTCGATGGCGACTTCGCCCGTGTGCTTGCCTCCGAATCCTCCGCCTGTGTCGGGAACGACCACGCGCGCTTGGTCGGCACTGAGGCGGAACGCCTCGGCCAGCTGCTCGCGAACACCGAACGGCCGTTGCGTACCGGTCCAGACAGTGAGGCGGTCTTCATCCCACTCGGCGACTGCCGCACGCGGCTCCAACGGCGCGTGTTGGACATAGGGCATCTCGTACGAAGCCGCGAGGGTCTGAGCAGCTGCCAGCGCACCGTCGATGTCGCCACTCTCGCGGCGTCGCGCTCCGCGACGCCCCCCGGCACTCGACCGCGCATGTCGCTTCAAGTAGGCGCCGAGGCCCTCGCTAGACGGATGGGCCATGGTCCGCCATCTTGCGGTCTCGCTGATCGCCTTTAGCGCGTTCCGCGCCTCGTAAGACGTCCTCGCGGCACAGCCCACGAATTCCCCATCGCGCACCGCCACCGTGCCCAGGTCGCGGCCGGGATCGAGATCGACGCTTTCGAGCTGCGCTCCGTACGACGGCGGTCGCAAAACCGCGCCGTACAGCATGTTTGGACGCACGATGTCGGAGGGATAGCGGTGAGCGCCGGTGACGATCTCGCGCGCTCCGACCTTGGGCAGGGTCTGGCCCAGCACCGTCCAGTTGCCGACCTCCCTCAGCGGAACTCCCCTAGGGACGTTGTCGTCAACAGTTGCTGCCAGCCGCTTCGTGCGCGCCAAGTCGGCATAGGAGAAGCGATTGCCCGCACGGACCACAGCTCCGGCTTCCACGCGCAATTCGGAAGCGTCGAGATTCCACGCTTCCGCCGCCGTCCGCACAAGCAGCTCGCGGGCGGAGGCGCTCGCCCACCGAACCACCGGTACCGTCGATGGCGTCGTCCGACTGCCCGCGGTCGAGCCGTCGTTCGGTGTTTCGGCCGTGTCCGCCAGCACCACCTGCAACGCGTCGGGGGAAACGCGGAGCTCTTCGGCCGCCGCCTGGAGGATCTCGGTTCGGGAGCCCTGGCCAACCTCCACCTTGCCCGTCAGCACGGTGATCGATCCGTCCTCGCCCAGATGCAGCCGGTGCGATGACCGGACTTGAGCAGAGGCGCCTCCGGGGCTAAAGACTACCTTCCCCGCAGCCGTGACCAGCAGGCCGGCGCCGATCGAGGAGATCCATTCCCGGCGATCCAGTTCGAAGCGGTAGGCGGGACCCTCGGCGAGCTCCTTGCGATCGGGCTCGCACAGGTCTTCGCGGAATCGTTCAGGCATCGCTCGCCTCCGAGCGCCGGGCAGCGAGCTCCACCGACGCCAAGATGTTGCGATAGCCGCAACAGCGGCACAGGTGCGGGTTCATCGCGTCGACAATTTCCGCTCTGCTGGGCTGCGGATTCCGCTTGAGCAGCGCCGTGGCTTCAACGATCATTCCGGCGGTGCAATACCCGCACTGCGCACCGTCCGCCTCGACAAAGGCCTGCTGCAGTGTTGTGAGCTGATCGCCTGAGGCAAGGCCCTCGATCGTCGTCACGCTCATGCCGTCCACGCTGGAGATGGGCGTGAGACAAGAAGCGCTGGGTTGATCGTCGATCAAGACCGTGCAGGCTCTGCACTGGCCCTCGCCGCAACCATACTTCGTGCCGGTGAGACCGAAGTCCTCACGCAGCACGTCCAGCAGGGGTCGCTCCGGCGGGGACTCGGTGGAGAGCTCATTCCGGTTTACGCGGATTGTGAATCGCGCCATCGTTCACCTTCAATCCTGCGTGGACAGTGAATATTCTAGCTGGGCGAGTGGCCTAGGAATGGATGACGTCTTTCTCGTGCAACCGGCGCGGAGGTCCAATATCTGGCAGGAATGTCCTAGGAGCCGATCAGCGGTCAACGGAGATGTTGACCCGCCGCGAGGCTTCCCCTAACGGCCCAGCCCGGATCAGGGTCGCCGGCCATTGCCCTCCGGAC
Source organism: Bryobacterales bacterium (assembly GCA_022824585.1). Classification (GTDB taxonomy): domain Bacteria; phylum Acidobacteriota; class Terriglobia; order Bryobacterales; family UBA6623; genus VXMF01. The sequence goes on along the minus strand of JAJDZN010000093.1, from coordinate 21,242 downwards.
GTCCGGGCCGGGCGGCCCAGCTGTACCCCATCGGTCGATCTGTTCCGGCACCCGTCTCCACATCGCGGGTTCGTGCGTTGCTTCGTCTTCGATGTAGTCCATATCGCTGGAGAACTCGGACACGTAACCGGCCGGATCCTTGAAATAGCAGAAGATGTTGTTGCCCGGGCCATGTCGTCCCGGTCCCCAGTCGGGTTCCTGCCCGCGGGCACGAAGGTTGGCGAGACCTCTCATCACGCCATCCACGTTCGCCATCACGTACGCAACATGGTTGACCGATGCGTGATCTGCACGATTGAAGGCGATAACGTGATGTTTCCGGTTGCATCGCAGGAACACCATCTGGTTCTCAATCCAGTCCGAGACACAGAACCCAAGAACATCGGTGTAGAACTCCACGATCGGATCGATCTGCGCAGTGTTCAGGACTACGTGGCAGAGTCGACAGGGCTCGACTCTGTCGGCAGACCAACCGTTCGAGTGCTCGGCCACGCCGGCTGACAGTTCGATGCAGCGGTTTTCCGGGTCCAGAAACCGCAGCCCGTATCCGCCGCCTGGTTCGTCCAGTTCATCGGGCTGCGCCACGATGGTCGTTCCGCGACGTTCGAGTTCGGTTGCCGCCACGTCGACTGCCTCGTTTCCGTCAACGCTGAAAGCCAAGTGGTGGAGCCCGCGCCGGTCGGCCGGATGCAGGCTGAGAATGTGGTGCTCGGCCGACGATCCGCGGAAATACCGTGCGTGCTGGTCTTCTCCCGCCGCTTGGAGCCCCCAAGCCTCGAGATAGAACCTGCTGTGGGCTGCCATCGCCGACGATAACAACCCCACGTGGCGAATGTCCTGAACCTTCATCTCAGCGGCTCTCCGGCCATTAATTCTACGTGTTCGGAATTCGCCACGTGGGGTTGACTCACCGGCATGCCGCTCGCTGGCCTTTTCTTCGCCAAGAACTTTCAGAGTTCGCGGGGAACTCTTGGGCCAGCCTGCATGCGGGAATTTTCCGCATGGGCTCGACTCGATTCGTGTAAGCGACGCTGCATCAGAGCACGTCCCTCCGGGTCAGATCGATCCCCAAGTCCCGGCGGATGTAGATTTCGACGAACTCACGGAGCCACACCTGCCGTTCATGCGTGAAGCGCTCGATCAGTTTCTGCTCAGGTCTGTCCGTCAGGTGAACGATCCGCCACAAGTTGAGAGGTCGCGAATCGTCGCCATCAACGGAGTGCTCGACATGAAAGAGAGGCTGTCCATCGCCAGCTCGAAGCACGTTTCCGTCCTGATCAAGGAGTTCCGCTGCGCCAATGAATGTGGCACTTTGCCGTACGGGGTTGAGTAGGACCTGCTCCAGTACTAACCCGCGCTCTGACGACTCGAGCCAGAGGCGCTGCTGCGAGCATCGGACGAAGGATTCGACTCCGTCGGCCGCCGCCCTCCTGCACCAATAGTGGGCGCTGCCCTCCAATACAACAGAAGGAATATAGAGGTCTGGCCGGTAGGCCTTCTTGATCTCCATGTCCCACAGCATGGTCCGCGTGAACGTGAGCGATTCGTTCGTCTGGTAGTAGCTGGCTAGCACCAGGTTGATGTCAACCGGAGGCAACTCGACTCGGGTGTTGCGCGGGTCGGTCCAGGCCCGCTCGAACTCGTCTTCTTGATTCAGTTCAGTAATCGGCTTCGTCGCCTCCCCGCGATCGCCTGCCGCTTCCGCTTCGGCAGATTCTCCGAAGCCCCGTGCGTCCTGTCGGTGGAATTGATTTGGTTCCTGACCGGGACCACTCGCCGCCTTTCCCGTGTTCCACCGTTCGCGTGTCACGATTTTCCTTCCGGCCAATCAAGTCGAGCCGCTCCCGCTTCGTGGCGGCCGAGGCACTCTGCGATAGAAGGAAATGGCGGAGCGAGAATCCCGCCACCGGGCGAGGCCGCTGTTCGGATACATCGAGTAGTGCATCCACTCCCATGGGTGCTGGGACGCAGCCTCACCAGATTCACCTCCGGCCAGCCTGCATCCGGTGCCCCGCCCCTGTGCATCACACCGCCGAGAACGCTTGCAGCGCAGGGACCAAGAGCATGCTCAGCGCGATCACGAGAATCGACGTGAGCACGGTCACGACAAGGCCGACCCTGAACATCGTCCCGAATCCAACGGCACCGAACGCGAATGTGGCGGCCGACGCCGGGCTGGACCAAGGAAACGCGACCGCTTGGGCCGTTCCCGCGATGATACGGGCGAGGATCGCGGGGTTGTAGCCGAGGGATTGCGCGATCGGGAAGAGAATCGTGGAAACCATGATCGAGGTTGCCGCTCCGCTCGCCAACTGCGTCAACAGCGGCGTGGCCACGCCTGCAACCCAAGGCAACGCTCCTGCGGTCACCTTGCCCGTCAGCGTGTGGGCGAGCCAATCGATTGCGCCCAGAGTGGTCAACACCTCCGCCAGTGCCATCCCGCCGAGCACGAGGAACAGCTCATTCCATCCGACGCCTTCCCGAAAGTCTCTGGAATCCAATGTCATTTCGCCGCGATTCGGGGCCACAGGCAGGGCGAAGAGCAGCAACATGCCCACCGGGGGCACGTACCAAATGTCGAGAAACCCGATATCGGCGACCGTAGGCAAGATCCAAAGCGCCAGCATCAGAATCAGCACGAACAGGACGTTCCTTTCGCCCCGGCTCATCGGTCCCAGTTGCTCACGCTCCTTGAGAAAGCGGGCGCGGGCATTGGAGATGGCGTGCACTTCGGGCGGCAGCATGAACTTCAGGATCAGGTAGCAGACCGGGAAGTGGGCCGCCGCCAAGATTACGCCGGTCGACATCCACTGTGCGAAGCTGACGCTGTGGCCCGTCAGCTGTTCCAGCAGCGAGAGGGTCAGTGCATTGAACACGATGCCTGCCGGGGTGGCCAAGCCCCCGGCCGCAGCGCCGTACAGAACGGCTAGGCTCGCCGCCGCTGACATGCGCGTGGCGCCGGGCGCAACGGAACGCGTGAGCGAAAGCGCGATCGGCGTCATCATCACGATGACCGCCAGGTCGCTGACCACCGCGGAGATCACGGCGGACACGACGAGGATCGAGCAGATCAAGCGGAAGCCGGATCGCGCCAGACCCGGCACGCATAGGGCGGCAAGGGCGATTCTTCGCGCCAGGCCGTGCTTTTGAAACGCGTGGCCGAAGAGCATGACGCCTATCAAGTAGGGCAGGATCACGTGCCCGTAGCTGGCGGCCACGTCGGACAAGGACATCGCCCCGCCGAGAGGAAGGATCACGAACGGCAGGAAGCTGGTGACCGCCCACGGTACCGGCGTGGTCGCCCACCATGCCACGGTCCAGGCGTACACCCCTAGGGCGAGGTGCGCCTCGGGCGCAAGACCGGCCAGCGGCGCAGCGCGGACCATGACGAACGCTGCTGGCCCGGCCAGCACAGCCAACACGTAGGCTCGCCAGCCGGTCGACGATTCAGCGGCTCGCATGGCGCCTCTCCGGGACTTCCACGTGGACAGTCACGATATCCAGGTCGTGGAACTGTTGGTGGCGGACGGACGATGCGATGTGGCGCAGCAACCGAAGCGAGACCTCTCGTTCCACCGGCACGTCGTCGGGCGCGTCGGCAAGCAGTCCGATCCGGTTCTGAAGGTTTTCCTCACCGGACGCAGCGACGAACTCGAGGACGGCCCCGCCGGCTTCCTTGCGCGCCGTCAGCAGCAGCCGACGCCGCTCCCGCTTCTCGCCGTCCTGATCCTGGCCGATCAGCGTCAACAACGTCTCCTCGCTCGCGGCGTCGAGGCGATCGATCATGTCCTGTCCCCAGCCTCCACGGGACCCAAACGTACCGAGAAACTCCCGGATTCGCGGCAGCACGGAAAAATCGAGTTCCGCTTCGATCCGGCTGCGGCGCGGTGCCGTTGCTTCCAGAAACAAGGTCATGAGGATGGCCACGATACCGCCCGCCGTTATGCCGTTCTGCAGAAGGCCCCCCGCGAGTTCAGCGAGAAGCCCGGGGAACAGCAGGTCGTTCTGGCAGCCGACACCGACCCAGAATGCGACACCGCAAATCAGTGCCTTGCGATGATCGATCCCGCCCTGTACGACTTCCGTCATGCCACGCACGAAACTCATCGCCAGCACCACGGTCAGGTAGGCAACGACGACCGGGCTGGGTATCGCCAGGATCAGGGCAACGACCTTGGGCAGGAACGCCAGGGCGATCAGCACCCCACCGGCGGCGATTCCCACGCGGCGTGCCGCAACCCCCGTCAGCTCGACCGTCGGGACGCTGACCGCGATGGTCTGTGTGGGCATGATCGCCGTGAGGCCCGAAAGCAGCTTGCCGATGCCGTCCGCAGTGACTGCGCCCTCCACCGCCCGGTAGTCCACGGCCCGGGGCCGGCGCCACGACACGCGCTGGATGGCGACTGCGCCGGAGATTGTCTGGATGGCGCCAATCAGCGCCACGAACACGAATGCCGGAAGAAGCTCCACGAAGGCCGGGCCGAGGTCGAGCCCGAGCCCCGGCCAGTCACCCTGGGGCAGACCGATCCACGGAGCCTCGGCTACCAAGTCTAGGTCGTAAAGACCCAACGACCCTCCAATTGCCGAACCGGCAACGACCCCGGCGAGCGGGGCCCACAATCGCAGCGTGGTCCCTGCCCTCAGTGAGATTGCGCTAATAACCATGACCGTGGCCACTGCCGTGAGCGGTGTGGTCAGGGCCGCCTCGTCCGGCAAGTCTGCCAAGCGACTGAACACGACCGGCAGCACGGTTGCCGGTACGAGCATGTTTACCGTGCCGACAATGGTCGGTGTCAGAAGTCGCCTGAACAGGGCAAGCCGCATCGAAATCACGATCGGGACAAGCGACGAGGCGACAACCAAGGTGGCGAGCAGCGCCGGACCGCCCTCGCTGAGGGCGCTCACGCAGACCCCGATATAGGCTCCGGCGGGCCCCATGAAGAGGACGTATCCCGCTCCCACCCGGCCCAACCGAACGGCCTGCAGCGCGGTGCTGATGCCACTGACAGCGACTGCGGAGAACACGGCCCAGTGCAGGTACGCTTCGGTACCGCCTGCGACCCGGATGACGATCGTCGGGATCAGGATGATGCTGGAAATGCCGAGAACCACGAGCTGCAGGCCGCAGCCCAAGACCACAGCCGCCGGGGGATTGGCGTCAGGTTCGTAGCGAACGCTGGGAGCGCGTTGCTCGCGACCGTTGCTCAAGAGGGCCCCTCGGCTTTCCCACGCAAGCCTAGTTGATCCTCACGCCCAGAGGTGTCTGGATCCGTCGGCAGGGGGATGCGTGTCCCGAGTGCAACCCGCCAACCCTTCACGCGCCGCCACGGGCGAGTTCCTGCATGCTTCCGTTTCCAGAGTCGAGGCGAAGGAGGCGCACTCACTCCTCGTCGGCCTTGCGGTGGACATACTCCGCCCGCCACGGTCCCTTGGGAAATCCCCCGATGATTCAACCTGCGAGGCGATTCGCAGCGCTTAGCCTGGGCGTCCCGTCAACCAGTTCCATGCGCGGATCTTAGATTCGGAGATAATGCCCGCCTTGGCATAGGGACTGTCGGCGACAAACGCCCGTGCCGTCTCGAGCGAGGGAGCTTCGAGCACGAGTAGCAGTCCGTTAACAGTGTCGTCACTCTCGCCGAGCGTCGGTCCACCGTGATGAACGGTCACGTCAGGATAATTGGTGGGATTGTGAATGTAGTCACCGAATGCTTCCGACAAGCGGGACCGTTCCTGTCCCATTCCTTGGTTGTGAGTCACGAATGCCACGAAATGCATGTGCAGTTCTCCATTACTCCGATTTACTCCGAGGAGCCTGAACGACTCCTCTCTTACAGCAGAAATCCACCACATACAATATCACGCCCTAGTCCTTGGCCGTGCCGATCTAGACACCGCACAAGATCGGAGATCGTGTGACCATATGGGGTCTGGACAGGCCAAACGGGAGGGATGGCGATGATCGCTCGAGGCGTCTTGATTCTTGCTTCCATGGCAGCTTCCGCAGCCGCCGCGCCGAATTTCGTTTTCATACTGGGCGAAGGGCAGGGCTGGACCAGCACCTCCGTCCGAATGGACCCGGATATCCCTGAGTCACGGAACGACTACTTCCGAACGCCGAACTTGCGGCGATTGGCACATGGCGGCATGCGGTTTGCAAACTTCTACGCGCCGTCCCCGCGATGCACTCCGTCGCGGGCAACGTACTTCACGGGCAAGAGCCCTGCCAAGCTGGGGATGACGTTCGTGACAGCGCGCCCCGGTCCGAACGCCAGGCTGGTCGAACCAACGCCTCTGCTGGAGCTCCCGCCAGAAGAGACAACTGTCGCCGAAGTCTTGCGGGACTCAGGCTACGCAACCGCCCATTTCGGAAAGTGGCACGTTGGGCGCAGGAATCCGAGGGAGCACGGCTTCGACAACAACGACGGCGCCAACAACAACGGCGGCCCGGAGAACGTGCAAAACCCCAATCCGAAGCAGGCTTACGGCATCACCGAACGGGGCTTGCGGTTCATCGAGTCCAATGCCAAGGCCGGGCGTCGATTCTACGTGCAGATTTCGCACTACGGCGGGCGCGGCGGGGCGAGTGCCCTGAGCAGTACCAATCAGGCGGTCTCGAGTTGGGCGGAAAGCCGCGGCCGAAGCGCAAGGGAGATTGCGGCAGCAGCGGTGGTCTTCGACATGGACATCACCATCGGAATGGTTCTGGACAAGCTCGAAGAGCTGGGTATCGCCGACGAGACCTATCTGTTCTACACCACTGACCACGGCACCCCAGGCTCCGGCAACCGGCCGCTCGCACTAGGAAAGGGAACGGTCCGGGAGGGAGGCTTGAAGGTTCCGCTGTTCTTCCGGGGACCGGGAATCGTGCCCGGATCGGTATCGCGCGTCCGGGCGACTGGGATGGACTTGGTTCCTACCGTGGCAGACCTGGCCGGGTTGTCCGACAAGCTGCCGCGAGGCGTAGAGGGCGGCAGCCTGGCCGCCGTCTTGACCGCTAACGGCGGCGGCTCGGTCGTCAGGCCGCACGAAGAGATTGTCTTCCACTTTCCCCACTACGATTTCGACCCGCTGGGACCAGCCTCGGCCATTCTCTGGGGTGACTACAAGCTGATCCGCTTCTACGAGGACCCGAGCAAGCCCAGACTCTTCAATGTCCATGCCGACCCGTACGAGCGCAACGACCTATTCTCGGCACTGCCCGACAAGGCAGCGGCACTCGAAAAGAGGCTGGACGCCTGCCTCAGCGAAGTGGATGCCGGGCTGCCGCGCGTTAACGGGAACTTCGATCCGGGCGAGGAAGTCTCGCGGCCTGAGCGCGGTGACCGCCAGCGCCGCGACAACCGCGGACAGAGGGCACGCCGCGGCCGGGAGGACCGCGGTCCGGCCAACCGCTGAACCGGACGCGCTTGCGGGCAGCCCATGCGCGGGCCTGGAAGTTCAGCCGAGGTCATCTGCCTGTTCGCTGCCTCTTGTCGGATAGCGCTCGCTCTAGCGCCTCGATGCGCCGACCCAATGCGCCGACCATGCGCTGTGACATGCGGTCGAAGCGATTCTCGCCGGACCTCTGCTTGCGGCTGACCTCTTCGAACAGCTCCAGCGCCATTGTTTTCTCGCGCGCCGACTCGTACAGGTCGGCCGCCTCCAACGGGAACATATAGGCTCGTGGGAAGTCCTCGGCCAATCTGGCGAACGCCTCCGCCGCCTCTTCCGGAGGGCGTTCCCAGCGCTCGATCACTGCCAGCAAGATGCGGGCCTCGTTCCGATTCTCGACGCCTTCTTGAGCAACTCGCTCGACCAGTTGGATTCCCTTCTTCTTGCTGCCTCCATATCCGCGCATGGCGATCATCACCCGCAAGGCCCAAGGCAATTTGCCCACGATGTACTCTTGGAAACCTGCCACCAAGAGCCCGTCCGGGAAGTCCGGATAGAGCTCGCCCAAGCGGTAGCTGAGCTCCCGCGCCTGCCGACCGCTCGCCAACGCCTTGAAATACGCCTTGGCTACGAAGTAATCGTAGGTAGCCCGCACGAGGTAGAGCTGCGCCAGCGAGTGCAGGGCTTGCCTGTCGTCGCCGGACTCGGCCAAGACTCGCTCGCAGGCCTGCCGCCCCTTTTCTAGCGCGTCCAAGATTCGCCGGTTGATCCGAGCGTCCGGCTTGGGCTTTTGCGCCGAGCGATACTTCCGGTCGCCGCGAAAGGCCCTAGTGCCGACAAAGCCGAGCCGGTCGAGTTCTTGGTAGAGCAGCGCCTTGGTCAGCAGCAAGTGCGCCTCGGGGCTGCCCTGCTCGTTCGCCAAGTGTCGTTCGAACGCCGCGACCGCGAGCCCGAACTCTCGATTGAGGTAGTGATCGAGCCCCGCCGCCCGGTCTCCAGCGGCCAACGCCAGGCCGGGCCCGAACGAGGCCAGGCCGAGGATGCAGCAGCACCGCCACTTCCGCAAGCCAAGCACGAAAGCTCAACTCAGCACGATCACTTCAAGCAGCGAGTCCCGCTTGAGGAAGAAATGAACAGAGCGGAATTGTGGGAATTCGAATTCCAACTCGCGGGGCGTGAAGATCTGGCGAGGCCGACGCCGTCCAACTTCGCGCAGCCTCAGCGAATTCCGGGAGCTGACTGCGCCATCAAGAATCGAGATCGTGCCATTTTCGTCGGGTTCCTGAAACAAGCAAAACATGGCGGCATTCGGCAGGACGATCCTAGCCAGATGAGCGATCGTACTCTGCATTGCCGGACGGTCAAGCTGCTGCAACACGTCCCATGCCAGCACCGCGTGAAAATTCCTAGGCGCAAAGTCGAGATACTGCCGGATGAAACGGTCCGCGGCGCGCCGCGTTACCTCGCCATCCTGGCTTGTCAAAGTGGGCCGAGCCTCGTCATAGCCCGTGACCAGGCTCGCGAAGTGCAAGTGGTGCCCAAACTCTCCCAGTTGCGCGGGCGTCTCGTGAGACAGCATGCCCAGGTCTAGAATGTTCAAGTTCCGGGTGCCGCGCAGGTGCTGAAAGAAGAATTCGACGCCGTGGCTGCTGCGCCAACCCGAGCCGCTCTCATCGCGATCTGCGGGCGTCGCGCTGGGCGCCACCGCCACGGCGTCAGCTGCCGAACGGTTCGCTTTGCGACGGGACCACAAAGACACGCTCGATACAAGCCTCCGGTCTCGGCAGGCCAATCCCCTTTCAAGGTTTTGTCAGCGGTCGCTGTGGGATTGTCGGCGTAGGAACTGGCTTCGGCGGGGCAGGCTTGACCGCGGGGGCGGGGCGGGCCGGCGGGACAGGCCGCTTCGGCGCCGCCTCCGCTCTCTTGTCCGGCTGAGAGGCCGCCCGCGGGGGCGGCGCGGGGGCGGCGGGCGGTTTCGGCTCCGCTTTCTTTTCAGGCGGCGGGGCCGGCGCGGGCGCGGCGGGCTTGGCCTGATGCACCGCGCTGCTACCGACAAAGACCGCACCGTCATGGATCTCAAGACGGCGCGTGATCAAATCGCCCTTGAAGCGTCCGGTCTTCGAAATCTCCACCTTCTCGCTGGCATTGATCTTGCCTTCCACCTGGCCGCGAATCAAGACCGAATGGGCCTCGATCGTGGCACGCACCTTGCTCTCCGAGCCGATCACGACAGAGTGCTTCGGAACGGAAATGGAGCCGTCGACCGAACCATCCACCAACACGTCCTCTTCGCTGTGGATCTCGCCCTCGAAATTGATCGATTGCCCAATGCGCGATGTGCCTGCACGAGGCGGCGCGGGGGCGGGAGCGGTGGGCTTGGGCGGCGCTGCCGCGGGTCGTGGAGGGGCCTCGCTCGGCCTAGCGCTGGCCTGACTCGCGGAGGCAAGCGTCTCCGCTCCGTTGGATTGGTCTTCTTTGCGGCCCCACATTGTGTCTCTCGCGATTGTCCGATCTCCGCTCAGCAAGCTGCGGAGCCTCTAGTATAGCCATATGTGACAGAGACTTGTCACCGACCGCGGCGCCCGACCGCGTCCGCGCCGGCTGTCGGGCCGAGCGTGCCTCAGCGGCGATCCGGCGGGCGGTCCCGCGCGGGTCGGCGATCGCCCCGGGGAGTAGTATGGGATACGTTCGCAAGTCCGGCGGCGATAGAGTCCTTATGGATGCATTCAAGCTCACCCGCTCCCTGATCGATATCAATTCCGTGACTCCCAACGAAGGCGAGATCGGGAGTTTCCTGTTCAGCTACCTGGAACCTCTGGCCCGAGGTTTCGGAGGCTCAATCGAAAAGCAGGAGGTCGAACCCGGCCGATACAACGTGTGGGCTTGGTGGGGCGAGCCGGAGGTGGTGTTCTCCACACATATGGACACCGTGCCCCCGTTTATCCCATCGAGCGAGGATGACGAGTTCATCTGGGGGCGCGGCGCCTGCGACACGCACGGGATCGCCGCGGCCATGATCAAGGCCGCCGAGCGCCTGCTCGAAGAAGGCGAGCGCGGATTGGGAATCCTGTTGGTCGTCGGCGAGGAGGTCGACGGAGCAGGGGCACGCCATGCCAACCGCAACCCGCCGGCCGTCAAGTTCTTGATCAACGGCGAGCCGACCGAGAATCTGCTCGCGCTGGCATCCAAGGGCACGCTGGGCTTCAAGATCAATGCCGCCGGGCGCGCCTGCCACTCGGCCTACCCGGAGCTGGGCGCCTCGGCCACCGAACTGCTGCTAGACCGATTGAACCGACTGCGGGAGCTTGAGTGGCCCTCCGATCAGTTGCTCGGCGAGACCACCGTCAACATCGGCACGCTGGACGCGGGCCCGGCGGCCAACATCATCGCGGACTACGCGTCCGCCTCTGTCGTGGTTCGCATCGTGGGCGACTTGGCTGAGACCGAGAAACTGGCCATGTCGGTTCTGGACGGCGTTGACGTGGAGGTGTTCTCCTACACGCCCGCCCTGCGGCTCCACGAGATCGAGGGTTTCGAGACGTCGATCGTCAAGTACACGACTGACATCCCCAAGCTGTCGGACTGGGGCCGGCCGCTGTTGATCGGCCCCGGGTCGATTCACTACGCCCACACGGCGGAAGAACGCATACCGAAGCGGCAGATCGAAGAGGCAATCGACATTTACGCTCGGCTGGCCCGCTCATTGAAGGCTTCGGACGGGACGACCTGAACCCGTGAGGCGCTGAGGCTGGAATCATGCGGGGACGCTTCCAAGTCTTCGACACGCACGCCCATCTCGGGCGGGCGCTGCACTCGGGCCGGGTCGCGACCATGGACGCCATGCTGCACGGCATGGACACCGCCGGGATCGACCGGACCCTACTCATCCCTTTCCCGGTAGTGGAGGATTTCCGTCGCGAGCACGACGAAATCGGGGATGCGGTGCGCTCGCACCCCGACAGGTTCGCAGGGGCGGCTTGCCTGAATCCGTTCGTCCCAAGGGACGAGTTCCGCGCCGAAGTGCGGCGCTGCCGGGAGGAGTACGGATTTCGGGCCCTGAAGTTCCAGCCCCAGTACCAAGGCCTGAACCCGCTGTCCGAGCGCAGTGCGTTCTTGTTCGAGACGGCGCTCGAGAACGGCCTGGTGCTGGTCTGCCACACCGGCACGGGCGCCCCGTTCGCCCTGCCGTCGCTGTACATCCACGCCGCACGGCGCTACCCGAACCTCAAGATCGTGATCGGACATGCGGGCGGGGGCATCTACGCGCTGGAATCTGTCGTCGCGGCGCAGGTCTGCCCCAACATCTTCGTCGAGCTTTCCACGCTCACGCCTCACGCGGTCCTGGAGGTGCTCCAACATGTCGGGCCAGACCGGCTGATGGCGGGCTCGGACCTGCCGGAGAGCCTGGAAACCGAGATCAGCAAGATCGAGGGCTTGCCAATATCCGATGCCGACAAGCGCAGGATCCTTTGGCAGACCCCTGTGAGGGTATTCGGATACTGACCGGCCGCTGCGGGCTAGCGCCGAGGCGCTAGGTTTGATCCAAGCGGCGGCCTTTGCGATACTAGGGACGGTCGCTTTCGCACGAAACAACCAGGAAACGCATGGCTAAGGAAGAGGGCATCGAGGTCACGGGCACGATCATCGAGCGTCACCCCGGCGGCATCTTCAGCGTCGAACTCGACGACAAGCACAAAGTGCTCGCCCAGATCGCAGGCAAGTTGCGCAAGCACCGCATACGCATCCTCACCGGAGACCGGGTCAACGTCGAGCTGTCGCCTTATGACCTAACCCGCGGCAGGATTGTGTACCGCTACCGCAGTTAAGCAGGCGGGCGCCAGCGTGCGCTTGCCGGATCGATCCGCGCTAGGCTGTAGCCGATGATCTTGTACGTGCTGCGCCACGCCATCGCGGAAGAGCCCCGGCCGGGCCTGTCGGATTCCACCCGCCAGCTCACCGAGACCGGCCGCAACAGGTGCCGGCGCGTCCTCGCACACGCCAAGCGCGTGAAGGTGCGGCCGCAGTACATCCTGACAAGTCCGTATGACCGCGCTGCACAAACCGCCGAGATCGCCAAGGCCGAACTGGGCTTCGATCGCGAGCTCATCACATCGAACGCGCTGGTCCCGTTCGTGAGCGTGCAGGACCTGTGGAGCGCAATTCGTGACTACGCCGTTGGCGGCGATGTGATGGTCGTGGGACACAATCCGCAATTGAGCGCGCTGGTCGCTTGGTTGCTCGGCGCGAGGGCGGACGCGTTGTGGTTGAAGAAGTCCGGCCTCGTAGCACTCGACATCGGCAGCGCCGGGCCGCACCCGCGAGCCGAACTCTCATGGCTGCTGACTCCGGGTTCGGTGGGGCGCTGACCTGGGCCCGGCCAAGCGCGTCCGGCGGGCCAATCTTCCATGGCGTCTAGCTTTGCGGACATCCACCGCCCGCTGGCGCGGTTCTTCCGCAGCCGACGGCTGCGCCGCTTTGCCCGAAGCTTCGGGCTGGACCCGCAGACCAGCGTGCTCGACCTCGGGGGGGCCGAATACTACTGGCCTTGGCTGAAAGTCCGGCCTCGCGTGATCGTGGCGAACTTCGAGCGGCGCGATCTTGAAAAGGCGGATCTTGACTGGGTCCGAGCGGACGGCCGCAAATTGCCGTTCAAGGACGGCGCGTTCGATGTGGTGTATTGCAACTCCGTGCTCGAGCACCTGCCCGACGAGGGCAGCCGGAGCGCGATGGCGCGAGAGGTGGCCCGTGTCGGCCGCGGATATAGCGTCCAGACGCCAAACCGCTGGTTCCCGGTCGATGCTCACACCCTGACGCCCGCGTTCCACTTCCTCCCCAAGCGGTGGCAGTCGCGGCTCGCGCGCAATTTCACCCTGTGGGGCAGGCTCCAGCGCCCCACGCCCGCCGAGGCGCGGGGATTTGTCGAGAGCATCCGCCTGCTCACGGCGCGAGATCTGCAACGGCTCTTCCCCGATGCCGTGATCGAGCGGGAACGCTTTCTCGGGTTGACCAAGTCAGTGATCGCCGTTCGCCAGCAGCGCCGGTAGATCGCAGGCGGAGTCGAGCACCCAGTCGGGGCGCTCGTCGCCGTCCAAGTCGCTGGGTCGGAACTTCCCGGTTCGCACCAAGGCCGAGCGCAGGCCGGCGCGCCCGGCTCCCAGCACGTCCACGCGGAGGTCATCGCCGATCATCAACAGCTCCTCCGGAGGGAGCCCCAGGCGCGCGGCCGCTTGCAAGAAGAACTCCTTGCTGGGCTTGCCCATCACGGTGGCCGTGCAGCCGGTCGCGCATTCCAAGGCGGCCACGAACGGAGCGACGTCCAAGTTGGCCCCGTCGGGCGACTGCCAGAAGCGGGTCAGCCCCAGCGCGACCAAGCGGCGCTCGGGACGGCCGTGCAGCAGGCGGAAGGCCCTGTTGAGCCGATGGTAGTCCCAAGCCGGGCCGAGGTCTCCGATCACCACATAGCCCACCGCATCGTCATCAGCCGCCTCCAACCCGTCGAACTCGGCGCGAGTGCCGTCGGGAACGAACAGCGCTGCCGCCCCGCCCCCCCTGCTGCGCATCCAAGCGGCTGCGGCGACCGGGGGCGTGAGAATGTCCGCGGGCGCGACCCTGATGTCGAACTTGGCCAGCTTCGCGACGAGGTCGCCGCGCGGTCGCGACGTAGTGTTGGTCACGAACAGCGTGGCAACGCCGCTTTGCCGCACCTTCTCGACGGCGGCGGCGGCGCCCGGAATAGGATCGTCGCCGTTGTAGAGCACGCCATCGAGATCGAACAGCACGCCGCGAATCATCGGCTACAGGCTAGCGCAGGGGCCGGAGTCGCAACGAGCCGAGCGGCTTCAGGGCCGTTGCTAAACTGATCGTTTCTCACTCCGACGAGCCAATCCATGTCGAATCCACTCAAACACGCAAGCGCAACCATCACCGACGGGCGGGACCGGGCGCCGGCTCGCTCGATGTTCAAGGCGATCGGCTTCGGCGACGAAGATCTGGCCAAGCCGATCATCGGCATCGCCAACACCTGGATCGAGACGATGCCATGCAACTTCAACCTGCGGGACTTGGCCGTGAAGGTCAAGGAGGGCGTCCGGGCCGCGGGGGGCACGCCGATGGAGTTCAACACCATCGCCGTGAGCGACGGCATCACCATGGGCACCGAGGGGATGAAGGGATCGCTGGTCAGCCGCGAGATTGTCGCGGACTCCATCGAACTGGCGGGCCGCAGCTACATGTTCGACGGCATCATCGCGCTGGTGGCCTGCGACAAGACCATCCCGGGCGGCGCGATGGGGCTCGCCCGCGTCAACGTGCCTTCGGTGCTCCTCTACGGCGGCTCCATTCTGCCGGGCCAGGTCAACGGCGTCGATATCACCATCCAGGACGTGTTCGAGGCGGTCGGGGCGCACGCGGCGGGCAAGATCAGCGACGAAGAGCTGCTGGCCATCGAGGATCATGCCTGCCCCGGAGCCGGCGCATGCGGCGGGCAGTACACGGCCAACACGATGGCCACGGCCATGGAGATCATCGGCATCTCGCCCATGGGCAGCGCGAGCATTCCAGCCGTCGACCCGCGCAAGGATGACTCGGGCTACCAAGCGGGCCTTGTCCTGATGGAAGCGCTCAAGGCAAACCGCCGGCCGCGCGACATCATGAACCGCAAGGCGTTCGAAAACGCCATCGCCAGCGTAGCCGCAACTGGCGGTTCTACCAATGCCGTGCTGCACCTGCTAGCCCTGGCCAAGGACTGCGAGGTCGACCTCACCATCGACGATTTCGACGCCATCAGCAAGCGAACGCCCCTGCTGGTAGACCTCAAGCCCGGCGGCAGGTACGTGGCCGCGGACGTAGACAAGGCCGGCGGAATCCAGCTCATTGCACAGAGGCTCGTCGAGGGCGGCTACGCCGATGGAACGCAGACCACGGTCACGGGCAAGTCGCTCGCGGATGCCAGCGCGACAGCGACCGAGACCCCGGGCCAGGACGTCATCCGGGCGGTCGGCGATCCGATCAAGCCGACCGGCGGCTTGGTGATCCTGAAGGGCAATCTCGCGCCCGAGGGCGGAGTCGTGAAGGTTGCGGGCAGCGATCACCTCACGCATCGCGGCCCGGCCAGGGTGTTCGAGAACGAAGAGTCGGCCATGGAGGCCGTTACGAGCGGGTCCATCAAGGATGGCGACGTGCTGGTCATCCGCTACGAGGGTCCGGCCGGCGGACCCGGGATGCGCGAGATGCTGGGCGTGACCGCCGCAATTGTCGGCGCAGGGCTGGGCGAGACTGTGGCGCTGCTCACCGATGGCAGATTCAGCGGGGCCACCCGCGGGCTCATGGTGGGCCACGTCGCGCCAGAAGCGGCCCGCAACGGACCGATCGCAGCGGTCAGGGACGGCGATATCGTGGTGATCGACTGCGCACAGCGCGGCTTGAACGTCGAAGTGTCCGACGAGGAGCTGGCGGCTAGGCTCGCAGCGCTGGAAACACGGCCGGTTCGCTACGCTTCCGGCGTCTTCGCCAAGTATGCGAAGCTCGTTTCGTCATCGTCCCAAGGGGCGGTCACGCACCCGCTGTAAGCGACGCCGGGACGGCACCGGCCTCCGCGGCCCAATCACAAGACCGGCGAATCACTGATCTCCCGACCGCTGCAGCAGCTCCTTGATCTCTGCCCGATCGTTCGGCACCGTCACGGGCGCGTTCCCAAGAGTCGACTGGATCGGCTCGCCCGAAGGAGTCTTCAACTGCCCCGAGTGGTAGTGGTACACGTAGTCTGGATCTTTCAGCAGGTGTCCGGTCAGGATGGCTGTCACGTCTGCGTCCGGCTCGATGGTGCCGGCTCGCACCAGCTTTCGGGTCCCGGCGAGAGTTGCCGCCGAGGCCGGCTCGGAGCCAATCCCGCAGCGGCCGATCACAGCCTTGGCGTCGGCAATGTCCTGTTCCGAGACAGACTCCACGACGCCCGAAAGCGCCCTGACTTCAGATTCCGCCTTGCGCCACGAGACCGGGTCGCCGATGCGAATCGCGGTTGCCAGCGTTTCGGGCTCGCGCACGGCCCGGAGCACGCCGCCTTCGCGAAACAATCGCTCGAACGGGGCCGAGCCGGCGGCTTGCACCACCGCAACGTGCGGAAGGGCATCGATCAAGCCTGCGGCGTACAGCTCGCGCAAGCCCTTTCCCAGGGCGCTGATATTGCCCAAGTTGCCGCCGGGCAGCACGATCCAGTCCGGCACCCGCCAGCCGCGCTGCTCGAGCATCTCGATGACGATCGACTTCTGGCCCTCGATCCGGAACGGGTTCACCGAATTGAGCAGATAGATGCCGAGCTCGGCCGCAAGCTCCCGGACCAAGCCGAGAATCTGGTCGAAGTTGGCCTCCACCTGGATGGTGAGAGCGCCGTACTCCAATGCCTGTGCCAGCTTGCCGTACGCGATGTTGCCCGCGGGCAGGAAGATCACCGCCTGCATGCCGCTGGCTGCCGCATAGGCGGCGAGCGAGGCCGAAGTGTTGCCGGTCGAGACGCAGGCCACGCGCCGCATGCCCAAGATCGCGGCCTGCGTCACCCCCGCGGTCATGCCGTTGTCCTTGAAGGACGCGGTCGGGTTGTAGCCCTGGTGCTTGAACTGCAAGCCTGCAAGCCCGCCGTACTCCGCGGCTCGCGGGGCGTCGAACAGCGGCGTGTTGCCTTCCGGCAGGGTGACGATCCGGGCCCGGTCGGTCACGAACGGCAGCATCTCCCGAAAACGCCAGACCCCGCTCACGTCCACCGGGTCAAGGCTGGTCCTGCGCCGCTGCCAGAGTGATTTCAGCTGCCGGGCATCCGCGTCCTCAAATGAGTTGACGACCTCCAGCAGGCTCCCGCAATCCCCGCAGGAATATACGATCTCGCTCAACCCGTACCGCCTGCCGCAAGTCGGGGAGAAGCACGATAAGTACGGGGCCACGGCAGGCAAGTCTCATCGTATCAGCGCCTGATCGGAACGTTTGGCGTTAGGCCCCCGTCCCAACTCCGACCTGCGGCGGCGTGTTCCGCGCTGGGCAGGGGCCGGCCAAGACGAGCGCTGACGGGATCGACGTTGCCACGGACCGCGCTCGTGCGCCAGAATCGTAGCCGATGCCATTCCGCCTCGTAATCCCGGCCATCTTCATCCTGGCGTGGGCTCCGCAAGTGCGCGCCCAGCCGAATATCGTCCTGATCCTCGCTGACGACATGAGCTGGGTGGGCACATCGGTGCTGATGGACCCGGCCAGGCCGGACTCAAAGTCCGACTACCACAGCACGCCCGCGCTCGAACGGCTCGCCAGTGAAGGCATGCGCTTCACGGACGCTTACGCGCCCCACCCGAACTGCTCTCCAACGCGCCTGGCGATCCAAACGGGCAAGACACCGACCCAGCTCGGCATGACCGACATCATCAACCGCAACAGCGGGCCGTTCTACGAAGGCCTGCCGATGGTCCCGCCGCAGCACATCAACCACATACCCCACGCCGAGGTCACGATCGCCGAGCTCATCAAGCGGCACCGTCCGGGCTATATCACCGCGCACTTCGGCAAATGGCACTTGGGAGGCGGCGGCCCGGGCCAGCACGGCTACGACGAGCACAGCGGCACGACGTCCAATCGCGAAGGCGGCTCCCCCGCCCCGGACCCCAAGCGCACCGTCAGCGTCACCACCCGCGCCGTGGACTTCCTAAGTCACCGCAGCCGCACCGAGGAGCCGTTCTTCCTGCAGGTGTCCTACTACGCCGTGCATCTGGGCATCTTCGCCTTCGACGAGACAGTCGCGGAATTCGAGGCCAAGCCCAAGGGCCAGCGGCACGACCATGCCGGTCACGCAGCGATGACCCACGAGCTAGACACCGGCGTCGGGCGGATTCTTGACGCGCTGGACAGACTCGAGCTTGCGGACAACACCTACGTGATCTTCACCTCCGACAACGGCTCGTATCACGAAGCGGGCCAGACAACGGTATCCAGCAACGCTCCACTGCGCGGCCAGAAGGCATCCACCTGGGAAGGGGGAATCCGCGTGCCGCTACTGGTCAGAGGGCCGGGGGTAGCGGCCGGCAGCGTGAGTCGGGCGACGGTGACCGGCACCGACCTGTTCCCTACGATCGCCGACATGCTGCAGGTCCAAGCCGAACTGTCGCCACGCATCGAGGGGGCCAGCCTGCAAAGCCTGCTGTCAAACGAAGGCAACGGGTCGCTCGCGCGCCGCTTCGACAGCCTGGTCTGGCACTTCCCGCACTACCAAGTGCAGAAGGGCACGACGCCAATGTCGTCGATTCGCGCGGGCAACTGGAAGCTCGTCAGGTTGTACGAGACCGGCAAGACGTTCCTGTACGACCTCAGCGCCGATATTGGCGAAACCAAGGACCGCAGCGCTGACAAGCCGGAGATTGCGCGGGAACTTGCGGCACAGCTGGACCACTACTTGGCGGAGGTAGACGCGCCGATGGCGCGGCACAGCAAGTGACGGATCGATCTACCAAGCCGGGGACGAAACGGCGCTCGCTGTATCTGCATCGGTTCGCTGTGGTGGCGGCCGTGTCGTGGCTCCTCGGCGGCGCGGCACTCCCCGCTTGCGGGCAAGATCTCGACCTGGTCCTGTACGCGGGAGATCCCGCCAAGCCGGCCATGATCGACAAGATCGAAGACGCCGAAGAGCGCGATGCGTTCGTGGCATTGAAGGCAGTCGAAGATCCGGGCCGCAAGCGAGAGCTGGCCGAGGAATTCTTGCGGACGTATCCGGAATCGTGGCTGACGAGCTTCGCGCACGCAATGGTGGCCAAGGCGTGCGTGGCCTTGGACGACCTGCAGGCCGGACTGGAACACGGCAAGCGGTCCCTCGAAATCCTGCCCGAGAACGGCTCGCTGCTTGTCACCCTGGCCAACGTCCAAGTGCACGGGGGGCTGCTCGACGAGGCGGAAGTCAGCGCGACCGACGCCTTGGAGCACCTGCGCCGCTTCCAGCATCCTTCCATCTACTCGAAGGCCGAGTGGGCGCGCATCCGGCAGGAATTGCAGGGATCGGCGCATTACGTGCTCGGCCGCGTGGCGGCGACCCGGGGCTTGCGCTCGAGCGGGCGGCGCCGGGCCGAGCAACTCTCTGTCGCGCAACGCTCGCTGCGTTCCGCGATCGCCTTGAATCGCTCCGACGGCATCGCCTTGCTGCTGCTGGGCATTGTCGATGACGAACTCGGCAATCGGGACGCCGCCCTTGCGAGCCTCGCGAAGGCTGCGCAAGCCCCGGGACCGGCCCAGTCCGGAGCGCTGGCCAAGTTGCGAGAGATACATCAATCCGACAGTCCTCCGACCGAGTCGTTCGGTGAGTTTCGGGGTGGCATCCGCCCGTTGCGGATCGATCCGCGCTGGAACCAAGAAACGCCCGGCGAGATCCGAGACGAGTCCGGAACATATGCGGGCAGCGAGTCCTGCGCCGCGTGCCACCAAGAGGTGGCGGAGGCCTGGTCCGGCACCGGAATGGCCAAGATGTTCCGCACGTATGCTCCCGAGAACGTCATCGGGGACTTTTCCGAAAACAACGAATTCCGCGACGCCAGTGGCGAGCTGCTCGGGCGCATGCTGATCGAGGACGGCCGCCACTACATCGAACTGCCCGCTGGCGCCCACCAGAAGCGCTTCCGCGTCGACTACACGATCGGCTCGAAATGGCAGCAGGCGTACGCAACTCGGCTTCCGAACGGCCGCATTCACGTCGTGCCGATCCAGTACAACCGCCTGCACGACAAGTGGGTGAATTTCTGGGAGATCTTGGACGACGGATCCTCAGAACGCTCCAAGGTGCGGAACTTCCACCAGATGAAGGTCGCGACCAGCTACCAAGTCCACTGCTCGGCGTGTCACACCAGCCAGGTGCAGGCGGAGGGATCGGTGATCGCTCCCGAGCGCATGACCTTCCGGGAGACCGGCGTGAACTGCGAGATGTGCCACGGCCCGTCCCAAATGCACGTCGACGCGATGCAACAGGGACGCGAGGTCTCGGCCGCTGCCAACGAGCCGCCCCTGCGGTTCCGGGATCTGGACCACCGTACCTACGTCGCGGCGTGCGCGCAGTGCCACATGCAGTCTGGGGTGATCGAGCCCGGCGCCCGCGGCGAGCTCAACTACTCGGGCCGGCAGGTGGCGTTCATGAACGAGAGCTTGCAGCGCCCCTACGAGGAGTACTCGCGCAGCGCGTTCTACAAGGACGGCCGATTTCGCGAAACCACGTTCATCGTGGAGGCCTTCATGCGCACCCAATGCTTCCGCCAAGGCCAGGCGCACTGCGGCCACTGCCACGACCCTCATCCCGCCGACAGCGAGACCAACCCCACCTCGCTGAAATTCCGCGCCGACCAGGACCAGATGTGCCTGCAGTGCCACCAGACGCTGGCTGCCAACGTCGAGTCCCATACCCGCCACGCAGCGGGTTCGGAAGCCAGCCGCTGCGCGGCCTGCCACATGCCGGCGATCATGAACAGCATGATGTTCATGGCGGGCACGCACCGCATCGACGATATCCCCAATGCCGCTATGACGGAGAAATTCGGCCGCTCGCACAGCCCGAACGCCTGCCTCGCGTGCCACGCGGAGGAATCGAACGCCTGGCTGGCAAGCGAGCTCGCGAACTGGTAACGGCCGGCGCGCCTAGCCCGAAGTTCCGGGCCGGAAGCGAAGGGAAGTCCTTATAATGCATAGCCTTAGC
Organism: Bryobacterales bacterium; assembly: GCA_022824585.1. Classification (GTDB taxonomy): domain Bacteria; phylum Acidobacteriota; class Terriglobia; order Bryobacterales; family UBA6623; genus VXMF01. The sequence continues at coordinate 172 of JAJDZN010000093.1, read as the reverse complement.
TGGATTTGGAGCTGTCCTGCACTGGGAACGGTCGGACCAGTTCAAACGCACGCTTCTGCAAAGCGCTCGGTTCCGTCAGCCGCTCCACGGTGGGCCCGTTGGCATCGCCCTGTAGGCGGCATTGATGGCGACAGCGCGTGCCCAGCACCTGCAACAACGTCGAGAAGCTGTG
>JAJDZN010000235.1 GCA_022824585.1 Bryobacterales bacterium | reverse complement strand
ATTGTCGGTCGTAGGCGTAAGCGAGACGAATACGGGCGGATTCGACGAGGAGTCGCAGACGTTCCGCATCGGCGGGCTGCGAGGCAGATCTCTCCGAGACGCCGAGTATCGTGGCCGCTTCACCAGACGAGATCACCGCCTCTTCAAGCGCTCCATCAGGCAGGCGAACTCGGCATTCGAATCCTGCCAGCCCATCCACTCCGAGGGGTCGCACATCCTCCAGAACGACCGCCACGTCGAAGTGACCCTTAAGGAACACGCGATTGCCGATCTGGGCTGCAAGTGGGTGTTCAGCCATTAGCTGCCTTCTCTCTCGTTGTGAATCTTCTTGTCCAACGAACGCTTCTCAGGTGCATCATCGCTGTGGTTCTGTACCTACTCATCCACTTGGGCAGGCCGGAACCTGAACAGGCGTCCAGCGCGATGCGCGGGCAAACCTGTCGGTGTCGGCCCAGCGGTAGACCGTGTCCTTGGACACCTGCAAGTACGCGGCCACTTCTGCGATACCGGCACAAGGTTCTTCAGAAAGCATTTCCCACAGATCTCGCTTCACGAAAAGACCCGATGAAATTCGAATTAAAATGTTAGTCCAAGCGTATCTCGTTAATCTCGAACCTGTGCTGGGACGCGACTGAAGTGACGCGACTGAAGTGACGCGACTGGTGCGCGGATAGCCGCCGTAGCGGTTATCGGCAATGCGACGCTATTCGAAGAACGGGGGCTATGCCGGCAACTCGCCTGACAATCCTGCCAGCGTCCGCGCTTCGGAGCGGACCGTTGCCGATGGGTTCGTGTCGGTCTGCACCAACACCGGTCATGAGTGGGCGGCAATGGAGTTGTCCGCGAAGCACTTGCCGTCCTCGAACCGCTATCGGTGGCTCGTCGGCGTAGACTCGCACGCATTTTCGTTCGGGACCACGAGTTTGCCCCCCCGCGAGCGGTTCCGATGGGTGGAGAGCCGCAAGCCGTTGCTAGGGTTCCGGCTGGAAGCGAGCGTCTCAGACCTCGTCGAGTCGCCGGCGGCTGTCTCCGAATCGGTCCAACCGCACACCCATCCGATCCATCAGCGACAGGTACAGGCTGCAAGCGCGTCGGTTGTCGTCTCCGGCACTCAAGTAGTCGAGCACCTGTCCCGGCCTCAGCCCCCCGCCTCGGCCGGCAAGCAGGAACGGCATCTCGTCAGCCTGGTGCTGGTCACCGTCCAAAAGGTTCGAGCACCCGATCAGCATGGATGAGTCGAGCAGCGACTTTCCGCCCTCGTCGATTTCGCTCAGCCGGCGCACCAGATAGGCGTACTGCTCCAAGTGGAACTGGTTCGTCCTCAGGTACATGGCCTCGAGTTCGGGATCCTTGCCATTGTGCGTCAAGTCCAGATGCAAGGCCCCTTCGACACCGTCGAGGAATCCGAAGTTCATCTGGGACAGGTCGTTGTTGAGCATCAGCGTTGCGATGCGGGTCTTGTCCATCCGGAAGGCCAGCACGATCAGGTCGAGCATCAGGCGCATGTGCTCGGGGATTTCCTGCGGAAGTTCGCTCGCAGGCCGCTCCATGTTGGGCTCGGCCAGGGATGGCCGCCAGCCCTCGAGGCGCTCCTGTCTCGTGGCGAGGTCGATGCGGCGCTCAATGTCGCGGATCGATTCGAGATACTCTTCCAGCTTCGCCCTATCGCTGTAGCTGACCTTGCTGCGGAGGCTGTGTGCCTGGTCCAGCAGTGTGTCGAGAATGCTGCGATCCAGCCCGCGGTCCTGATCGTTGCCCACCAAGCGGTCAAACACGCGCGCCGGGTAGATTTCCTTGGTGGCAGGCCTGACTTCGGAGGCCCACGAAATCGCCGAGCCATAGATCATCGAGACGCCATCTTCGAGGCGCAGCTCGTTGGGCTCGATTCCCAGCACCAGGCTCGGAATCTCCGTGCGGCCGCCGATGCGCTGCGATAGGACCTGGTCCATCGTCTTGCCGACCCGGATCACCGCGGGGTCGAGGCTGACCTCGGCCCCGGAAAGCAGGTTAGGCATCGCGCCCAGATGCGGGCTTGAGGTCTCGGCGGCCTTCTGGTTGTACAGCCCGCGCAGGAAGCTGAAGTGCTCGGTCAGCGGCTGCATCGGAGCAAGACCGGGACCGACCTCCATTGAGGCTCCAGAGCCCTTGGCCCACCAGTGCGCCGGCTCGACGCCGTTCGAAAAGTACACCAAGCCAAAGCGAGTCGGCGGCTCGGTCGTCGCCGCGGGCAACGACTCAAGCCACGGCATCGCCAGCGCGATGCCGGAATTCCGTAGGAATTGTCTGCGGTGCACTACCTTGTTCCTCCGTCGGCCAGCTCGATCGGCGTCTCGTCGTTGCGTCCGCGACGATAGCGGAACTGGCGGCTGGTCGCAACCTGGAGCGCCAATTCTTCGAACGTCGCGTCGAATCCAGCCGCGACCATGCGGTCGAGCAAAGGCAGATCCGACGCTATGATTGTACGCCCGAATGCGTAGCCGAGCAGCTTCTCGGAGAGATTTAGCAGGATCTGGCGCTCTTGGCTCTCGATGTAGTCGAGCATCGATTCGACGCCAGTGATCGGCGTTCCGCCGGCCATGACGCTCGCTGCGTCGACCGGCTTTCCGTTGTCGTAGGCCTCGCGCCACCGGCCAACCGCATCGTAGTGCTCGAGGGCAAAGCCCAGCGGGTCGATACGCGAGTGGCACGACGCGCAGGCCGTGTTGGCGCGGTGCGCCTCGAGCTGTTCTCTAACGGTCATTGCGCCGAAGCTCTTCTCATCGCCCGGCAGAGAGCCCGCATCGGGCGGTGGCGGAGGGGTCGGGGTGCCGAGCACCCGCCGCAAGATCCAGTCGCCGCGCTTGACCGGGCTGGTTCGCAGTGGCGCGGACGTTGCGGTCAGGATGGCCCCCAGCCGCATCATGCCCCCGCGCTTGAACCTGTCTGCGGTCTCGACGAGCCCTATCTCGCGCGCGGCCTCGACTTCTGCGCCATAGTGTCTGGCCAGCGCGTCGTTCAGGAACGTGTAGTCGGCCGAAAAGACTTCGCGCAACGGGCGCCGCTCTCGGATGATGTGCTCGAAGAACGACACCGCCTCGTCGTACATCGCCGACTTGACGGCCTCGCTGAACTCCGGAAAGCGCTTGGCGTCCACGCCCGTATGCTGGTCGAAGCGGTAGAAGCCAAGCCACTGCCCGAAGAACTCGGTCGCCAACCGCCGGGCCTTGGGATCCGAGAGCATGCGACGGACCTGCTTGGCGATTTCGCTCTCGTCCTCCAGCGCGCCCGACGCCGCGGCATGCCGCAACTCTTCATCCGGCGCAGAGGCCCACAGGAAGTAGCTCAGCCGGCTCGCCAGCTCCCACGGCGAGAGCTGCGATGGACCGCTGTCAAGTTCCGGGCGCTCGAGGCGATAAAGGAATTCCGGCGCGACCAGCACCTTGGTCAGCATGGCCCGTACCGCCGAGCGATGATCGAGCGAGCGATCCTCCCGAGCGATGTTGTAGAGGCGTCGCAGCAGATCGGCCTCGCCGGGCGCGAGCGGGCGCCGCCAAGCTCGCGCCGCGAAGGCCAGCACGTCGTCGATATGGCCGGGCTGGGCCCCAACCTGGGCGGCCTGGACGTCATTGAACTCGCTGCGCAGGGCCTCGGCGTAACCGCGCGGCTCGTCCGGCAGGGCCGCGATTTCGCCCGCGTCGAGTTCGCTCAGCCTCTTGTCGAGAGCCAGGCCGAACTTGTTGGCCGTGAACACGAAGAACTCGTCGTGGTAGTCGAAGGAATCCAGCAGGTCGAACCAAGCCTGGTCGAGCAGCACCTTGGCTTCGTCGTCGAGCATCTTGTCGACGAGAAAATCGTCTTGGCGGTAGTACTTGATGCGGAAGTGGAACAGGTCCCGCTCCGGCTCGTCATAGGTGTTGTCGAACGGGGCCGGGATCGGATCGCGGTCCGCCGGCGTAGGCTCGCCGTGGGAGGCTTGCGGAAAATTCGCGACGTGCTCGAGCACTCCGGACTTGAAACGCGCAAAGGGCGTGCCTTCGGGGCGAGTCAGCAACGCCGTCGCTGCGCGGGTTCTCGAGCCATCTTCCAGATCGCCGATGACCACCCGCAGGATCGAATCGTCATCCGGGGCCAGGTCAACCTCGACTTCGACGCGGAACGTGAACCGTTCCCATTCTTCAGGAGCTGGCACGCTCACCCGCAGCCGCGCTTCGCCGACGGTCGCGAAGTCGCCAGGTCCCAACCCGTCGGTCCGCCCGAAGCCGATCCGCTCGATCTCGGAGTCGGGCAGGAGCTCAACCAGCGGCCGGTCCGGCAGCACCTGCTGGTCGTGCGTGGTCGCCTGCACGGTCGCGTTTCGCCACACGACGCGCGGTGCCGATGACATCCCGGGATTGAGCTGCGTAACCGAGAGATACAGGTCGCCCAGGCCGTCACCGCGATCCCTCGGCGTGAACTTGAGCGGTGCGCGCGAGCGGCCCACGATCGTCTCCTCGGTGATGATCAACGCCCCCTCATCGCCGCCGCCGCCCTGTGCCATCGCTCCGACCGCGAACAGCCAGCGCGGCCAGTCGACGACGAAGTTCTGAATCTCGGTGCATTTTGCGCGGATGGCTTTCTCGTCCCCGGTAGAGGGGAGGGCTCGCCACATGGCAATGGCTTCCGAAACCGGGTAGGGCGCTTCCTCGCGGGTGAGTATCGACCAGACATGCTTCACGAACGCTTGGCTGAGGCCCTCCCGCAGGGCGAATTCCTCGAGCGTCGCGTCGCCCTCGCGGTGCCGGTACGCCCAGGCCGCGTAGAATGCTGCGCCGTACTTGTCTAGCCCGAACGGCCTAGCGCCCTCGGCGGCCGTCGCGCGGAAACCGTGCCGGCGGTAAAGGTCGTGAATGCGATGGATCGCAGAGAGTTCGTAGCCGCTCTGCCGCGGGTGGACCCCGAACTGCAGCGGTCCCGACCCGATGACAGCATGGTCCGCAACGAGCTTGGCAACCTCGAGATAGCTTTCGAGATTTGCATCGGCCATGAACTGCACGTCGCCGAAGCTCGAGAATCCCTCGCCGCCGACCGCATCTCCCGCGAAGTGGTGCCCGAGGTCGAGATCCACCCCGGTCAGGTCGCGAATCGTGTAGGCGTATTCGGCGCTTGTCAGCCGCCGAACCGTAACGCGGCCGGGATCGCCTCCGTGCTTGGCAGCGTAATCGGCGAGGGAATCGCGAATCCAGCGGGCGGCTTCGCGGCGCTCTCGCTCGGCGGGCGTTGGCGCACCCGGCGGAGGCATCGCGTGCTGCTCAAGCGCAGCGGCAACCCTCTGCCATTGCTTGAAGCTGTCAGCGACGGAGGATTCGCTGGTCAGGCGCTCAAGGTTGATGCCGGCGTTAGCGACGGCATCAGAGTGGCACCCGTAGCAGTACTGGCTGAACGTCTCCGGCCTCTCGGCGCCGTACGCTCCAGCGGCCACGAGCCCCAGCATCACGACCAGGCGGGTCACGGGTATATTCCCGGAATCATTGTAGTCGTAGCGAGGCTTCGTGGAGGCGAGCGGGGGAGAGACTGCGGTCCGCCTTAACCAGGCTTTCGGCGCAACACAATACGTACAGGGTGGTTGCTCCAGATTGAATAGGCGTGAGGCCACTCGGATCGCTTCAGCCTTCCCGGCGTGGCTGAGACGGCTGGGCCCGAGAAATCAGATCGTCCGGGGAACACGGCAACCGAATACTCTGTAGGAGGTCGTTCCTCACATGAAGCTGAATTTCCTCCACCCAACTGCATCGAGTCGATTCCGGCCGTTGCTGGCCGTCGCAGCCTTGGCCAGTCTCGCATCGCTGCCGGTGCGGGCCGATGCCTCAGGCGCCAAGCCCGCGACCACGTGCGCCGCGCTCTCCGAGCGCACCGTCCACGAGTACACGATCCTGTCCGCCACCGACCTCGAAGCGACGGGCGACGTCCCCGAGCGCTGCCGCGTCCTGGGTGTTCTACCCCCTGAGATTGTCTTTGAGGTCGTGCTGCCCGCGGAGTGGAACGGGAGCATCGTGATGCGCGGCAACGGCGGCTATGCTGGCAACTCGCCTGACACTCCGGGAAGCATCCGCGCCTCGGAGCGGATCGTTGCCGATGGGTTCGTGTCGGTCTACACCAACACCGGGCATGATCGGACCGCTGAACCGCTCGGCACCTTCGCCTTCAACAATCGCCAGAAGGAGATCGACTATAGCTTCCGCGCTGTCCGCCTCACGATCCAGACGGCCAAGGAGCTGGCGGGCATCTACTACGGACGGCCGCCCAACTATACGTACTGGCGAGGATGCTCGACGGGCGGACGCCAAGGCCTGATGGCGGCTCAGCGCTTTCCGAAGGACTTCGATGGCATCTTGGTCGGCGCTCCCGTGCTTGACTTCACCGGCACCCAGATCTGGGGCGCTTGGAACGCCCTGGCGCTGGCCGACGCGCCGCTCACGTTGTCCGAGATGGAAGCCGTCGCCAAGGAAGTTTACGCAAAGTGCGACGGGCTGGATGGGCTGGAAGACGGCCTGCTGGAAGATCCCCGTGCATGCGACTTCGATCCAGCGAGGGACTTGCCGCGCTGTAACAGTGTCGCCACCGACCAGTGCTTCGACGACGGCCAGATCGAGGCCCTCGCAAAGATCTACGGCGGCGTGATCAGCAAAGGCGAGCAGGTCTTTCCCGGCCAGCCCGCCGGCGCGGAAGCCGCCCCTCCATCGGGGCGCAGGCGCACCAGCGGCTGGCAGGGCTGGATCGTTTCCGAGGACGGACCCTCCCGGCAGCAGGTCTTTGCCGAGACGTTCCTGCGCTATTTGGCTTTCGAACCGGACGATCCCGAATTCGAGCTCCGCGACCTAGACTTCGACGAAGACCTCGGCCGGATGGACTTCATCCGCTCGATCTTGGACGCCACCGATCCAGACCTGTCCCGCTTTCGAGACGCAGGCGGCAAGATGCTGATGTATTTCGGCTGGGCCGATACCGCGCTGAATCCGCTGATGGGAGTGAACTACTACGAGGAGGCCTTGCGCGTCACCGGCGACGAGACGCGAGACTTCTTCCGCCTGTTCATGGTGCCGGGCATGTTCCATTGCAGCGGCGGCCTCGGCGTCTCCCAAGCCGACTATTTCGCGTCCCTGATGGCGTGGGTCGAAGACGGCAAGGTGCCGCAGCGGATCGAGGCGTCGCGCGTGGTTCAGGGCAAGACCGAACTCACGAGGCCGCTATGCCCGTACCCCGAAGTCGCGGTCTATGACGGCGCGGGCGACCCGGCCGAAAGCGCTTCGTTCGCCTGCGCTCCGCCGGGCGCTCGCTGACTCGGATCCGGTGCTGCCGCGTCCAACCGCCTGAGCTATCTATGTGCTACGCTATCTGCCCGAACCCGCAAGGAGGGGCCACATGAATCGAAACCGTCTCTTCATAGCCAGTTGTGTAGCGCTCGTCACCACATCGATGGTGTTCTCGATACGCGGTGACGTACTCGACGCGCTCGGCAACGACTTCCAGCTGAACAAGGAGCAGCTCGGCCAGTTGCTCAGCCCGGCGTTCTTGGGCTTCACGCTGTCGATTCTGATCGGCGGCTCGCTGGTCGACCTGTTCGGGATGCGCCGCCTGCTGACCCTGTCCGGACTGTTCTATATCGGCGCGATTCTGGCGATCGTGCTCGCGCCGTTCCCCGATGCGCCGATCGAATCCCTCTTCGGCAATCCAATCACAATCTTGCTGTGGGCCGCGATGCTCACCCTGGGCCTCGCGCAGGGCCTTGTGGAGGGCGTCATCAACCCGCTGTGCTCGACGCTGTACCCGGAAGACAAGACGCACCGAATGAACGTCCTGCACGCTTGGTGGCCGGGCGGCTTGATCGTGGGCGGCCTGCTCGCTTTTCTCATCACCATGGTGATGGGTCTTGGCGACGAGGGCGTGAGCGCCGCGACGGCCACCTTAGGCTGGCGCATCAAGATGCTCACCATCCTGGCGGTGGCCGTGGCGTATCTGTTCTTGATCCGCGGCCAGCAGTTCCCAGCCACCGAGCGCGTCGCTGCCGGCGTGAGCAATTCCGCCATGCTGCGTGACTTGCTGCGGCCGTCGTTCATCGCCCTGTGGATCTGCATGTGGCTCACGTCAGCCACCGAGCTGGGGCCCGACCAGTGGGTGCCCTCTCTCATCACCAACCTGACCGGAATGCAGGGCGTCCTCATCTTGGTCTACACCGCTGGCATCATGTTCGTGCTGCGCTTCTTTGGCGGCCCGCTCGCGCACAAGTTCTCGCCGTTCGGCCTGATGACCATTTCCGCTGTGCTGGCCGCAGCCGGCCTGTACTCGCTCGGCTCGGTGAGCACGGTCATGGGCGCGTTTGCGGCCGCCACGCTCTTCGGCGTGGGCAAGACCTACTTCTGGCCCACCATGCTGGGCGTGACCTCGGAACTCTTCCCCAAGGGCGGCCCGGTCGCGCTGGCGCTGATGGGTGGCACCGGCAATCTCGCCATCGCGTTCGTTCTGCCGTTCATGGGCCGTTGGTACGAGAACGAGGGCGCCGCCGCGGCCTTCCAGTACGTGTCGGTAATGCCGATGTTGCTGGTGGTGTTCTTCGGGGCATTCTTCCTGTACTTCAGGAGCAAGGGCGGTTACAAGCCCGAGACGTTGGATTCCGGGGCGTGAAGCGACACCCGGCCTTGGTGCCGCTGTCCCGCCAGCACCACGATGGCTTGGCGCTGGGCGTGATGGTCGAGCGGGGCCTGCGCGATGGCGCTGGCCCTGTAGCCACAGCCCAACTCGAGCGCTTGCGCGAGCAGGCGCTCGATCTGTGGCAGCTGGAGTTTCGGGGCCACTTCGAGGTTGAGGAGCAGATCGTGTTCCCCGCCGCGCGGCAGGCTGGCGAGCCCGCCTTGGTCGACACCCTGATCGCCGAGCACGAGGGGATCCGCCTGCAGTTCGAGGCTTTGGAGCGAGCCCCCGCTAGCGAGCTCCGGCCGTTGCTGGACCAGCTGCGCACCGCATTGGTGAATCACATTCGAACCGAGGAGCGAGTGCTGTTCCAAGCCATGCAAGCGGCCATGGACCAGCCGCAGCTTGAGGCATTGGGCCGGGCTGTCACCGACGCCCTGCCCGCCCTATGTCTATCGCTGGGCAGCGCCAGGGGTTGAGCTGCTGCGGCCCCCGATGCTCTCGAGGCCGTCTACTAGGTTCTCTTGGATCTTGCGCGTGATCCCGCCAGTCTCGAAATCAATCGCTACCCGCACCGCATTCTTGATCGCCTGGCGCGTGGACCGGCCATGGCAGATGATCACGCCGCCCTTCACTCCGAGTAGCGGCGCGCCGCCGTACTCTTCGTAATCGACGCGCTTCTTGAATTCGTCAAACGCGCCCTTTGCCAGGCCGTAGCCTATCTGGCGCATGACAGTCGCCTCGAGCGACTGGATCAGCATGGTCTTGATCGTTGACACCAAGCCCTCGCTGACCTTCAGGGCCACGTTGCCGACAAAGCCATCGCAGACGATCACGTCGACGTTGCCTGTGAATAGGTCCCGCCCCTCGACGTTACCGACGAAGTTGAACGGCTTCTGCTTGAACAGGTTGCTCGCCTTGCTAGTCAGGTCGTTGCCCTTGTGCTCTTCCTCGCCGATGGATAGCAGCCCGATCCGCGGCTCCTTGCACCCGAACAGCACCCGCGTGTAGACTTCGCCCATCGCCGCGAACTGCACCAGCATCGTCGGCGTGCAGTCCACGTTTGCGCCGACGTCGAGCAGCAGCGTGCGCCCGCCGCGGTCGGTCGGGAAGATCTGTGCCACGGCCGGGCGCTTGGCTCCGGGGATGCGGCCCATGACCTTCACGGCCGTGGCCATCACGGCGCCGGTGTTGCCGGCCGAAACCATGCCTCCGGCCCGGCCCGAAAGCACCTGCTCGGCAGCGACGCGGATCGACGTGTCCTTTTTGGTGCGTATCGCGGCCGAGGTGTTATCGTGCATCGTCACCACGTCTTCGGCGTGGACGATCTCGATCTGGCCGGTAGCGGGGAAATGCCGGGAAAGTTCGCGGCGCAGGATCTCCTCCCGGCCAACCAGCAGGATCTTGGCCCCGAACTCTTCCGCTGCCAACAGCGAGCCTTCGACCTCCGCAATGGGCGCGTCGTCGCTGCCCATCGCGTCTACTGCAACGGTGACTGAACTTGCCACGCGGGTTCGGACTCCTTAGGGGTCGGCGCTACTCTTCGTCGACTTCGATCACTTCGCGGCCCTTGTAGTGGCCGCATTCCTTGCACACGCGGTGGGGCAGCACGCTCACCCCGCAGTTCGGGCAGACCGACGCCGACCGGACAGCGAGGCTGTCGTGCGTGCGGCGCTTGTCCCGGCGGGACCTGGAATGCCTGCGCTTCGGATTTGGCATGATTGTATTCTCCCAGTCGATTCGCGCGTCAATGCTTGAGCGAGATTTGACGCAAGCCGTCCCAGCGCGGATCTTCGAATTCCTGCCGGCAGTCGCACCGTCCCGAGTTGCGGTCGATCCCGCAGATCGGGCAGAGGCCATTGCAGTCCGGGCTGCACAGGCTGCGAACCGGCAGCCACAGCAGCAACTGCTCGCGGATCACATCAGCCAGGCCGATCCCGTCGCCGTCGTAAAAGCCGACTTCGGTCTCGTCGCGGCTGATGGCCGCTTCACCGCCATCTTCTAGCATCTCCATTGGATAGAAAAACAGGTCGAACTTGGAGTCGAAGTCCAGCTGCAGATCCTTCAGGCACAGGTCGCAAGCGTACTCGATCGAAGCCTTGATCTGGCCTCGGACCCGGATGGATCGCACACCTTCCCTGTCGAGTAGTTCCGCAGACCCCGATGTTTCCACTTCCTTGTCGACCGACCAGCGTTCGGACAGATCCAGCAGTCCGGGCCTGATCAGGGTCTCGAAGTGAAACGGCTTTTGCTCCAAGCTAGCCGTGTCGATGAAGAGAGTTCGTTCCACACGGCGACATTCTTAGTCTAGCCAGCTTGCGCAGCGGGGTGCAATCCCCGGCGAGTGGGTCGCTGGCGCGCTTCCTACAATGGGTTTGGTCCCATGAAAATCAAAGACTTGCGGGTGCATTCGATCGCGATCGCCGACCCGCCCCTGCGCAGCTCCTACGGGCTGCATGCGCCGTATGCGCTGCGCAACATCGTGGAATTGGAGAGCGAGGACGGCATTGTCGGCATCGCCGAGACCTATGGCGGGGAGGGCCCGGCCGACGCTTTGCGCAAGATCGCGCCGGATGTCGTCGGCAAGGATGCCTACCGGCTTACCGGCGACCTGCTTGACGTGGCCGAGGGAGAGGGAGGAGGCAGCGAGCGCTCCCATGTGATGAGCACTCCCGGCGAGAACCCCCTCGATGCTGGGCCGCGGACCTATTCAGCCATCGAGACCGCCAGCTTGGACCTGATCGGGCGCAGCGTCGGCGTGCCGGTCTGCGACTTGCTGGGCGGGCGCGTTCGCGACGAAGTGCCGTTTTCTGCCTACGCCTTCTACAAGCACGGCGGCGGTGGCGGCGAGGGCTCGGACGCGCGCGAGGACAAATACGGAGAATGCCTGACTCCTGCGTCGATCGTGCAACAGGTGCGGTCGATGGTCGACGAATACGGATTCAGGGACGTCAAGCTCAAAGGCGGTGTGCTGGATCCTGAACAGGAGATCGAAACTGTTCAGCAATTGCGGCAGGAGTTCGGCCCTGCAGTGCCGCAACGCATCGATCCCAATTCAGCGTGGACGGTGGAGACGTCCGTGCGGGTCGGGGAAGCCCTGCGCGAGGAATTGACCGGCGGCGGCTACCTCGAAGACCCCACGGCAGGAATCGACGGCATGGCACAGGCCCGCGCGGCGCTCCTTGGCAAGGGCATCGACACGCCGCTGGCCAGCAATGTCGCGGTGACTTCGTTTGCCCACCTGCCAGAGACAATTCGGCGCGATGCCGTCCAAGTCGTGCTTTGCGATCACCACTTCTGGGGAGGGATGCGCCAGGTGCAGCACCTCGGAAAGCTCTGCCAGACCTTCGGCCTGGCCCTGTCGATGCATTCCAACTCGCATCTTGGCATCTCTCTGATGGCGATGACCCATGTCGCCGCGGCGACCAAGAACCTGACCTATGCCTGCGACACGCACTATCCGTGGCAGACATCCGATGAGGTGATTGTGGGCGGCCGGCTCAAGTTTGTCGGCGGTAGCCTGCGCGTGCCCGAGCGCGGCGGATTGGGGGTGGACATCGACCGAGACCAGCTCGCCCGGCTCAAGGAGCGCTATGACAAGATCCCGTATCGCCGCCGCGACGATGCGGCCGAGATGCGCAGGCACGTCGACCCGGGCTGGCAGCGCGTCTTGCCGCGCTGGTAGGGCCGGCCAGCCCGAGCGTGTCGACAAACTGTCAGCTCCTGCGCCAAGCTTCCACCAGGCAAGCGCAATTTCGAAGGGTTTGCGGTGATGCCAGATGGCCGGGTTTTCGGCCGGACAATTGGGATAATCAGGCCATGCTCAATTGCGCCCTGCAGTTCGTAGCCTGCGAGCCGGAGTGTAGATCGTGACCAAGCTACCCCTCTGCACCATCGCCTTGGCGGCCGTCATCGCCCCTGCCGGGGCGCACGCGTCCGACCACCCTCTCGATCCGCTCAGCTACCAAGAAATCTGGAGAGCGCTCGAGCTCATCCGCGATGCGGGGCACATGAACCGAGAGACTCGCTTCTCCCAGTTGACGCTGCATGAGCCCCCGAAACGCGACGTGCAGGCTTGGCGTCCCGGGGCTGCAACGCCGCGCATGGCCTACGCCGTGGTGCGCCAAGGCAAGGATGCCTTTGAAGCGATTGTCGATCTTGCCGGAAACCGAGTTGCAGCATGGTCACCGCTCGCCGGAGTCCAGCCAAACTGGTCAGGCGACGACTACGAGGCCGTCGTGGACAAGGTCCTCGAGCATCCTGACTTTCTTGACGCGCTCAAGGCCCGGGGAATCACCGATACAACGTTTCTCGATTGCGACACGGTGCCGCCAGGCTATTTCGGAACCGACGAAGAGCGCGGGCGCCGCATCGGCAATGTCCGGTGCGCCGAGCCTCGCGGAGTCCGGAACGCTTGGACCCGCCAAGTCGAGGGTCTGTCGGCGGTGGTCGATCTCGAATCCGAGGAGGTTCTGCGGGTCGTAGACGATGGCCCCGTGCCGCTCAGCGCAACCGATGGAGACTTCGACCGCACCACCCTCAAACGCCCGCGCGAGATTCCAGGCCCGCTGGATACACGCCAGCCACTCGGCCCCGGATTCGAATTCGACGGGCATCTGGTGAGTTGGCAGAACTGGCGTTTCCACCTGCGGCCCGATCAGCGGCTCGGAGCGGTCCTCTCCTTGGTGAGCTACCAAGAGCAACCAGGCCGTCCGACTCGGTCCGTGATGTACCAAGGGCATTTGTCCGAAATCTTCGTCCCATACATGGATCCTTCGTTCGGTTGGTACCGGCGGAATTTCATCGATGCCGGCGAATTCGTGTCCGGCGGGCTGGCGAAGGCTCTGCTGCGCGGCCGTGACTGTCCCGACTACGCCACCTATGTCGAAACCGTGATGAGCAACGACAAAGGGCGCCCGCGCACTGTGCCGGACACGATCTGTGTCTTTGAGAGAGAGACCGGTGATCCGGCTTGGCGCCACTGGTCTTCCGAGATGCCGGACAGCCGCAAGAGCCGCGACCTCGTCGTGCGCGTGGGTGCCGTGGTAGGAAACTACGACTACCTGCTCGACTGGATCTTTCGCTAGGACGGGTCGATCGAGGTCCGCGTGGGTGCTACCGGCATCCTGGAAGTAAAGGCAACCAAGGACAAGAACGCATTGCAGGCGGGATCTGAGGCAGACGCCTATGGCCGATTTGTGGATCGCAACATCGTTGCGGTAAACCATGACCACTATTTCAGCTACAGGCTCGATCTGGACATCGATGGAACGGCCAACCGCTTCGTTGCGGACCGCTTGGTGACCCAGCGGCTACCCGCCGACCACCCGCGGCGCAGCCTGTGGGTCCGGCAGGAGCACGTCCCGGCCACCGAGCATGAAGCGCTACTCGATATCAACCTCGAGCGTCCCGCTTTGTGGCGGGTCCTTAGCAACGACAGGCGCAACTCCTCTGGCTATCCCACGAGCTTTCAAATATTGCCCGGCAGAAATGCGAACACGCTCCTATCGGAAGATGACTACCCTCGGCGGCGAGCTGGGTTCATCGATCACCACCTCTGGGTTACCCCGCAACGAGATGCGGAACGCCATGCCGCCGGTGATCACCCGACCTTGAGCGAGCCGGGAATGGGCCTGCCCGCGTGGACTGCGGCCGACCGGCCGATCCGAGACAGAGACATTGTCGTCTGGCACACGATCGGCATGCATCACCTGCCCCGCGCGGAGGACTGGCCGGTCATGCCGACGATGTGGTACGGCTTCGAGCTTCGCCCGTTCGACTTCTTTGACCGCAACCCCGCGCTGGACCTGCCCTGAACGCTTGAGGCCTCCAACCGCTCGCGACACTATTCCAGTCGCTCGACGGTCGCGCAGTACGCACCATGGGCTCGTCCGCCAGGCTCGCGGGCTACTGGTCGCCAGCGTCCAGACCGGCAGGCTTGTTGGCCTGTGAGACACGAAGCCCTGCGGGATCGCGGCGTCGCCAGATGGCGTCAGCTGCGTGATCTCGGCCGACGTGTTCCGCCCGGCTCTACAGAATGTCCCCCTGCCAGAGGCGGTGCGCGAACGCCGATGCAGGAAGAACGCTGATGCCATCCTTGGTCCGCCAAGCCTGTGGCTCCAAGCAAACGACAATGCGTCTCTCGAGCCTGGGCTGTTCCGTCTTCAGAGCGCGAAGGCCCTTGAGGTGATGCGCGTTGATCCTCCTCGCTGCCTTGGCCTCAAGCGCAACCTGCATATCCCCGGCCACAAAATCGACTTCGATGCCGCTGGGCAGCCGCCAATACGCCAGATTCAGCTCCACCCCGCGGTAGCTGATGTAACTTGCGAGCTCGTGGAAGACCCAGTTCTCGAACGCCTGTCCGTACAGTGCAGATCCAGACTCGAGAACGCCTCGCTTGGCCAGCAAGTTCACGACGCCAACGTCCGCGAAATAGAACTTCGGGGCGCCGATCACCCTTCGCTTTAGGCGCATCCGATAGGCGGGAAGCCACCGTCCGATCAACGTGTCTTCCAAGATTCCGAAGTAGCTCTTCGCCGTGGGAGTCGACACGCCGCATTCTCGGGCAATGTTCGAGAAGTTGACGAACGACCCTTCGCTGAGCGACGCAGCCTCTAGGAATCCTGAGAACACGGGAAGGCTCCGGACGAGCCCCTCGGCCAGGATTTCCTGCTGGAGGTAGTCACTCACGTACGCGTCGAGCCGTTTCCTGTGCCGGTTTGACTCGTAGATTCGGGGCAGGTAGCCCCGGTTGAGAATTCGGTCGAGGTCGAAATCGTTTCCAAGCTCGCCTGCTGTCAGGCCCCGCAGTTCGTACCGCAGGGCGCGCCCTCCGAGCAAATTGGATGCACCCCGACGGACACTCCGTGCGCTGGAGCCGCATAGGGCGAAGTGGACCCCCCGATTCTCGATCAGCCAGTGGACCTCATCGAGCAGGGCTGGAACTTTCTGGATCTCGTCGATGACGACCTGCTGGCCTGGGAGCGGCGGCTCCTCTTCGATCTCAAGCCGCAGCAGTTCGGGGCGAGTCGCGTACCGTACGAAGACATCGCTCTTCAACAAGTCGATCCAGCGGCTGTCCGGATAGGCTTGTCGAAGCAGCGTGCTCTTGCCTGTTTGACGAGGGCCCCAGAGAAAGAACGTCTCCGTTCCGGGTTGCGGCAATGAGAGCAACCGTTTAAACATCAACTTTAAATTATCATGATAATTGAAAATTGCACTTGCGATTCAACGCAACTTGGGCAGTGCCTTGGATCGTGATGCCCGAATGGCTGATGAACGGTTCAGATTCGTCCGCCTACAGCGACGGCACCTCGAACAAGATTCCGTCGAACAGCGGCCGGGCTGTGACAAGCGCCGGGGCAAGTTACTCCACTGCGCTGCACGGGCAATGCTGAGCACCTGTCCCCGATAGAGTCCAACGGGTCTCGAGACTATTCGAGTCGCTCGACGCTCACGAAGTATGCGCCGTGGGTCTGACCGCCCGGTTCCGTAAGCCATGTCTGGAGTTCCGCCGGGCCAGCCGAGAGTTCGACTTCAAACGAGACTTCCGTGACAGTATCCGGTTCGGGAATCACTGATTCGCGGACGATGTCGCCGATCTCCAGCCGGGCCCGTGTCGATGTGATCGGGCGGGCTAAGTACCTAGGCCAGCGAGAGAGGGTGAATCGGTAACTTCCCGCACGGCTTACGTCTACCAGCCACGGCCAGCTCTCCATCTTGCGCTGCTCCAGATGACTGCGGCTCCAGACCACGTGGCTGCCAGGCGCTTGCCACTCCTGGCTGGTAAGGTCGGCGGGATTCTCGGCCTCGTGGCCGATTACGATCCGAGTGGGGCGCATTGCCGGCTTGATGGAGCGGTACCAGCGCTCGTGTGCGGCCCTGAGCCGTGTGACCGTCTCGGGATGCTCCGACGCGACGTCGCGGATCTGCGACGGATCCCGTTGCATGTCATAGAGAAGGCTGCCTGCGACCAAGCGCCAACGGGCAGTCATCACTGCCGATCCTTCCCAGCGGTCGCCGGGTCTCGCGAATCCCGCGCCGCCGTGAATCTGCGCAAACAGCACTCGGTCCGGTAGCTGGCCGTGCCCTCGAAGCGTGTCGGCAAGCGATCGCCCGTCCAGCGGCGGGCCGCTCCGCCGCTCCAACCCGCAGAGCTCGATCAGGGTGGGGAAGAGATCGATGTGGGCGGCGAGGCCATCGACATCCCGCGGCCGACCAAGGCCGCCGGCCGGCCAGCGGATGAACAGGGGGACCCGGTGGCCGCCGTCGAAGGCCGAAGATTTGCGGCCCCGCATTCCGGCGTTGAAGCCTTCATCCGGAAGCCCGTTGATGCCGCTTTCGAAGCGGGCACCGCGTGCCGTGCCGTTGTCCGTGAGGAAGATGAGGATCGTGTTGTCGGCGATTCCTAGGGTCTCTAGCCTGGCGAGGAACTTGCCGAGGTTCTCGTCGAAGTTGGCAATCATCCCCTTGAACGCCGCGTCCTGCTTTTCGTCGCCGGCCCGCTCGTATGGGTCGCTATAGCGCGGGGCTACCAGAAACGGGCCGTGCGGCGCGTTGGTGGCGATGTAGGCGAAGAACGGCTCGCTAGACTCGGCCTCTATGAAGCGGGTGGCTTCGCGAAACCACACATCCGTGCAGTAGCCTTCGAACGATGTCCAGCTGTCGTTCACGAGGTAGGTGTCGTCGAAGTAGTCGTTGCCGTAGTAGTCAGAGATCTGCGTCACGCCCCCGCAGCGGTGCCAGACGGCATGTTGGAAGCCCTTGTCCATCGGCCGCGAGGGATAGTTGTCGCCAAGGTGCCACTTCCCGAACAGTCCGGTCCGGTAGCCGTTGGCGGCGAAGACCTCCGCCATCGTCACCTCGCGCGGATGGATGGCGGTGCTGCCGTGCGACGTGCGGTACGCGCCGGTTCTGGCGGCGTATCGACCAGTCATCAGCGCCGCCCTGGTGGGCGTGCAGAACGGGCTGACATGAAAGTCGGTGAAGCGGACCGACTCGGCATGCAGCCGATCTAAGTTTGGCGTCCGCAACACGGGGTTCCCGTGGACGGAAAGATCGCCGTAGCCCTGATCGTCCGTCATCACGATCACGACGTTTGGCTTCGCGGCCCGCCCGACCCCCGCAAGCAGCAACCCGAGCGCTGTGACGGCCCCGACGACGTGTGTTGGCTGAACCATCTTTCGCCGGGGCAAGCTCCGCAAGAAGCTCCGCAAGAAAGAGAGCAGCGAGGTACTGAAGTTCACCGCGGGCCTGCAGGTTCGAGTTCCGTTCCGCGCAGCGGAGAGCTGCCAGCCCGGAACCGGTAATCCATGATGTGCGGCGACGCCCCTCGCGGGGATCTAGCAGCGCGGGTCCGAGCGGCGCTACAACTCCTCGAGATCCTCATCAGCGAAGCCTTCGCCATTGTAGTGGCGGGCAGCCAACGTAACTCTACGTGGCGCTGTAACAGAGGCGAGACCGTCTTAGCTAGCCGTGCTGTGTGGGTGCCGTCGATTTTGGGCGCGCGTGAGGTCGGGGTCGCGCCCACCGCCCGCAATTTTCGGTTGCGCCCGGAGCGAGTGTGGTTTAATATCGTTCCACCGGAAGGAGGGATGGTCATGAAAAGTACATTCCGTCTCACGATCCTCTTGCTTACGCTGGCGTGCGGGATGGCGCTGGCCGTGCCCCGCCTGACTGAGGTTGTGCCCGACGCCGTTGCGCCCGGCGGAACGGCTGTGGCCAAGGGTTCGGATCTCGCCCAGCCCACCGTGGACAGGCTCTACATCACTGCCGGCGGCACCGATGTAGAGGTTGAGATTACCGAGCAGACCGCTGACGCGATCACGTTCAAGGTGCCCGATGGCACAGAGATGAAGCGCTATCGGTTGATGATTCTCACCGGCGGTGCCGGCGCCGCTTACATGGAGCAGCCGATCGCATTGGAGATCGTCGATGAGGCGACCGCCAAGCAACGCGCTGAAGAGGGCGATGTCGAACTCGAGATCATCGACGCCGAGCCTGCCGAAGAGCCCGAGCCCTAGAACGATCGCGGGAGAAGGAACAACTAGGCGCTCACTCCGCGCCGGGTGATTCTCCTTCGGTTTCGCGCTGCAGCTTGGCTAGCGCCCACTCGGCGTGTTCGCGCACGAGCGGCTGGCCGGATTGCGCCAGCTTCTTCAAGGCATCTTGGAAAGACAGGTTGCCGCTGTTGCCCATTGCTACTGCAACGTTTCGCAGGAACCCCGCATAGCGGCTGCGCTGGATCGGTGAGCCCCCGAACCGGGCGTTGAACTCGTCCTCGCTAAGTTCGGCAATTTCCGCCAAGCCGGGTGTCGCGTTCTCCGGCGCAAACGAAGGCTCCTCGCTGGTGGCTGCCCGCCGCGGGCTGTTCCAAGGGCAGACATCTTGGCAGATGTCGCAGCCGAACACGTGCGAACCGATCGACTCCCGGTGGTCCGCCGGTATGGGCCCGCGCAGCTCGATGGTCCAGTACGAGATGCACAGCCGCGAGTCTAGGGCGTACGGGGGACCGGCATCAGCCTCGACTTCGACCAAGGCATCGGTCGGGCAGGCGTCGATGCAGCGGCGGCAGGTGCCGCAGCGGTAAGGCGCGTCGTCGTCGGGCTCGAACTCTAGCGAAGTCAAGATCTCCCCGAGGAAGAACCATGAGCCGAGCTGCTCGTCGATGAGGCAGCAATTCTTGCCGATCCAGCCCAGCCCCGCGGTGCGGGCATAGGCCCGCTCTAGCAACGGCGAGGTGTCGACGCAGACCTTGCACTTCACTCCGCTGCCGTACTCGCGGCGGATCCATTCCGCCAGCTCCTGCAAGCGGGACTTCATCAGGTCGTGGTAGTCCTCGCCCCAGGCGTACCGGGAGACCCAGCCCTGCCCGCCGGCTTCGAATTCGGTCGAGTAGGGGTCCGGCGTGTTGTAGACCTTTCCCAGGCAGATCACCGACCTGGCCGATGGCAGCAGGGAGCGGGCGTCGGCGCGCAGCTCGCCCCGCCGGCCGGCAAGGTAGGCCATCTCGCCGTGGTAGCCCTGCTCCAGCCACTGCGGGTAGAACATCGCCTCCAGCGTTGGCCCTGGTGTGGCCACGCCCGCGAGTTCGAAGCCGAGCTCGTGCGCCCGCTGCTTCAGGCGAGAAGACGATTCCAGTGCCATTCCGTCGCACTGAGGCGGCCGCTAGGCTGCCGTTCAGCCCACAATACTGCCATAGAGCAGCCAATACTTGCGATTCGGAAATTTGCCGGACTTCTTGGTTGCGCCAGCCTAGCACCCTGTAGACAATTAACCTTGGTGTGATTCTGTTGCCGGATCGATCGGCAACAGGTCCTTGGCTTGCTGGCGCGACGGGCTGAATCGGCCGGGCGCAGCGACAAGCAGATCTGAGCGAGGAGAGACCAGTGCAACGACCGGTGAAGTATCTAGAAAAGGGCCTGACCGAGGTGGCGCGCGCTGGCTGGAAGGTGGCCCGCAAGTGGGACGCCCGCAAGGAGGCCAACCCTGCCTTCACGCCCGCTTGGTCGGAGAAGCCCATGCTCAAGTCGTGGGAGAAGAGCAAGCCGCCGCTGGGCTGGCCGCGGGAGACTGACTCCCTGTGCCCGAAATGCGTGCGCGAGGCTCGCGAGGTGATCCTCAGCGGCGAGGTCGACTATTCCATCCTCAAGACCGAGAAGGTCGGCGAGGTCAAGGCCACGATCGTGCAGCGCGGCAACGAGATCTGGATGGTCAAGGACTGCCCCATTCACGGCAAGACCGAAGATGTGATGGCGATCGACGCCAAGTTCTTGGAGCACATCGAAGCCCAGTTCCCCGGACGCGATATTCGCTCCCACAACGACGAGGAACTGCACAACCACGGCTCCTCGAGCGTGAAGTTCGGCCGCGGTGCGGTGCTGACCGTCGATCTCACCAACCGCTGCAACATGATGTGCGACCCGTGCTTCATGGACGCCAACCAGGTCGGCTTCGTCCACGAGCTCGAGTGGGAAGAGATCAAGACGATCCTCGACAACGCCATCAAGATCAAGCCGCGCCGCCAGATGTCGGTGCAGTTCTCGGGCGGCGAGCCGACGATGTCGCCGTACTTCCTCAAGGCCGTGCAGTACTGCCGCCAGATCGGCTACAACTCGGTCCAGGCCGCCACCAACGGCATCGAGTTCGCCAAGAACCGCGAGTTCGCCGAGGCCGCCGCGGACGCGGGCATGCGCTACGCCTACCTGCAGATCGACGGCATCGGCAACGAGCCGAACCAGCACCGCAAGATCGGCAACCTGTTCGACGTCAAGATCAAGGCGATCGAGAACATGCACGATGCCGGCATCGAGATCGTGCTGGTGACCACGCTGGTCAATAACGTCAACAACGAGGAGGTCGGCCCGATCATCCAGTTCGCCAGGGACAACCCCGGCCGGATCGCCTTCATCGCCTTCCAGCCGGTTTCGTTCACCGGCCGTGACGAGGAGATCACCGACGAGCGCCGCATGCGCCAGCGCTACACGCTGAGCCACCTGGCGCACGACGTCAAGAAGCAGGTCGGCATCACCGAGCCGACGCGCGACTGGTTCCCCATCTCCGTGATGGGCAGCTTCGTCGACGCGGCCGACTTGGCGCACGGGCCGCAGGCCCAGTGGGGCCAGGTCAGCTGCGGCTGCCACCCCAACTGCGGCGTCGGCACCGCCTTGATGATCAACAAGCAGACCAAGGACATGTCGCCCGTGGCGGAGTTCATCAACGTCCCGCAGTTCGTGCAGGACATCCGGCGCGTCACCGATTCGGGCCGGGGCAAGCTGGCGTCCAATGTCCAGATGGCGCTGGCGCTGTTGAAGAACTACAACCCGGCGAAGGCTCCCAAGGACTTCTCGATGTTCGACTTGCTGAAGAAGTTCGACAAGTCGTTCTCGCTGAGCGGCAAGAGCTACGGCAAGGGCACGGCCAGGCGGAACGATCCGTGGAACTTCCTGTTCGTGGCGGGCATGTGGTTCCAGGATCTGTTCAACTACGACTTCCGGCGCACCGAGATGTGCGTGATCCCGTACGGCACGCAAGAGGGCGAGATCTCGTTCTGCGCCTACAACACGGGCATCGGCTGGCGCAACATCATCGAGAAGATGCACATGACCGCCACGCTGTCGAACTGGTACGGCGAGCACGGCCGCCACAAGATCTATGCCGGCGGCCGCAAGGTGGACGAGATCACCCACCTGAGCGAGCAGCTGCACATCAATGCCGAGCATGCGGCGCGCGGCGCGCAAGTCTCCGAGGGTCCGCAGAATGCCCGCGAAGAGAAGATTGCGGCGCGTGACAAGAAGCTCCAAGCGGCGGAGGCCAGCGGCGAACACGTGCCTGCAAGCGGCGCGCGCGATCGCAAGCTGTCGGCCGAGGAGGAAGCGCGGCTGATGAAGATGTACCGCCAGGACGTCCTCAAGGAGCCCGTGGCGCCGGCGTTGGTCCAGATTGGCGGGGCTTCCGAGGCGCCGCGCGAGACGGTCGGTACCAGCGGCGACTAGCGCGTCGCCAAGGCTTCGCGGCCGCGCCTCTGCCGGGCCTCGCCGCTCGGCGTGCGGAGAGGGTCTCGCCAGGCCAGCGACACGCCGTCTCCGGCGGGGCTGTTACGCGGTCACGCGCTGAAGGGTCGAACCGGCGCGGATGATCGTTTCATCGCGTTTCGGGCCGGTCGAGACGCCGCCGATCTCGATCTCGAGGCGGTCCTCTAGGAACGCGATGTAGTCCTTGGCGGCACGCGGCAGCCGCTCGAACTCGGTGATCCCCGCCGTGGGACCGTTCCATCCCGGCAGTTCCTCGTAGACCGGCTCGACCTCCGCATACTCTTCGGCGATCGCCGGCATCCAGTCGAGCATCCCTCCCTTGTAACGGTAGCCGGTGCAAACGGGAACCGTGTCCAGGTGGTCGAGCACGTCCAGCTTGGTGATGAACAAGGAGGACAGGTGGTTAATCGCGTGAGCGTACCGCAGCAGGGGGATGTCGAACCAGCCGCAACGCCGCGGACGTCCGGTCACCGTCCCGTACTCGGCTCCGGCCTGCCTGAGATCGTCTCCCGCCGGCCCATGCGCTTCTGTCACGAACGGGCCCTCGCCGACACGCGTGGCGTAAGCCTTGGCCACTCCCACGATGTGATGCAGGAATCGCGGCGAAACGCCCGATCCCGTGCACAGCCCGCCGGCGGTGGCGTTCGAAGAGGTCAGGTAGGGGTATGTGCCGAAGTCGATGTCGAGCATCGTGGCCTGGGCCCCCTCGAAGAGCAGGCGCTTTCCGTCCTGGATCGCTTGGTTGAGGTACTTTCCGGTTTCGGTCACGAACGGGCGCATGCGCTCGGCGAGTTCTTGGTAGCGCGCTAGCGCGGCTTCCACGTCCCAGGGCTCGTGAACGCCCAGCGCTTCAGCCACTGCGGATTTTTCGGACGCCATCGCGCGGAAGCGCTCCGGGAAGTGGGTTGGCGACAGCAGTTCGGCGACGCGAATCCCGCGCCGCGCGACTTTGTCTTCGTAGCACGGGCCGATGCCTCGGGAAGTTGTGCCGATGCGCCGCTTGCCGGGCGATGCCTCGGACGAGCGCTCGAGCATCGGGTGGTAGGGGAACACAACATGAGCGCGGTTGCTCACCAGCAGGTTCGATTCAACATCCACGCCCAGCGAACGGAGAGTCTCGATCTCGCTGAGCAGAGCTTCCGGATTGATCACCACTCCGTTGCCGACCACCCCGATCTTGCCCGGTCTCAGAACGCCGCTCGGGATCAGCGAGAGCTTGTAGACGCGGTCGGCGACCTGTACCGTGTGCCCGGCGTTGTTGCCACCTTGGCAGCGAACCACCACGTCGTAGTGCTCGGCCGCCAGGTCAATCAGCTTGCCTTTGCCCTCGTCGCCCCACTGGAGGCCCAAGACTGCTAGGTTCGACATGGGTGTTCCAATAGGGGCCCCGAAGCCCGGGCCGGGGGGAGAGGCGGCACTGCGGCGGAGTCCCCAAGGGCTGGGCGCCGCAACTATTCCTATCTTAGTCCCAGAGGGTTGGAGGTGGCAGGCCGCTCAATTCGGCGTTCCGATGTCGAATCGAGACCTGGGCTAGGCCGCCGCACGCTGGCTTGGCCTCACTTGCCGGGCCGGTGGCCCAAGCGCGAGGCGTAGGACCGAAGGCCGCGCGCCTAGCCGGGCGAGTTATCGCGTCGGGAGGATCACTCCGCAGGCAGCGCGGGCACCGCCTGCGCACCCTGCCACCACTCCGTCCGGGCAATAGGAGTCGGGCTGGACATGAATGATGAAGGCACTGCCATCCTCATCGAACAATGACAGCGGCCCTTCCGAGAGGCTCACTCTGCTCGTCACCATGGAGAGCAGTCCTCCACCCTTGTCGTTCAAATGGATATTCCTCAGGTCGCCGGAGTGGAACGGATGGTTGCCGTCCGGATTGGTGTTGCTGTGCGGGCCCGGATCGAAATGGCCGCCCGCCGCCGAGCACGGCTGACATGCGGCTGTTTCGTGGATATGCACGGCGTGGCTCCCGGCCGGGAGCCCGCCCCAGACCCGGACCATGACGTCGACCTCCTTCACGCCTTCGGGCGAAGGTCTCTCACGGAGATACGCCAAGCCCAGCAACTGCGCGCCGTCTGAGCAGCTGATCAGGTTGGCTACGGCGCCAAGCTCGCGGTCATCCGTCCGGTCCGCGGTCTCGGCCCCGTTCGCGCGGAGCGGAACGGCGCCTCCCAAGCAGACACTGGTCAACAGGATCAGTAGCGTGGTGTAGGTGAACTGTAATCGCATCTTGCACTCCTCCTTTCCTTCATGCAGGCATAACGAAAATGAGCGATTGCCCAATCCTAGCAGGAGCCATTAGGCTGGCGCCGCGCGCGGGAAACTGTGCGCGGCGCCGCTGCGCACGGCGGTTCCGCGGCTGGCGGAGCAGATGGGGCTGGCGTTGCCGGAGGCCCAGCGGTCTGAGCGGGCACGAGCGAGAGCTGGTCGGGGCGCTCGTCGAGCGCCGCCCGCGGAACTCGGGAAGCCGTCTGGACGGACATCCGCAACTGGTTGCTACTGCTGGCTCGCATGGCGGGTTGCCGGCCCGGCGAGCGGCGACCTCTTTCTGCAATGAGGTGCTCTGGCGCGGATACACCCGCCGCTAGACGGTGGTGTTCGGGATGCAAATCTGTGACGGGTCGCTAGCCGGCACCGAGATGATCCGAGCTGGAAACCCTCGAAACCGAGGCCGATTCCGGAACGCGCCGAAGCGGGGGCTGTGCGCTCCTTGGCCACGGGTAGGCCCGGTCCTGCGGAAACCGCGAAGCCTTGGCGCAGGGTCCCGAGACAGATCTGATTTCGGCCCGGCCGAGTTCAATGCCCGGGCAACCGCGGCGGCCCCTGCGCCCAAGCGTTCCAAAGCCGAGCCATCTCGCTGACTCGACCGGGGTGATCAGCGGCCAAGTCGTGCAACTCTGTGCCGTCGCGCTCGATGTCGTACAGCTCCCACGGGCGCTCGCGCACTGCTACGAGCTTCCACTGTCCCTGCCTGATCGCCCGGCCGCGGCTCCATTTCCAGTACAGTTCCGATGCCGGCTCGCGAGACGCGCCCGCGAAGACCGGCCGCAGGCTTCTGCCGTCGGGCGAGTGGACCGCTCGTTGCTGGAACTCGGATGGCTGCTCGAGTCCGGCCGCATCGACGAAGGTTGGCATCAGGTCGATCACGTGGGCCAGCTGGTCGGTCATGCCGCCAGGCTCGATTACAGCCGGCCAGCGTGCGATCAGCGGCACGTTGATCCCTCCCTCGTGATCATGCTGCTTGTAGAGCCGGAAAGGGGTGTTGGAAGCATTCGCCCAGCCGTACCCGTAGCTCTGGTAGGTGTCCTCGGGGCCGGGCATGACCTCCGGGACGTTGCCCGGAATGACCGGGCGGCCGTCCCGAGTCCGCTCCGGCAGGTACGGGCCCTTGCGGTCGACCTCATATTCGACGTGGCACCCGCCGTTGTCAATCTGGAAGACCACGAGCGTGTTGTCGGCCTCGCCGGATTCCTCCAACAGGTCCAGCAGCCTGCCGATGCCCGCGTCCATGCGGGTTATCTGGGCGGCGTAAACCTCCATGCGGCGTTGCTGCCAAGCCTTGTGGGGCTCGTCCGACCAAGCCGGAACCTGCGGATTCCGCGGCGACAGATCCCAAGCCGGGTTGACCGAGCCGATCTCCAGCATGCGTGCGTGCCGGTCCGCTCGGAGAGCGTCCCAGCCATGCTCGTAGCGCCCTTGATAGTGGGCGATATCGCTCTCAAAGGCGTGCAGCGGCCAGTGCGCCGCGGTGTAGGCCACGTAGAGGAAGAACGGCGCGTCCTTGGCCAGGCCGTCGCGCATGAAGTCCGCCGCGTAGTCGGTGGTGGCGTCCGTGTAGTAGAAGTCCGGGTCGAGGTAGAGGTGTTCGGCCGGCTCGTTGTCGAGCATCAGCGAGGCCGGCGTCCAGAAGCTGCAGGCCCCGAGCGTCGTGCCGAAGAACCTATCGAAGCCGCGCTGGCAGGGCAGGCTGGCGTGCTCGCCCCCGTTCGAGAGGTGCCACTTTCCGCTCATGTAGGTCGAATAGCCGCCGCTGTGCAGCACCTCTGCGAGGCTGACGACGTCCTGCGAAATGCTGTTGCCAGAGTTGCCAGAGCTGAGCGCCTTGGTCGTGTAGCAGCCGCTCATCAGCGATGCCCGGGTTGGCACACACATGTTGTTGGTGTAGTAGCGAGTGAAGCGCAGGCCTTGGCCGGCGAGCCGGTCAAGATTCGGCGTCTCGATCTCCCCGCCATAGCAGCCAAGGTCGGAGTACCCCATGTCGTCCGACATGATCATCACGATGTTGGGTTGCTTGCGCGTCGGCTCGGAAGCTTGCTGGGAGCAGGCGGCAGCTGCTAGGGGCGCGGCCGCGCTACAGCGTTGCAAGAACTGCCGGCGTCCGATCCGCTTCGAGGAAATCACCGCAACATCATAGCGCCCGCACTCAGAGTCGGATCTGGCCGAGGCACAGTCCTGCCGGGTGCCTGGCCGGTCGGATCCAGAGCGGGACTCTCGCGAGCCGCGGACTGCCGGTCGAGCCCGGATGCGATTCGCAGCGAGGCCTTGTCGCGTCGCCCGCGAGGTGCCGGCCGTAGTCGCTTCCGGCCGCCGATGCGGTGGCTAGCGATCGATGTCTGTCACGGCAGTTGCGCGAGCTCGGGGTTCTCGGCCGCCCACTGGAAGAAATCCTCGACCGTGTAGAACGCCTCGTGCTTGTAGAGTCGCCCGCCATCTTCGATCGGAGCCGTCCAATCGAAGTCCCACGAGTCCCCGGTTCGCTCCATCCAGCGCGCTAGTTCGGCGTCGAGTTCGGCAAGCGTCGGGCCGGCTTCCGGATCTGCGACAAGATTTTCCAGTTCGTACGGATCAGCCTCGAGGTCGTACAGGAGCCAAGGTGCGTCCTTCGTGCGAGCGTACATGAAGCGGTCTGTGCGCAGCCCGCGCCAGCCCTGCTCCACGCCACCGGCGAGGAACGGCCCGAAGATCTGAAAGTAGGCTGCGCTCGGTCCCGAGTCCGCCTGCCCGAGCACCACCGGCGCAAGGCTCGCTCCCTGCATCTCCGGCGGCACGGGCAATCCGCACAGCGAGAGCAGTGTCGGCGCGATGTCCACGTGAGAGAACAGAGCATCGGTTTCGCGTCCGGCCGGCGCGTCGGGATGCCGCACGATTCCGGGCACCAGGATCGATTCCTCCCAGGGCTTTCGCTTCAGCCGCGTCCCGTGGGATCCCAGCATGTCGCCGTGATCCGAGGACACGATGACGATCGTGTTGTCGCGCAGTCCGAGTTCGTCGAGCTCGCCAAGAATCCTTCCGACTTGATCGTCCACCGCGGTCACCATCGCGTAGTAGGCTGCGATCTCCTTGCGGCCCGGCGTCTTCACATAGGGGCTCGGCTCCAGCTCGCGGTCGCTCGTGTCGCCGTCGAAATTCGGCCGCAGCGTCAGGGCGTCTGGATCGTACAGCGCCATGTATTCGTCCGGGGCGATGTATGGATCGTGCGGCGGGCCCATTTGGACCGTCAGGAAGAACGGGCGCGCGTCCTGCTCGGTCTGGCGCAAGAACTCAATGCCGATATCGGTCCAAGCCGAGGCTTCGAAGGACTTGATCGGGATCGGTTCGGGATCGTCCCGGAAGTAGTGCGTGTCGAAGTGAGCGTGGCTCACTTCGTTCGCGGCCCAGAACTCAAACCCCTGCCGCCTCGCTCCGGGCGGGATCCAGCCCGGCTGGCGCGGGCCCCCGTCCAGATGCCACTTGCCGACAAAGCCGGTGCGGTATCCGGCCTCGGCGAACAGCTCGGCCACGCTGGTCTCGGATTCGCGGAGGCGCAGATCGTTGGCGATCATGCCGTTGGTGTGGGCGTACTTGCCGGTCAGGATGATCGCGCGTGCCGGGCAGCACACCGGCGAATTCGCGAAGTGATTGCGGAACAGCACGCCCTCGGCGGCGAGCCGGTCCAGATTCGGGGTCTTTACGTCCGGATTTCCCATGCAGCCCATCGCCTGCGCCCGCATCTGGTCGGGGAACAGGAACAGGACGTTCATGGGTCGCTCGCGGTCTTGCCGGGAGCTGCAGCCGACGGCTCCTAACAGAGCGCTGATCCCGCCGATGAATTCGCGTCTAGTGGCCATCTGAGATGCGATCATAGCGCAGCTTTTTCGGAGCCGGCGCCCGGGGCCGAGCTACCAGCCGGCGGCGTAGCGAAAGGCATAGGGGTCGGCGCCGGCCTCGATGACTCCGTTGCGGAGCAGCTTCACCGCGGTCGGCGCCGAGCCGCTGTTGCGAGCTCGCCGCAGCTCGACTTGATGCCCGAGCGCGGCCAGATCTTCGAAGACGAACGACGGCATCCGCTCGTCAAGCAGCAGCACGTTGGGTTCCATGGCATGGTCGTCGAAGCTCGACACCAGGTGCTTGCTCTGGAAGCGCGGGGCTTCGACCGCTGCCTGCGAGTTGAAATTGAAGACCACGGCTGCCAGCAGCACTTGCAGCAGGGCTTGCTCTTGCTGGTCACCGCCCGGCGTCGAAAGGGCCATGAACGGCTGCCCCCGGCGCGTCACCAACGTCGGGGTCAGCGTGATCCTTGGCCGCTTGCCCGGCTCGACCACGTTCGGATGGCCGCGGACGGTGAGGAAACTGTGGCCGCGCTGGGTCAGCGGGATGCCGGTGCTTCCCGCGATCACCGCGGGCATCCAAGCGCCCGAGGGCGAGGCAGAGAAGAGCGTGCCGTCCGCGGTGGCGATGTTGATCGACGTCGTGTCCTTGGAAGCTAGTTCGTCGGGCAGGGGTCGTCGGCGCGCGTGGCGCGAGGGATGCATTGGCTGGCGCCGCCCGAACCGGCCCGGGCGAAACTCGGTCGACGCGCGCTTCGGGTTGATCAATGTCCGCCTGGCACCGGCGTATTCCTTGCTCAGCAGTGCGGCAGGCACCGACACGAACTTGGGATCCGCGTACCACGCGTCGCGGTCCGCGAATGCCAGCTTGAGGGCTTCCACCAAGTGATGGATGTATTCTGGCGTGTTCCAGCCGAGCGCCTCCAGGTCATAGCCCTCGAGAATGTTCAGGGCCTGTAACAGAACCGCGCCCTGCGTCCAGAAGTCAGGCTTGTAGATCTGGTAGCCGTGAAACTCGGTTACCAACGGGCGCTCGACCTCCAGCCGGAACGCGGCGAAGTCTTCGTACCGCAGCAGTCCGCCATCGCTCTTGACGAAGTCTGCGATTTCCCGCGCGATCGGCCCGCGGTAGAAGTAGTCGCGCACGGCGTCGATGGCACCCTCGCGCGACTTGCCGGAATCGAGCGCGGCTCGCTCCGCACGCATCATGCTCCGAATCGTTTCGGACAGGTCGCGCTGGCGAAACAGGTCCCCGGGCCGCGGCCTGCGCCCGTCCGGCGCGTACACGGCCAGCGAGGAGGGGAACAGGTTCAAAAACGAGCTTGCCTCGCCGATCGAGCGGGACCGCATGCTGTCGATGGGATGCGCCAGCGCCAGCCCCGCCGCGGGTTCCGCGACCGCCTCGAAGGACAGCGTGCCGAAGCGCTGCAAGGCCAGCAGGGCCGCGTCGACCATGCCGGGCACTAGCGCCGGCATGGTGCCGTAAGACGGGATCTCGCCGGTCTTGTGGTCGCGTTGCGCAGCCTCGAGCTCCAGCTGCGGATCCTTCTTCCGGTTGAGGAAGAACTCGAGGGTCATCAGGGCCGGCGCCGTGCCCACCCCTGCGATCGAGTGAACGCTCCCGTCGGGCGTGCGGATTAGCAGCGGCGCCTCGCCGCCGAACCCGAAGTGAGAGAATTCGGTTACCGCTCCGGCCAGCAGTGCGGCCACTCCGGCGTCAACGGCGTTGCCGCCGGCCTGCAGCACGCGCATCGTCACTTGGGTGACGGTGGGTGTTCCGGCCGAGACCGCCGCGTGCTTGCCGCGCACCACGGGGCGGAACAGCTCCCAGCGCAGGATCTCGCGCTGCCTGCGCTGCTTCTCCGAAAGCTGCCGCCGGCCTTGTGCGAATGCCGCGCAGGAGCCGAGCAGGCCTATGGCCAACCCCAAGGCGATATGCCGATTGAGTCCCACAAGGCGCCGCAGTCATGATAACGGTTTCCAAGGCGGCGGGCCGCAGGGACGCTCAAATGTGGCCGAACGCGGGCTCCTCCTCGAGCGCGGCGGGGGCCGCCGTCGCGAGCATGTCGCGCACGCGCAGGATCGCCTCGCGCTTCTCCCGGTTGCGCAAGGCGCGCCGGTTCGCGAGCAGGTGCGCGGTGGAGCCTTCCAGCACCTTGTGCACGATCTTGAGGCCGTTGGCCCGGATCGTGCTGCCGGTCTCGGTGTTGTCCACGATCGCCTCGCCGTCCTCGGGAGGCTTGGATTCGGTGGCGCCGAACGAATGGAAGATCGCGACCGGCGAAGCCCCGCTGCGCTCGACTCCCAAGCGCGTGTAGGGACTGTACAGCGACGGTTCCAAATCTGTGTGCTGCCGCACCAGAGCCTCGGTGAGATTCAGGTACTCGGTCCAGATCCGCAGGGGTTGCGTGCCAGTCGAGTCCACGAACTTGGCGAACAGATCGGCCGCCGAGCGCACGTCGTCCCACTGGTTGGAGACGCACAGCACGATGTCCACCCGGCCGATGCCCAGATCCAGCAGATCCTCGACGTTTGCGGCCGCCTCGCTCTCGTAGTACCAGTCGATGCCGGAAATGCCGAGATCGAAGAAGCCGGCCTGCAGCATGTAGGGGATTTCCTGGGGCCGCATCATCTTGACATCGACACCTGCCAGGCCCAAGTCGGGACGGTAGCCGCGGCTGCCGTCCGCGTAGCCCCGGGGGTCGATGCCCGAGCGTTCGAAGAAGGCGCGGGTCTTCTTTTCCAGGCTTCCCTTGGGAATGGCGAATCGGATTGGATTCATGACTGCGTCCTTGGGCGGCTAGCTGCCAGCCGAGAGCGCCTCCAGCACGGCTTCGGTTTCGGCCGCGACCACCGCGCCATCGGGCAGTCTCACCGTGTTTCCGCTGACACTGGCCGCCGGAGTGCCCGCTCGGCCGATAGCGACGCCCCGCGTGCGCAGGTCCTCGGCAAGCCGGACGGTCAGGGCCTCGTCCTGGGCGGAAGCCGCGCGCAGGGTAATTCCCTCGGGGCCGTCGCCGACAGGCTTGTCCAAGCCCAGCTCTTGCAACGTGTCCAGCCGGACGGCGCAGCCGGTCGCCGGCGTGGGTTCGCCGCCAAAGAGCTGGACCAGCTGGTCGTAACGCCCGCCTCCGCAGAGCTTCTTCGAACCGCTGGCGATCTCGAACACGGTTCCGGTGTAGAACGTCAGCCCGCGGGAGATCCCGAGGGAGATCTCGAAGCCGCCGACGCTGTAGTGCCTTAGGCGTTGGCAGACCGCAATCAGATCCTCCAAGGCTGCGCTCGCGCTCGATCCGCCCAAGGCCGCGGACGCCTGCTCGGAGACCTCTTCCAACCCCCCTCGAATCGCGCTGGCGCGCAGCAGCAGATCCGCCGTCGCCTCGTCAACGTATCCCTCGACATTCCACAGGCGGCGGTAGGTAGCCGCGGCCTCGTCGGGCAGGCGGCGGACCAGTTCCTCCGGCTCTAGCGTTGGCGTCTCCGCGATGGCGAACTCCCCGGCGTAGCCGTCCTGCGACTGCAGCACCGCCAGGGCCCGCCGGTCGGCCCTGAGTTGTTCTTGCAGCAGTCCGTCCGGCCGCGCCACGGAGCATCGCTCGCGGATGGCTGCCAGCCGGTCGAGATGGCCGATCACGGCGGCTCGCTCGTCGGCGCTGAGCTGTTCCGGCAGCAGGGCTCGGAAGATCCCGGCCGTGCCCACTTTGAGCGCGAGCCCGGCCGCTCCGAGATCGCGCAGGAAACGGTGGGCAGTCGCGATCACCTCGGCATCGGCCCCGGGCGAGGGGTCGCCCAAGACCTCGATTCCGGCTTGAGTGAATTCGCGCTGGCGCCCGGAGTGCGGGCGGCAGTACCGGAAGCACGGCGCGATATAGAAAAGTCGGTGCGGCCGCTCGAGCCCGGCCAGCGCCCCGGAGGCGACCATGCGGCAGACGGGCGCGGTCATTTCCGGCCGCAGCGCGTACTCCTCGTGGTCGCAGTGGAAGGTTAGCAGCGAGTTCTTGATTTCCGCGCCCGAGCGCGCCGCGAACAGGTCGGCCCGCTCGAACATCGGCGTGGACACTTCGGTGAATCCATACAGCTCCGCAGTGCGCGAAAAGACGGATTCAAAGCGCCGCCGCTGCGCCGTCTCTTCGGGCAAGCTGTCGCGCGTAGCAGGCGGTGGAGCGTTGTCGAGCATGACGAACGAAAGCAAACGAGCGCGGAACGAAACCGCCCCTGAGCCGCGGGCCCGGCTGGGGCAATCGGGGACGGCAGCAGGCCGCGGCTTGACGGTCAGGGCTGCCCTTTCTTGATTCTAGCGATGCGGCCGCTCGTGCGCCGAGACGAAAGGCGCAGGAGCGAGTTTTGCAGGCGGTTCGGGTGGATTGGTCGAGCGCGGAAGACGCTGCCACGATTGAAACAATCTGGTTACGTTGGACGGCGGAATTTCTTATACTGGAAAGGAGAAGGCAGGACGTCTAAATGAAGTCCAGTCAAGGCGGCCGCTTGACCTGAAGCCCGTCGTTGCCGCAAGGCCCCTTGTTTCATGCAAGCCGTGAACGCATCCCCTAGCGGGGAACCCGTAACTGTACCCGAACTTGAGGTCGTCAACGACTTCAGCATCCACGTCGCCACCGTCAACGGGTCGGGCAGCCAGTCTTCGAATCTGGTCCTGTTGCGGGCGCTGTTCGAGATGGGCATTCCGGTCTCGGGCAAGAACCTGTTCCCGTCCAACATTGCCGGGCTGCCGACGTGGTACACCATCCGCGCCAGCAAGTTCGGTTTCACGGGCCGCAAGAAGGAAGTCGATTTCTTGGTGGCGATGAACCCGCAGACGGCCCACGAGGACGTGCAGTCCCTCGACCCGGGCCGAGCGGTGGTCTACGACGAGCCGCTGGGCTTGGACGCGCTGCGCGACGACCTGTGCTTCTACCCCGTGCCGTTCGATCCCATCACGGCCGCGGTCTGTCCCCAGCCGAAGCTGCGCAAGCTCGTGCGCAACATGGTCTACGACGGCGTCTTGGCGGCTCTGCTGGACATCGAGATGGAGGAGCTCCGCAAGGGCATCGAGAGGCAGTTCGCAACCAAGCCCAAGGCTGCCGAGCTGAACTGGAACGCGGCCAAGGCCGGCTGCGACTGGGCCCGCCAGAATCTTGTCAAGCACGATCCCTACCGGCTCGAGCGGATGGACGGGAACAAAGGCAAGATCATTGTCGAGGGCAACGCCGCGGCCGCCCTTGGGGCGGTCTTCGGCGGTGTGAGCGTCATCACTTGGTACCCCATCACGCCGTCGTCGTCCCTGGCTGAGGCGGCCCAAGGCTACTTGAACCGCTTTCGCATCGACGAGTCGACCGGAAAGGCCACGTTCGCGGTGGTGCAGGCCGAGGACGAGCTGGCCTCGATCGGCATGGCCATCGGCGCCGGCTGGGCCGGCGCGCGGGCGATGACCACGACCGCCGGCCCGGGCATCTCGCTGATGTCGGAGTTCGTCGGGCTGGCGCATTTCGCAGAGATTCCGGTCGTGCTGATCGACGTGCAGCGCATGGGGCCCTCCACGGGCCTGCCGACGCGCACGTCTCAAGGGGACTTCCTTTCGGCCGCCACGCTGTCGCACGGCGACACGTTCCACCCGATGCTGATTCCGGGCACCCCGGAGGAGTGCTTCGAGTTCGGCGCCAAGGCGTTCGACGTTGCCGAGCGCTTGCAGTCTCCGGTGTTCGTGATGCTCGATCTCGACTTGGGAATGAACTATTGGACCGCCGACAAGTTCGAGTATCCGGACTGGGACATGGATCGCGGCAAAGTGCTCAGCGAGGAGGACATCGAACGGCTCCAGGGCGATTGGGGCCGCTACCGAGACGTGGATGGCGATGGCGTCGCCTATCGCACCGTACCGGGCAACCGGCACCCGCAGGCGGCCTACTTCGCCCGCGGCACTGGCCACGACGAGGACGCCAACTACAGCGAGCGCGAGGAAGACTGGATCCGCAACATGGACCGCATCCAGAAGAAGATGGCCGGGGCTCGCAAGTGGCTGCCCGAACCGGTCATCGAGGACGGCCCCAAGGCGCGCGTGGCCTTGGTGGCCGCCGGCACAAGTCACGAGGCGGTGCGCGAAGCGCGCAGCCAGCTGCGGCTGGAATACGGCTTTGAGACCGCCTACTGCCGCGTGCGCGGCTGGCCGTTCAGCCACGCCACGGAAGAATTTATCGCCGACCACGACCATGTCTATGTCGTCGAGCAGAATCGCGACGGCCAGCTGCGCATGCTGCTGCGAAGGCAGTTCCCGGCGATTCATGACCACTTGCGGAGCGTCTGCTACTACGGAGGCATGCCGCTGGACGCCCGCACCATCACCGACGCAATCGTCGATCAGGAGGGGCTGTGAGCACCGCCACCGCTACCCGGGCGAAAGCACCGGTTTCGAACCGCATCGGCCTTGGGCTCGAGCCCTATCGCGGCCTGAAGACCACGCTCTGCGCGGGCTGCGGGCACAATTCGATCTCCGAGCGCATCGTCGAGTGCTTCTTCGAGATGGGGATCGACCCGACG
Source organism: Bryobacterales bacterium (assembly GCA_022824585.1). GTDB lineage: Bacteria > Acidobacteriota > Terriglobia > Bryobacterales > UBA6623 > VXMF01. The sequence continues at coordinate 16,294 of JAJDZN010000235.1, read as the reverse complement.
CAGGTCATCAAGCTGTCGGGCATCGGCTGCTCGTCGAAATCGCCCGCTTACTTCCTGAGCATGTCGCACGGGTTCAACAGCGTGCATGGCAGGATGCCCGCCGTGGCCACCGGTGCCGTGCTGGCCAACAAGCAACTGCTGGCGCTGGGCGTTTCCGGCGACGGCGACACCGCCTCGATCGGTCTCGGGCAATTCGTGCACATGATGCGCCGGAACGTGCCGATCGTTTACATCATTGAGGACAACGGCTGCTATGGATTGACCAAGGGGCAGTTCTCAGCGACGGCCAACCTGGGCTCGACGACAAAGTCCGGTATCGCCAACGATCTGCCGCCGATCGACACGTGCGGGCTGGCGGTGCAGCTCGGCGCGACGTTCGTGGCGCGTTCGTTCTCCGGGGACAAGAAACATCTTCAATCCATCCTCAAGGCGGCGCTCGCCCATCGCGGCACAGCCGTGCTGGACATAGTGTCGCCCTGCGTGACGTTCAACGACCATGTCGGCTCGACCAAGAGTTACAAGTACGTGCGCGAGAACAAGGTGCCGCTGCAGTCGATCGGCTTCGTGCCGCACTTCGAGGAGATCCACTTGCAGGAAGACTTCGTCCCCGGCACGGTGTACGAGGTCGAGATGCACGATGGCTCCATGCTGCGCCTGGAGAAGCTCGAGGAAGACTACGATCCGACCAGCCGCCTGAAGGCTCTCGATCGCATCGAGCTGGCGACAGAACAGGGGCAGATACTGACCGGCGTGCTGTACGTGAGCACCGACCAGCCAAGCTTCACCGAGATGCTGAACCTTGACGACGTGCCGCTGGCCCAGCTGGGCCAAGACCGCTTGCGGCCTCCGAAGAGCGCGCTCGACACGGTAATGCAAGAGCTCGCGTAGCTCTCCGCGCCGAACTCCGGGGAAGGCGCCCCCGCAGCGGCGGCGGTTGACTTCGGAATCATGCCGCTGCATACTTGAAGCGCCTTAGCCGGCGGAGGGTTCCCGGCCGTATCTAAACGTTCACGCGGGGAATCGTCCCGAGCGGTCAAGGCTGGAGCAATGAAGACCGCACGGGATTTCATGGTCACGAAGCTGGTCACTCTGGACCCGGAGGCGCCAGCCCTGCACAGTGTCCACAAGTTGATCCACGTGAATGTCAAGGGCGCTCCAGTAGTCGGCCCCGAGCGGTCCTACTTGGGGATCTTCACAGAGCGCTGTTGCCTGCGGGTGCTCTCCAGCCTCTCCGATCTCGTCAGGTCGAGCGACCTCGGTGGCCGCCCGCTGAGCAGCGGCGAGCTGATGACCAAGCAGTTGTGGATGCTCCAGCCGGAAATGGATGCGTTCGACGCTGTCAACTTCCTGCTCTCGCATCGCATCTCCGGAGCCCCCGTGGTTGACGGGGAGGGACGCTACTTGGGGGTGTTCTCCGAATCCCACAGCATGAGGGTCCTGATCGATGCGATTTACGACAACCTGCCGGGAGCGCAGATTCGCCGCTACATGGCGCAGGACTCGGGACGCGTGATCAGCGAAGACCTCGATTTCTTGGAAGTCGTGGAGACGTTCCTCCAGACCGCTTATCGCCGCTTGGTCGTCGTTCGCGACGGCCGCGTGGTCGGCCAGATCAGCCGCCACAACGTGCTGGTCGCCGCGCACGCGTTGGTCCGCTCGCTAAACAAGCGCAAGGAGGCTTCCGGGCCGGAATGGACCGTGTCGGCGTTCATGGACTCGGGCGCTCGCACGATTGACGAATCGCTCAACATGTTCAGCGTCGCGGCCATCTTCCGCGAGAGCACGCAGCGTAGATTGCCGGTGCTGCGCGACACTCAATTGGTCGGTCAGGTCACTCGCAAGAATCTGCTGAACGCCGCGAACGAAATCCTAAACCGCCCGGCCGCTAAGACCGCCCGGCCCCTCTATCTGCCTTCGGTTCCGGACGCCAACCCCCCCGGCATGTAGCCTTTTCTTCGGGACTCACATCCGTGAGCGGAAGAATCGCTGATTTGAGCGTTGGGGACCTCACCGGCACGACATGCAGGGGTTGGGGCTGCCCCGAGGGTCGCTGCTGCGAAATCTCGCCCGCCGAGGTTTCGCAAAGCGTCCCCGGCGTACTGCCCCGCCAGCGCCGGCAGTGGCCCCCGCCAGCAGGGCGCTGGCTTACTCGCCTTCTGGCAAGGCGAAGGCAATGATGTTGAAACCGGCGGCGATTGCCACGAACTGCCTCCCTCCGGCCTGGTAGGTCATGGGGGAGGCTTTCCAAAGGTCGTTCGTGTGGAAGTGCCAGAGCGGTTCCCCTGTCGCGGAATCGGCGGCAGAAAAGGTTCCGTCCCCGTCCCCGTAGAACACGAGGCCTCCGTCGGTCGACAGCGCTCCGGTCCACGTGCGCTCGGGTGATCCGTGGGGCCGGTCCCAAGCTATCTGTCCGGATTCCAATTGAATCGCCCGGAGCGAACTCACGATCCGCTCGCCCGGCACAGCCCGTGCGGCACCGCCGAAATAGCCCTTGCCGCGCTGCCAGGTTTCGTCGCGCTTGGTGAAGATATTGCATTGCTCGATGGTCTGGACGTAGACGAGGCCGGTCTCGGGGCTGTAGGAGGGCGACATCCAGTTCGTTGCGCCCGCGAGCGAGGGGCAGACCTCGTTTCCCGCGTAGGTCGGCTTCTTGCCCGGGAGCTTTTCCGGGCGTCCGTCCGGTCCGACACCGGTGGCCCAGGTCATCTTCTCGACGAAGGGCTCGGCCAGCAACAGCTCTCCGTTGGTGCGGTCAAGCACGTAGAAGAATCCGTTGCGGTTGGCGTGGACCAGAAGCTTCCTCGGACGACCCCGAAACTCCGCATCGACGAGCATGGGAGTCTGGTTGGCGTCCCAGTCGTACAGATCGTGAGGCGTGTACTGGTAGTGCCAGCGCAGCGTGCCGGTCCGGGGGTCGATCGCGAGAATCGAGTCACTGTAGAGGTTGTCACCCTGGCGCTCGTCCCCGTTCATATCCGGGCAGGGGTTGCCGGTCGGCCAGTAGAGAAGATCCAGTTCCGGGTCGTACGTCCCGGTGAGCCATGTGCCCGCGCAGCCATGGGGCAGGACACTCCCCACCCAAGTCTCGGACCGCGGTTCGCCCGGCAGCGGGACCGTCCAAAAGCGCCACGCCTCCTCTCCCGAATCCGCCCGGTAGGCCGCCAGGAATCCGCGTATGCCCTCGTCTCCGCCGCCGACTCCGGCGATGACCAAGTCGTTGACGACGAGTGGCGCGAGCGTTCCGCCGTAATGATCGCGATGGTCGGCCATGTCGGCCTCCCACAGCAACCGGCCGGTGAGGCGGTCTACCGCAATCAGGTTGGCGTTGTCCGTGACGATGAACACCCGATCGCCGAGAATCGCCGCCCCTCGATTCGTGCCTGCTCCGGCATCGCCCATGACAGCGGCCGTGCGGGGCCGGCTGTACCTCCAGATCTCGCGGCCTACCCGAGCGTCGACGGCGCGGACCTCGTTCGGGGCCGTGACATACATGAGGCCGTCGACGACGATGGGCGTCGTTTCGAGGCTGCGGGGGGCGCGCACGGGAAGAATCCACTCGGGGGCCAGCTTCGCGACATTGGTGGCATCGACTTTGTCCAGCGAGCTGTGGCGGTTGCCATGCAGCCGGCCGTTGTAGGTAGGCCAGTCTCCTTCGCTGGGATTCTCGATGCGGGCGAACGGAACGGTGTCTGGGAGCTGGCCCTGTGCTTTGACGTATCGCGCTCGCACAGGATTGTCGGGCTGGCCATCCAAGCGGCTCAGGTACGCGACCAAGTCGTCGGGTCGGTCGCCGTCGTAGGGCGGCATTGGAGATCCGGGCAGGGGAACGAGATCTCTGATCCGATCCTGGGAGAGCAGATGCCAGCGCCCGTCAAGAGACTGCAGTTGGATGTCGTGGGCGCTCTGATTGCGCACGAAACCTAGGATCCGCTCGCCACCTGCAAGACCGGCCTCGGCTCTCCGGTAGCCCTCGGCGATTGCCGAGCCGGGATCCATCAAGTCGCTCTTGAGTTCGGCGAGCGTGCGGCTCGCCCCGACCGAGGAGAGGTCTGGTCCAACCAGTCCGCCCCTGCCACGGACATGGCAGGTGGCGCAATTGGCCTTACCGAAGAAAAGTTCCTCGCCAACTGCCGGGTCTCCCTGTGGGGGCGTCTCGCTGGCAGGCGCGGTCTCGGCCCTGTAAAAGGTGACCAGCGTGGTCATTTCGGAGTCTGACAGCGAAAACCCGGGCATTCCACGGTCAGGCAATCCCTCGCGGATCAACCGGCGCACCTCGTCGGCGCTCCGGCTCCGGGCCGATCGGGTAGTGATCACGTCGGGGCCACGCTCGCCCCCACGGCCATCGCCTCCGTGGCATCCGCCACAGCGCAGCTGAAAGTGCGTCCTGCCTTCGGAGATCAGTCGAGCCGAATCCTGGGGCGGCTGCTGGGCGGCCGCTTGCGAGGCGAGCAGCAACAGTGCAGGCAGGGGAAGCGATTTCATGGTCGGAGGTGGTGGGCTTCTGGGTTCGACGGAACTGGATCAAGACCCTTTGGGGCAGTCAGGCACTGGATAACAAGGTTGAAAGGACACGGAAATCGCTTCTAGCGCGTCCGCGCGCCGGGCAGAAAGCCGGTCGATAGGAGCGGCTTCGATTCGGGAGGTTGCGGGCGGCCGCAACTGCGACATGATCTCCTGAGCGGCTTCAATTCCAATTACAGCACAGGGAGGCGCAGGGCGGGAGCATGGCTCCCAGGGAGCGGAGTGACGATGCTCTCGCCGCTAGTCCCGAGGCAACGAACCTCGAGCGCACCGGAGCCCATGCCCGGCCATCATATTCCCCGAGTTCCAAAGCGTCGCACATCACGCGCCGGTCAGTGGATCACAGACTGACCACCGCTTGAGCAGCCGCCGGGGAGAGCGATCACTCCGCGAGCCTGTGTCAGTTGGGCGGCTGGACTTCCCAGGTCGAAATCTCTACGTCCGGTCCAGGCGGCGCTTTGCCCGCGGCCCAGTGGATGGCGTTGATCAACATCCGGACAAAGGACTCCTCGGCGAAATCGCCGGGGTGTCCGAGCGTCGTTCCAAAGACCTCGCCGCCCCACTCGTTTGTCCAGGTCCAAGCGACAATGTCAGCCTCGCGCTTGCTGATCTGGACGGGACCGAAGTCTCGTTCAAGCAGTCGGGCCCTGCCTTCGCCGATTCCGGTGAGCAGCGGAATGACGCCGCCCTCCAACCGGGTGATGTAAAGCGATCCGGGCGAGGTCCACCGGAGCTTCGGCAGGTGGCTCAGGACAGGATGAGTTCGGTTCCGCGCCACGACACTTACCGGCGTCGTTCCCGCCTGGTGCGCGACGTAGGGGGTGCCCAGGGCGCGGCGACCGAAACCGTCGTTCCAACCGAAGCGGGGATGGGATTTGTCGTACCGGAACGAGTGATTGGCGGTGCGCAGGCCGATCACCGGCTTGCCGGACTTTAGATAGTTTTCAATCGGCGCCCATTCGTCATCCGGTAGCTTGAGGAAGCGCGCGAAGAAGACCGCCACGTCGGCCTCGTCCAACACCTCGATCCCAGGCAACACGTTCTCGGTCTTCTCCTCCGGATCTCCCTCGCCGAGGACTACCGTGGTGCGAAAGCCGAAGCGCTGCAGCTCGGGAGCCAACAGCGGGACGCTCAGCTCGGGCGAGAGGTGCAGCGTGCCGACGACGAGGGCGACGTGCGGGCGGCTATCTTCGGCGACAGCCGGGCCACACACCGCTAGGAAAACGACGAGCGCACGGCGCAGCATGGCGCTACCCTTCACGATCGCTTGAGAGGAACGCGAGCGACAGGCGGAGATCGCGGTTCCGCCGACCTGGGAAGGCCGTGGTCGGAGGAGGCGCATGCTGCAAGGGGTCATGAGTGTCGGTGGACTTGGCGACGAATTCTTCGGAGATCATAGCTAGGGCTTTCCTTGGCTCTAGATCTCCCACTATCTAAGCGCGGCGCTGGCCCCGTCACTCGCCAAGAGAGCGGGGCGGGGCATCTTCCGCCTGACTTGGCACAAGCACAGGGGGGTCCCCTTCGATTCGGAATGCGGCCGGAACTTTTTCGCAGTCCGGAACAGTGTGGCCGCTGTAGTGCCGAATGCCATAGGCCGCGTGACGCCGGATATCGCCGATGCACGAGCTGGCTAGGCGCGTCTGTTCCTTGGCCACGAACTCTCGCGTGCCAGCCTGCAGGCTGATCGCCGGGAAGGCTTGAAACTTCAGCGCTGCGAGCGTTAGCGCCACGATCGCGCACAAGGCCGGGACTGACCGCTCGCGGGGGGTCTTCAGCGCCACGATCGATGCCAGGGCGAACGCCGCGATTCCCGCTGCAGCCCTTGCCAGAAGGGTGGCGGAGTCAAGCCCGGCCCAAGCCCTGCGAATCCCGTCAGCCAGCGCCTCCGGCAGCAGGGTGCCCGCCAGCGGAACCAACAGCAGCGTCGCCCCCGCCGCGAGCAGGAGCGGCCTGCTGGCGCGGGCCTTCCACTGGATCGCCAGCAGGATGGCCAGTGGCGGCAGGCTCGGCAGAATGTAGCCGGGCAGCTTGTTCACCGCGACGGAGAAGAGCAACAGCGGGCCCAGTGCCCAGCAGGCCAGAAAGCGGCGGCTCGTTCCGGCGGCCACCGTTTCCCAGCGCAGGGAGAGCGCCAGCGGCGTCCACGGCAGGAGAAAGACAGCTAGCACCGGCAGGTAGAACCACCACGGCTGAACGTGCTGCAGGGACGAGCTGACGAACCTCTCGAAGTGGTGTCGGACGATGAACTCGTCGATGAACTCCTGCCCGTTCGCCCAGTAGCAGGCCGCGTACCAGGGCAGGCAGGCCAGGCAGAACGCGCCCAGCGGCACTGGCCGCAGCAAGTCCAACAGGGCCCGAGGCCGCCGGACGAGGACCGGCACCGTGGCGGCCGCCGCCACCAGCAGCGCCACAAGACCCTTGCTCAGCACGCCGAATCCGAGCAGAGCGCCGAATGCGGCCATCTCGGCAGGCCTGCCCCGGCCGTGCGAGGAAGCCCACGGCAGCAGGCACAGCAACGCACTAGAGGTGAAGGCCGCGAGGGGCGCGTCGAAGACCCCCGCATCCGAGTACGCGACCCAGCCGGCCGACGTGGCAAGCAGGCAGGTCGCGGTGACGGCCGTCTCGCCGTCAAAGTGCGCCCTCACTCGCCAGAAGAAAAACGCTAGGAATCCGAGGCTGAGCAGCGCCACCGGCACCCTGGTGTACGACTGCAGGCCGGCGGAATAGCCGACGCCTCCCATCCAAAAGAGCATGGCCGGCTTTTCGAACCATGCCTCGCCCCACAGCCTGGGCGTTACCCAGTCGCCAGACTCGGCCATTTCGCGGGAGATCGACGCGTAGCGCGGCTCGTCGGGGCCGATCAGCCCGCGGTCGCCAATGGGCAGCAGATAGAGCGCTATGGCCAGCCCGGCGACGGCCGCGACGGTCGCGGCGCGAAACCTCGTCACTGCGTTAGCGGCGTGACCACGATCTTTCGGAACTCCACTGCACCGTGGTCTCCCTGCAGGGTGATTGGGCCCGGCATGTCTTCGCGCCAGTCCGTGGCCATCGCCGTGAAGCCATCGATGATCTTGCGATCAATGGTCTTGACCCCGTTGAGCTCCACGCTGAGCTCGCGCCCGACCAGCCGCACGTCCAGCGACTGCCACTCGCGGGCCGGACGGCTGGCGTTCACGGCAGGCGCGATGCGGCCGTAGAGCGCCGCGTTGCCGTGGTCGCTCGGGGGAGTGCCGTGGTCGTCGAGGATCTGGATCTCGTAGCGGCCGCGCAGGCCGATGCCTCCATTCATGTTGGGATGCACGAGGAACTCGACTTGCAGGCGGAAATTCCAGAACGCTTGGTCGGAAACCAACACGTCGGCCCGCCTGTGGTTCTTGAGGGCGCCATCCTCGACGTACCAGCCTTCTTCGCGTCCGGGCCGCAGGGTGTGCCATCCGCCGAGATCTCTGCCGTTCAAGAGCGCGACGGGCGCGGACGGCTTCCAAGAGCCGTCGTCGTGATCGAGCACAACGGGGGCTCGCCGCCCCAGCCAGAGGATGGTGCCCCGCTCGCGCGTGGCGGCGCCGTGCAGGACGTCGCCCCTCAGGGCCGCAACGATGGGAGTCTTGACCGAACGGTCCCTGTCCCGGCCGAAGGAGCGCTCGAGGTGAAACGCAAGTTGGCCGCCTTCGATCTTGGCGTCGTGGATCGGGTCCAGCTGCCCCCCCGGGCCGCCGCCGACCATGAATCCGGTGATCGGTCCCGCCCCTGCGCCGCTGATCTCCAGCCACATGACGCGCCCGTTGTTCTCGCCCAGCGGCTCGATCACCCAGCGCCCGTTGAACCCCTCGTTACCGGCCCAGGCAGGGTTTGCCACGCACAGCAGCAGGATGAGGGCCAAGCGTTTCATGAGATGTACGCCCATCATAGCCTCTGGCCGTCGAAACCGTCGCTGTCCCGCGCGCGCCTCGGAGTGCGGCTCCCGCCTCCCGGCTGGGTACAGGCGCGGACCGTTCCAGATTGCCGTCTGCTCGGTCGCCGCCTGAACGCCCGGAATCTCTGGAATTCACCGGCAAGAGTCAGCGGTCTCACATTGCAACGCGCAGGTTTCCACGCGCATGGGCTTGACAATATATATGCAAACACCGGATAGTGTGACTGCGTAGGGCTGTTGCGCCAGCCATCGCGCCAAGCTTCGCCATGTCTCGCAAGATCGGATCTCTTCTCTGCTGCGTTGCCGTACTGACCTGTGTCGCGACCGTCTCGGGTGCGACAGCGAGCATTGCGGGCGAGCCAGACTTTCCGGAGCACCAGCGCTCGCACTGGGCCTTCCAGCCGGTGGCCGAGCCGGACATGCCGGCGCCCAGCGCCGCTCACCCGATCGATGCGTTCGTGTCGGCGCGCCTGCGCAGCGAGGGCATCCGACCGGCCGCGAGGGCGGACCGAACCACGCTGATCCGCCGGGCAACCTTCGACTTGCACGGCCTGCCGCCCACTCCGGCTGAAGTGCAGGCGTTTGTCGAGGATGATTCGCCGGACGCTTTCGCCAAGGTGGTCGACCGGCTGCTGGCGTCGCCGCGCTACGGCGAGCGCTGGGCGCGGCACTGGCTCGACCTGGCGCGCTATGCCGAGAGCGAGGGCTTCAAGTCGGACGAGACGCGTCCGAACGCGTGGCGCTACCGGGACTACGTGATCGACTCGTTGAACAACGACAAGCCTTACGACCGCTTCGTCCAAGAGCAGATCGCCGGAGACGAGCTGTGGCCGAACGACCCCCAGGCCCGCATCGCCACTGGGTTCAACCGCCACTATCCCGACGAGTCCAACGCGGCGATCTTGATGCAGCGGCGGCAGGAGGTCTTGCTGGACATCACCGACACCGTCGGCAGCGTGTTCCTAGGGCTGACCTACAGTTGTGCGAAGTGCCACGACCACAAGTTCGATCCGATTCTGCAAAGCGACTATTACCGCTTGCAAGCGTTCTTCACCAACGTGACCACCGATGACGAGATCCACCTGCTGACCGAGCGGCAACGAGCCGAGCGCGAACTCCAGCAATCGAACTGGGAAGAGGCCACTCGCGAAATCCGGTCGCAGATGGATGCCTTGCTGGAGGCCAAGCGGGCGGCTGCCTTCGAGAAGCAAGTGAACCGGCGCTCTCCCGAGACACGGGAGGCTTTCCGCAAGAGCGCGGGAAAGCGCTCGATGTACGAGAGGCTGCTGTTCCAGCAGCACATGTGGCAGATGCGCTACCACAACGATGCCAGGCTGGCGAATTCGCTGCCTGACAAGGACAAGCAGCGCTACCGCGAACTAGAAGGGGCGCTGGCCGAGTTCGACCACTTGAAGCCCGCACCGCTTCCCATCGGCATGGGCATCCGCGAACTGGGGCCAGAGGTCCCGGCGACGCACGTACTCTCGTTCGCCAACTACGCGGCGCCGCTGGAGGAAGTTGAGCCGGGCTATCTGACGCTGTTGGCCCCGGGCCCAGCGACTTACGCTCCCGCCTTGGATGGGCGCTCTTCGGGACGGCGCACGGCGCTGGCAAGCTGGCTTACAAGTGCCGACAACCCGCTCACGGCGCGAGTGATGGCCAACCGGCTGTGGCACTACCACTTCGGGCAAGGCATCGTGCGTACACCCAGCGATTTCGGCCTCATGGGCGAGCGCCCGACACATCCCGAGCTGCTGGATTGGCTGGCGCTAGAGTTCCGGCGCAGCGGCTGGAGCATCAAGCAGATGCACCGGCTGATCATGAATTCGCAAACCTACCAGCAGTCTTCCGAATTCAGGCAAGCTGCCTCCGAAGAGGACCCCCTGAATCGACTCTTGTGGCGATTCCCTCCCCAGCGGCTCGAAGGCGAGGTGATCCGCGATTCGATGCTCGCGGTGGCCGGACGCCTGAACCACCAAGTCGGCGGACCGAGCGTCTTCCCCAAGCTCCCCACGGGAGCGTCCCAGCCGCGCGGCGGGTGGGACGTGCCGGAAAGCCAGCATGTCCAAGACCGTCGCAGCGTGTACGTGTTCGTCCGCCGCAATTCGCGCTACCCGATGCTGGAGTCGTTCGACATGCCCGACACGCACGAGTCTTGCGCTCGCCGCTCGCTGACCACCACCGCGCCGCAGGCGCTGGCCCTGCTTAATAGCGAGCACACGCTGGGCTGGGCGCAGGGGCTGGCCGGGCGCATTCTGGACGCCGCCGGCGCGGATCGGGACCGGCAGATCCGAGAGGGCTTCCGTCTGGCGTATTCGCGGCAGCCCGATGGCTGGGAGAAAGACACGGTGCTGACGTTCTTCGAGACCCAGCGCGGAATCATTGCCGAGCGCGCCGTCGCCGGAGAGCCGCTGTTGCTGCCGGATGTCCTTCCCGCTGGCATCAGCCAGCAGGAAGCCGCCGCAGTGGTGGATTTCGCCCACATGCTGCTGAACTCGAACGAGTTCGTGTTCGGGAACTGACGCCACGGGAGTTTTGGCGAGGAGATACTGACATGTCCCAACGCGCCAGCGATTTGACGGCTGCGAGGTCACGCCGCGCATTCCTGAGCCAAGCCAGCGGCGGCTTGGGCGCATTGGCGCTGGCGGCTGTCCAAGCCCAGCAAGGACATGCGGCCCGGGACTCTCTTGCCCCCCGCGAGCCGCATCACGGTCCGAGAGCCAAGTCGGTGATCTGGTGCTTCATGGAAGGCGGTCCGAGCCACATGGACACCTTCGATCCCAAGCCAGCCTTGGAAAAATACGCGGGCCAGCCTATGCCGGAGTCCTACGGCCGTCCGCTGACGGCCATGCCGGGCACTGCTCACAACACGCTGATGCCATCCCAGCGGAAGTGGGCCCAGCACGGCGAGAGCGGCTTGTGGGTGTCGGACTGGTATCCCCACGTCGCCGAACACGTGGACGACCTGGCGGTCATTCGATCTTGCACGGCTGATGGCTTGAACCATGTCGGATCGGTCTGCCAGATGAACACCGGCTCCATCCTAGCCGGGCGCCCCTCGATGGGGGCGTGGGTGACGTACGGGCTGGGGTCGGCCAATCGCAACCTGCCGACCTACGTCATTCTCAACGACGAGGTGCGCATCAACGGTGCCTCCAAGAATTGGAGCGCAGGGTTCCTGCCGGCCGCCTACCAAGGCACGCTGTTCAAGCAAGAGGGCGCTCCGATCCTCAATCTGGAGACCCCCGATGCCGTCGGCGGGCTTCAACAGCGCGGCAAGTTGGACTTGCTGGCGGCGCTAAACCGCCACCACAAGGAGAAACACCCGCACGAGAGCGAGCTGGACGCGCGGCTACAGTCCTACGAACTGGCGTTTCGCATGCAGGCGCACGCGCCGGAAGCGGTCGACCTGGCCCAAGAGAGCGAGGCGACCAAGGAACTCTACGGCATGGGCCAGGAGCAGACCGCGATGTACGGCCGGAACCTGTTGCTGGCGCGCAGGCTCGTGGAGCGGGGCGTTCGGTTCGTCCAGGCCTACTGCGGGGGCTGGGACGCGCACCGGAAGATCGAGGAGAACCACACCAAGTGGTGCGGCGTCTCGGACAAGCCGATCGCCGGACTGCTCACGGACCTGAAGTCGCGCGGGTTGCTGGACGAGACCTTGGTGATCTGGGGCGGCGAGTTCGGGCGGACACCGTTCAACGAAGAGGGCGACGGCCGGGACCACAACCCTTGGGGATTCACGATCTGGATGGCGGGCGGCGGCATCAAGGGCGGCCAGGCGATCGGCACCACCGACGAGCTTGGATTGCGCGCCGAGGAGTCGCCGTACCACGTGCACGACATCCACGCGACCATCTTGCATCTGCTGGGCCTTGACCATCTGAGCCTGACCTACCTGCACAACGGCCGCTCCGAACGTGCGACCGTCAATGGCGGCAAGCTCATCCACCAGGCGCTTGCTTGATGCGCCGCGAGGCGTGATACGGTAGGGTTTGCCGCCTCGCGCCAGCTCGCCACGTGGCGTGGTCGAGCCCAACTCCCCTCCCGGGCCTTCAACGCCGCGGTTGTCGGCAGGCGTGATCCCGTACCGTTCGGCGCCTGACGGCGCTTGCCAGATCTTCTGGGTGCGCCGGTCTGAGTCGCTGCGCTTCATGGGCGGCTGGCATGCGTTTCCCGGCGGCCGCCTGTCCGAGACCGACGGCGCGGTCCCGGCTGCAGGTTCGGTCGATGGCAGCGATGCCTACGACCGCTCGGGCCGGCCCGCAGCCCACACGGCTTGCGCATTGCGCGAGCTGTTCGAAGAGACGGGCATCCTAGCGGTCTCGGGAAGATTGCCGAGCGCCGGCCAGGTCCGCGAGGCCCGGGACCAGCTGCTAGCGGACAGGCTTGACTTCGGCGCATGGCTGCGCACCCACGAGCTGGCGCTGGATGCCTCGCGACTGCGCTTCGCGGGGCGCTGGGTCACACCCCCCCTGTCGCCCGTCCGCTTCGATGCAACGTTCTTCCTGTTGGAGTGGGAGCGCGGCGAGGTCGGTCAGCCCGCGGTCATCCCGGGAGAGCTGGAAAGCGGCGAGTGGATTCGAGCCGACGATGCGCTGCTCCGCTGGGACAAGGGTGATGTGCTGCTGGCGCAGCCCACTCTGGAGACGATTCGAGTGCTCGCCGAGCATGGCCCGGCCGGGCGCGACCTCCTCTGGCGCTCGCAGTCCCACGAGCCGAACTCGCCCCATTCGATCGAATTCCGGCCGGGCATCCGCGTGATCCCGCTGGAGGCCCGCACGCTGCCGCCGGCCACCCACACGAACGCCATGCTGGTCGGCAGCTCTGAATTGGTGGCGATCGATCCTGGCTCGCCCCTGCCGGAGGCGCAATGCCGGCTGGCTGAGATCGTCAACGAGGAAGCGCAGCGCACCGGAGGGCGGCTGTGCGGAATCTGGCTGACGCATCATCACGAAGACCACGTGGGAGGGGTCGAAGCGCTCCGCCGCCAGTTCGACGTGCCGGTCTGGGCACACGCATCTACCGCTGCGCGGCTCGCCGAGTCGGGATTGCGCATCGACCGTCGCTTCGAGGGCGGCGAACTTGTCACGCTCGCCGGCAGCCCGCCGCTGAGAATCCGAGTCCTGCACACGCCCGGACACGCCAGCGGACACCTGTGCTTTTTCGAGGAGCGGACGCTCACGTTACTTTGCGGCGACATGCTTTCCGGCTACGGGACGGTGGTGATCAACCCTCCCGACGGGAGCATGATCGAGTACTTGGAGTCGCTCGAAAGGATGGCGGGTCTGGGGGCGAGGGTCATCCTGCCCAGTCACGGGACGATGATGCGGGACGCTCGCAAAGCCCTGACGGCGGCGCGGAAGCACAGGTTGTGGCGCGAAGATCGCGTCTTCGATGCCTGGCAGGCCGGCCAGCGAGAGCCGGCAGCGATGCTGGACAAGGTATACGACGAAATCGATCCCCGCGCACGGCCGCTTGCGGTGCGGCAGATCATCGCGCACTTGGAGCGGCTAGCGGCTGTCGGCCGGATCCCGCCATTGTCCGCGGAAATCCGCATGCAGCTCGGCCGCGGCTGATCCGCAGCAGTGCGGGAGGGCCGCAGCGCCGGCGCTGCTACGCTGAAGCCAGTGTTCGAGGGTTCGCAACCGGCGCTGCGCAAGGTTTGCGGCGTCACTCGCCATGCGGACGCCGTCCATGCGGCGCGGTCTGGCGCGAATGCGATCGGCCTGATCTTCGTTCCGCGCAGCTTGCGGGCCGTGACGCCGGAAAGAGCGCGCGAAATCGTGGAAGCGCTGCCGGATGACGTGTTAAAGGTTGGTGTCTTTGTCTCTGAGAGCCCGGCATTCGTGGCCGATACGGTACGCCGGGTCGGCTTGGACGTAGCACAGCTGCACGGGGACGAGAGCCCGGCAGATTGCGACTCGCTGCGCAGGGCTGCCGGGGATAGTCTCAAGATCTGGAAGGCGGTTCCGGTCGGATCGCGACTCGACGACGCGAAGCTGGGCGAGTTCGAGGTTGAGGCGTTCGTGCTGGACACCGCTGTGGAGGGCAGTCACGGCGGCACCGGGACCACGTTTCAATGGCACTTGGCCGTGCCCGCCAAGCGCCACGGCAAGGTCGTGCTGGCGGGCGGACTGCACGGCGGAAACGTGGCGGACGCCGTGCTCGCTGTGAGGCCGTGGGGCGTTGACGCCAGTTCCCAGCTGGAATCCCGCCCGGGTGTAAAGGATCCGCAGAAGGTGGCGCGCTACCTCGCCGCCGCACAGTTCGGGGGGTAGTTCCGTGTGTGCGATCGGCGGTCGCGGCCGCTTCATCGTCGGGGACGTCTTGGCGACTTCCGCGGCATGCGCGCTCATTGCCGCTATTGCGGGATTGGCGGTGCCGGCAGCGTGGCCGCCTTGGGTGGCAATGGCCACCGGAATGCTTGCGGGAATGGTCCTGGCGATTCCTTGCTGGCTCGTCGCCGGGCTCTGGCTGGGGATGATCGAGCCGATGCTCCAGATCATGCTGGGCGGGATGCTGGCCGGCATGGCCGGTGGAATGGCTGTCGTCCGCGAAGTCCGGTCCGATCTCGTTGGGCTGTTGCTGCTGGGGCTGGCCTGCGGCGCGGCTACGTCCCTGGCAACCGCATGTGCCGACTGGGCGTTGCGCAGATGGGGCAGCGAATGTCCCTGACCGACCGCGTGAAGTGGAACGGCGCGGCCGGATCCTACGATGGCTTCATTGCACGCGCGGCCGAGCGTCGCTGGGCACGCTTCAAGACCGAATTGTTCAGCGGCATGAACGGACGGGTGCTATTCGTTGCTGCCGGGACGGGCATCGATTTTCAGTTCTTCCCGCCCGGTCGCTCGATTCACGCAGTAGATGTGAGCGAGCGGATGCTGGAGCGCGCCGCCACGCGCAGCCGTGAGTACGACGGACAGATCCGGTTGCACCAAATGGACGTTCGGCAACTGGCCTTCCAGGACGAGTCTTTCGACCAGGCCTACACCTCATGCACGTTCTGCTCGGTATCGGAGCCGGTCGAGGGCCTGCTCCAGCTCATGCGCGTGTTGCGCCCCGGAGGCACGCTGCGCATGTTCGAGCACACCGGCAGCCGCTGGTTCCCGTTCAACGCGATGCTGCACGTGTGCACGCCGTTCACGCGCCGCTACGGGCCCGCGATGAACCGGCCCACGGTGGCCAACGTTCGCAAGGCCGGGTTCGAGGTGCAGTCCGTCACCCCGCACTATCTCGATGTAGTGAAGAGCATCAAGGCTCGCAAGCCTGTCGGCTGACGCCCGGAGCCGCCGATTACGCAGTTACTTGTGGTTGTTATTGCCTTCGGACATGTAGTCGACCTGACCGCGGAAAAGCGCGCCCTTCTCGACAACGAATTCGCTGGTCGTGGTCAATTTGCCGGTCATCACCGCCGTGCCAGTGAATCTGGCGCCCTTCAGCCCAGTGACGCTGCCCTTGACCTGACCTGAGACCGAGACCTTGGCCGCGACGATGTCGGCTTCGACCTCGGCTTTCTCGGCCACGGTGACTTCGTTCGACTTCGACTCGATGGTTCCCTTGAACTTACCGGCGATCAATAGTGGCTCGTCCGCGACGATATCTCCTATCAGACGAGTAGTGCTGCCCAAGCGCGAGCCGGAATATTGCTTGGAAGCGGGCGGGGAAGTACTAGCCATGTCCCAATCGTAGCAAAACGGCTCGCGGCCCCCTCCGCAAGGCCTTGGGCTAGCAGCCTGTGGTAAAAGTCGACTAAAATCCCAACAAATCTAGATCAGACTCCGGTAAAATCATAGTCATGGCGATGGGTACCCGCAAGCCCAGCGAGTCGGAGACGGTCAGGGCGATGCCGCGCTCGGA
>JAJDZN010000152.1 GCA_022824585.1 Bryobacterales bacterium | reverse complement strand
GCGGCCGGACAATTACCGGATCGACAATCCGCATGATCTTGCCGCGGTCGGTGTAGTGGGCGCCGAGTTGCGAGCGTTTGTCGGGATCAAGGCCGCGTTCGAACAGCGTGCCGAAGATTGATGGGTCGATCTCCGACCAATCGAGCGTCGCCGCCTTGAGCGCCGTCTCGATCCCTTCGCGGTCGAGCGGCAACGTGGTGTCATCATCGAATAGCCCGCCGTTGAACCAGTCCACGTCCTCGAACCCCACATCGCCGCCCGTCGCCATCGCGCCGAACAGCTTCCGCGCCAAGTCCGCGAACTGCTCCGGCTTGCGGTGTGCCCGCCGCAACATGCGGGTGAACATCTCGTTTGGGAGCAGCCCCACGTCCTCGGCGAACATGCAGAACACGAGGCGGTTCACGAAATGCGCCACATCCTGGGGAGTGTGGCCTCCGTCCCGGAGCGACTGCGCAAGCCGCGCGAAGTGCTTGGCGGCTCTCTCCGTCAGGGTCTGCCTGGTCTCACCCGGGCGCAGCCGCTCCGGGCGGGACATGGCCCACTTGAGCTTGTCGCGGACAGCGCCGTCCGCGAGATCGTCAAGCTCAAACTCGTGCGTCTTGCTGACCGAATTCGTCCAGTTGGTCCGGATCCGGAACCGGCGCATGTCCGAGACGATCAGCAAGGGCGGGTTCTCAAGCGCGAGCGCATATTGCCGCAACTGGTTGAACGCTGCGTCGAGGTTGGCGTGCTTGCCCTTGTACTCCCAAGCGAAGCAGTGGCGCTTCCACACGTCGGCCCAGCCTTCGCCGCCGGAGTCCTTGAGCGCACCGCGCTCGAAGCAGTAGTGCTCACCCTTGGGATCCGCCTCCGCCGGGGTCGGTTCGCCAAGCAGTCGGCAAAGGTCGATGAAGTGCTCCTGCGCCGCAGAGCGCTCCTTCAACTCCGAGGCGTGCCACTTCGCAATGAACTCGTTCGGCGTCATGAGGTCGTTGAGTGTCTCTTTGGACGATTGCGAGTTGCTCCAAGAGCAACTGGATTCGGTGCTAGCTTACGATCTTGGCCGAACCAACGCCGTCTGCAAGCCCTCCTATATTGCCTTGCGGAGTGGCCAGTTCCGTTGTTGAACGCGCGAAACTGTGCTGGAAAGATTCGGCTATGCCTCGATCATGGGCTGCCGGGGGTCGGTCCGAACTATACGTGGCTCTCCACTTGCCATCTTCCCGCCAAGATCCGAAACGTCGCTGCCTTTGTGCATCCCTTCCTGACCGCTTGAGGCTCCGGGAGTGTCCGGGGAATCGGCCTCGGGCGGGCCGTCAACAGTTTGCACATCTTGGTCAATCCAAGCGGATTTGCAGTACGCTTCGCGACGATGATGCACTCTATGAACCCGGATACCATCCTCTTCGCGCCCAAAGATCACCCGAAAGCTGCCTGCCTTGATTCGGTAGCGAACAGACTCGCCTCGGCACCCACGTTGAACATCTCCGTACCGATTCTCGGCAAGACGCCTGACGGCAGCTTGGACGCGATCAAGGTCCCGCTGTGCTAGCTTCGCAAGGTCAGACTCAGCCTTCTTGCTCCAATGGACACGCAACGCGGAAACCCCTGTCATTTGAGGCCGAGTTCTCGCACAACTTCTTCGTGAGGAATGCCTTTCCCGCCATTCTGCCGGAACCACTCCTCACTTTCGGCCACCGCTTTCTCGTCTTCCTCGGTATAGGGCTCGTCATCCCAAGGAACAGTCCTTAGATATGCCCCAAACTCGTCGGGATACGTGGCTAGGAACTTCTTCAAGCCAATAAGCTCCTTCTCGTCCATCCGGTCGATCTCTTCATGAAGTTCACTTCGAATGTCGCTCATCCCAGTTCTTCTCGCAAGGCTTGGCCCTACGGTCCGACGCTCGGCCATCGAACACGTGCCCTAGGACTCGATGATTCCGGTCCGGGAGGATGTCAAAGGCACCTCCTCATGGTAATCCTCTGGCTAGACCCACCGACAGTGGCCGTTCAAGTTCCGCATCGGCTGCGCTGGGCGCATCGCACTAGCGCTCGGGAATCTCCGCAACCAACCCCGCCTGCTCCCGATTATGTGTCGGCCCGTCTTGGCAATTGGACCGGGCTCGCCAATAGCACCGGGCTGCTTCGTGGATGCCATGTAGACATCAACTCGCCCTTCGATGCCTGCGTCTATCTCGCCAACTGAAGGACCACCGACTCTCAGTCCGCGGCCTCACCCCCCGGAGTGGATCCGGCGGCGCAGACCGCACTGTCTCGCCGTCCAAGAAATGGCGGCCAACCCGAGTCCTAGTCCTTGGACAGGCGTCCGCCGAACTCGCTACAATAGAGCTACGAGGGATGCTGATCCCGGCACCGTTCATCACGTTTCTGGCCAAAGAGGTCACCAAGCGCCTCGGTGCGCAGACGTGCGTGATCAAGTCCCAGCAGCGCGTCGCGAGGGATTTCGAGGACTTGGTCCTCGATGAGCTCAGCCTAGAGGACGAAATCAACGCCGAAGCGCGGGCTCTGCTGTCGCAGTATACCGAGTACATGCGGCACCAGGACGTTTCTTACCACGACATGTTCAGCCGTGTGAAGCGGAAGATACTTGCCGAGCGCAAGGTCGTTTCGGCCGCCGCCGCCGGCCGCGGCTCGCGCGACATGAAGCTATCGCGCGACAAGGTTCTGGAGATCTCGCACAAGATGGCGGCTATGCTGCCGCGCATTCCCGGCACGCGCCTCAACAAGGGCTGGAACGAGACACGTCTGGAGATCCAGCGCCATCTCACCGACATTCTCATGCTGGAAGCTAGGAGCGACCAGCGTGCGAAGGAGAAGATCACCTCGCAGCAGCGTGAGATCCCCGAGGGTAGCGAGGAGTGGCAGACGCTGCACCGCAACTACTACGAGGACGAGCTCAAGAAGTACGGCGTGTACTTGCAGCGCGAAGCCCACGATCCGGCACCCTAGACTTCAGCGGGCTCTCGGCCGATCTAGGCCTTCCGAGTCCTCCTGCCAAGCTCGGGTCAACTAGCCACAGTGCCAGCGATGTCCAATTCCCTGCTCGTGATGAAGTTCGGCGGGACGAGCGTCGGCTCGTCCGAAGCGATAGCGCGCGCTGTCGGCCTTGTGGCCGAGCAGGCGCGCGAACGCCCGCTTGCAGTCGTGGTTTCGGCCATGTCACAGGTCACGAATCGATTGCTGGCCACGCTGGAAGCCGGCGAACGAGGCGATGCTGAAGCTGTCGAGTCCAACTTGGAGGCTCTGCGGAACACCCATCTGGCCGCCTGTGCGAAATTGTTGCCCGAGGACCGCGCCCAACTTGTAGCCGCGCGGATTGAGGAGGTCCTCGATGGTTTCACGAGGGTCGCACGCGGGATGTTGTTGCTGCGAGAGCGGCCGTCTCGGGCGGTCGATGAGGCTGCTCCCACCGGGGAGCGAATCGCGGCTCTGCTGGTCAGCGAAGTTCTAGCCTCCTTCGGCGTGACAGCCAAGCCCGTTTCAGGCACGGACTTGATCGTCACCGATGCAACGTTCGACGGGGCCAATCCGTTCATGGAGGAAACTGCCGCCAAAGCATCCGCCGTGTTGCGGCCAATGCTGAACGAGGGGGTCGTGCCGATCGTCACAGGCTATAGCGCGGCCACTCGTGAGGGCGTCCCGACGACTCTCGGCCGTGGGGGGTCCGATTTTTCGGCATCCATCATCGCCGCCAGCTTGCGCGCGGCCGAGCTCTGGATCTGGACAGATGTAGACGGAATTCTCAGCTGCGATCCGGCGATCGCCGACGATGCGCGGTTGCTGGCGGATGTCACCTACAACGAGGCCGCCGAGCTGTCCTATAACGGCGCGAAGGTGCTGCATCCGCGCACTCTGGCGCCGCTGGCGGAACTCGAGATCCCCGTTCACATCAAGAACAGCTTCCACCCGGAACGGCCCGGCACTCGCATATTCAACCACCGCGTGGAGCAACCTGGCGTGAGAGCGATCACCTCGCTGTCCGGTGTTGCCTTAATCTCCATCGAGGCAAGTGGACTTTCGCTTTCCGGCGCTCAGCTGATGGCGCGGGCAGTGGAATGCGCTGCCCATGCGAAGGTTGAGGTCATTCTGATGACTCGCTCGAGCTTCCGGCAGAACTTCTGCATGCTGGTGCGCTCCGAGGACGTGGCGGCCGTGCTCGACCGTTTGCGCGAGGAACTGGCCTTGGAATTGGCGCACGGCTACCTGCACCCGATCGAAGTCGACCACAGCGTCGGGCTGCTAGCGGCGGTGGGCGAGGGCATGCGTGGCACGCCCGGCTTGGCGGGACGGCTATTCACAGCGATATCGAAGCGGCACGTCAACATCATTGCCATCGCGCAGGGATCGAGTGAGTTGACGATCGCAATCGTGGTGAACGAGCGGGACTTACGGACGGCCGTGTCGGCGATTCACAGCGAGTGCCGGCTGGGCCGTGGGGTCGGCGCGACCCAGTGAACAGCTAGCGGGCGTTTGTAACGAAGGGTATTGGAACTGGTGGCTCCGTGCGGTTCGAATTCTACGTAGCCCAGCGGTACCTGCGAGCCAAGCGCCGGGACAGGTTCTTCTCAATCGTCACGGCACTCTCCGTCGCCGGTGTTGCGGCAGGCGTGACGGCGCTCGTCATAGCGATGGCTGTCAGCAATGGCTTCCAGGCCAGTCTGCGCGACCATCTGATCGGCGCCAGCTCCCACATCAACCTGCTCGAAAAGACCCCTGAGTTTGGCATCGAGGACTATCAACCCATGCTTGCTAGGCTGAGCCGGCTGGAGCACGTGGAGGCGGTTGCGCCGACGCTCTACGGTGAAATGATGATCACGACGCCCCTGCGGGCCAAGGGCTGCGTTCTCAAGGGCGTGGATCCGCAAGCTGAGACAAGGGTCTCCCGGCTGCTGTCCAAGATCGTGGATGGGTCGTTCGAAGCCCTTGAGCGAGAAGGAGGCGAGTATCCCGGGATCTTGCTCGGGCGCCGTCTAGCCGATGCCATCGGCGCCCGAGTGTCAACGATTGTCACCGTGCTCAATCCGCAGGGCGAGATGACTCCTCTGGGCCGCATCCCCGCCTTCAAGCGCTTTCAGGTGGTGGGGATCTTCGAGACCGGGCTATTCGAACTCGACAGTCTCTGGAGTGTCACCCTGTTACGGGACGCCCAGCGAGCGCTCTCGCTCGGCGATGTCGTCAACTCGCTCGAGTTTCGGCTCGACGACTTCCAAGCGTCCGACGAGGTCGCACGCGCCATCCGAGCGGAAGCCGGCGAGGACTTTACCACCAGCACGTGGATGGAGCGCAATCGAGTCCTGTTCAACGCGCTGAAGACCGAACAGCTCGCCACGGCCATGATCATCGGAATGATCATGCTGGTTGCGGCCCTCAATATCCTCATCTCGTTGGTGATGATGGTCGTGGAAAAGACCAAAGACATCGCGATCCTGAAATCAATGGGAGCGAGACAAGACCAGATTCGGCGGATCTTCATGTGGCAGGGCCTGCTGATCGGCTCAGTCGGCACAGCGGCCGGTCTGGTCATCGGCCACTTGACGTGCTGGCTTTGCGAGCGCTACCGGCTGATCTCGCTAGACCCGGAAGTGTACGGCTTGGAATACGTGCCTTTCGCGCCACGCCCGCTGCACGGGCTCTACGTTGCGATCGCCGCGATCCTGATCAGCTATCTGATCACGATCTACCCTTCGGGAAACGCTGCCCGAGTCGACTCCGCCGAGATCCTGCGCTACGAATAGCGCCAGCAGCTCGCGAACCGATCAGCTCCGTTCAAGCAGCTTGGCGGAGGCCCGCCACGGCCGCGCAGCGGACTCTGCAATCCAGCCCGACGGCGGGGTCGTCGTGACTTCTTCTGCAGCCCGCCGGCGGTCTCAGGTAAGCTGTTGCTCCGCTGCGGAGTGATCTTCAGGCAGCCGGCCTTGAGCTTTCCGGGAGCATCGTCAATCTTCATCCGCCATCGCACCCCGCGCTGGCGCGTGCCGGCATCCGCTGAGGTAGCGGCGTGCCTTCGCAGTCAGCTGGTGTTCTCCGAGCAGTGGAGCCCACTCAAAGCGGTCGAGGCAGAGGATGTGCAGCAACTCGCAACCCGCTGGCCCGGCCACGACGGCGAGCGTCACGGATTCACAAGGAATCTTGCGGATTGACACGAGGCTCGTGAAATCCTATTATCGTGCCATGAAGAACGTCACCGTTTCGCTTCCCGAGGACACCGCGCTTTGGCTGCGAGTCCGGGCCGCCAAAGCGAACCGCAGCGTATCGAACTGGTTAGCGGAAATGATCGAAGGAGCGCGACGTCGGGAAGACGATTACGAGATCGCAATGGAGCGTGCCCTCGCTAGGAAGCCCCGTAAATTGGAGTGGGTCGATGGCCGCAAGCCCACCCGGGACGAGTTACATGACCGCTCCGGTATTCGTTGATACCAACGTCTTCGTATACCAGTCGGATGCTTCGAACTCCGAGAAGCAGGCACGGGCGGACGACTGGTGCGCGACACTTTGGCGCTCGCGATCAGGACGGGTTAGCGTACAGGTGCTGCTGGAACTATACGCGACGTTAACGCGAAAGCTGAAGGCTGGGATTGATCCACCAGAGGCGCGGGAGATCGTCGGCGAAATCTCTGCGTGGCGACCGCTTCCGGTCGATCTCAGCGGCATCCGGCGCGCATGGTCACTGGAGCAGCGCTATTCCCTCTCTTGGTGGGATTCCCTGATAGTGGCTGCCGCCCAGGTCGCCCAATGCACTGTGCTCTTGACTGAAGACCTACAGCACGAACAGCTCTTCGATACCGTCCGCGTCGTCAATCCTTTCGTGGCACCTGACCGTGCACCTGAAGAGATTCTGCGAGCGCTGGAGCGCTGAACAAACCGGCGAATCTAACACGAGCGGCTCACGCCGGTGCCGGACAATCTCAACACCCGTAGCACGAGACTGTTCTACGCCGCGGTCGAACCGGAGCGGGTGTGGACACTGGTTGAGTTCCGCCTTACGGCGAAGCACGGCAGTGGGCTGCGCATCGCAGAATGCGAGCTGGCTACGATGACACTCCAGTTCCTCAGCAGGCACCGCACCAGAGGCTTGGACCAGCCAAGGGCGCAGATCGGGGCCTAGTCAGCGGATGCGAGCATGGACCATCGCGGCGGGGAGTGACACATAGGGATCCACGACGCATGCTACAAGCTCAAGTCCGTCTACCCGAACATCATTCTGCGCCGCAGCACTAGTCAGGGGCCACGGGATCCGGCGGAGCGTTCAGTTCCGACTCACCGGCGTCAGGCGAGCCGGCCTGGGACAGCTTGACGCCTTCGAGGCCAAAGTCCTCCCCGAACCCCACAGGCAGATCCCCCCCGAACAGCTGCGCGGCATCGTCGCTGTAGCCCGGGATGTCGGTGAGGTACTCCATCTCCGGAACCAGCTTTTCGGGCTCGTCCTCGCCGGCGATGTGCACGCGCTGGTGGGCGTCGAGGCCCGTTCCGGCGGGAATCAGCCGACCGACAATGACGTTCTCTTTCAAGCCTCGCAAGTCGTCCACGCGGCCAGCCACCGAGGCTTCGGTCAGCACTTTGGTGGTGGTCTCGAACGATGCCGCCGAAATGAAGGAGTCGGTCGAAACAGCGGCCTTGCGGATGCCCATCAGCAGCGGTTGACTCGTCGCCGGTGCGCCTCCGCTAGCCTCCACCTCCCGATTGATGCGCCGGAACCGGAACTTGTCCACGACCTCGTCGACGAGGAACTCGGTGTCCCCCACCGACTCGATCTTGACCCAGCGCATCATCTGACGCACGATCACCTCGAGGTGCTTGTCGTTGATGTCGACGCCCTGCAGGCGGTAGACATCCTGAATCTCATTGACCAGATAGCTCTGCAAGTCGGCCTCGCCCAAGATGCGCAGGATGTCCTGAGGATCGTGCGGACCCTCCATCAGCGGCTCGCCGGCCTTGACGATCTCGCCCTCCTGCACGTTGATGTGCGAGCCGCGCGGGATCTTGTACTCCTTCTCCTCGCCGCCGGCGCCGACAACCGTGATGCGGCGATAGCCGCGGCTGAGCGAGCCGTAGTTCACCGTGCCGTCGATCTCGGAAATGATCGCCGGCTCGGGAGACTTCGGCCGGCGGGCCTCGAACAGTTCTACCACGCGCGGAAGCCCGCCCGTGATGTCCTTGTTCTTGGTCGTCGCCAGCGGGATCTTGGCCAGCTCGTCACCGGCGCTGACCGGCTCGTCGTCCTTGACCATCAGGTGGGCCGTTGTCGGGATCAGGTATCTCTTGAGGAGCTTGCCCTGCCCGTCGTGGATCTCGACCCGCGGTTCGCCAGCGCGCTGGCCGTCCTCCGGATCCGTGACAACCCACTGCGACAGGCCTGAGACCTCGTCGACCTGCTCCTGCAACGTCACGCCCTCCTGCAGGTCGCAGAAACGGCAGACGCCCTCCGACTCCGTCAGGATGGAGCGCGTGAACGGATCCCACTCCAGCAGCACTTGCTCGCGGACCACTTCCTCGCCGTCCTCCACGCGCAGCCGGGCTGCGTAGACGACCTGGTAGCGCTCGCGCTCCCTGCCCTTGCTGTCCACGACCGCGATAAAGCCGTTGCGGCTCATGGCCACCAGCTGGCCGCTCTTGTCGCGGATCGGGTTGACGTTCACATACTTGGCGAAACCATCGGACTTCGCGGTCTGGCGCGAGTCCTGGCCGACGCGCGTCGCCGTGCCGCCCACGTGGAACGTGCGCATGGTCAGCTGCGTGCCGGGCTCGCCGATCGACTGGGCCGCGATGATGCCCACCGCCTGCCCTTCCTCGACCATTTGCCCGGTCGCCAGGTCCTGGCCGTAGCAAAGCTGGCAAACGCCGCGCTCGGTCTCGCAGGTCAGCACCGAGCGGACCTTGACCTCTTGGTTGATGTTCGCAGCCTCGATGGCGCGCGCGACCTCGTCGGTGACCTCCTCACCCGCGCTGATGATCAGGTTACCTTCCAGATCGGATGAATCTTCGGCCATTACGCGCCCTACGATCCGTTCGCTGAGCGGAACCCGAATCTCGCCGTTCTCGACCAGCGGGCCCTTGGTGATGCCTTCGGTGGTGCCGCAGTCGTTCTCTGTAATGATCACGTCTTGCGCCACGTCCACCAAGCGGCGCGTAAGGTAGCCCGAGTTCGCGGTCTTCAGCGCGGTGTCGGCCAATCCCTTGCGCGCTCCGTGAGTCGAGATGAAGTACTGCAACACGTTGAGGCCTTCGCGGAAGTTGGCCGTGATCGGCGTCTCGATGATCTCGCCGCTCGGCTTGGCCATCAGTCCACGCATGCCCGACAACTGCCGGATCTGAGTCTCCGACCCGCGAGCGCCGGAATCGGCCATGGCGTAGATCGGGTTCAGAGCACTCTGGACGCTCTCCGACGAGCGCATGCCCTCGAACATCTCCCGCGACACGCTGTCAGTTAGCGATGACCAGATCTCGATGATCTTGTTGTAGCGCTCGCCGTGCGTGATCGCGCCGTCGAGATACTGCTGCTCGACCTTCATGACCTCCTTCTGCGAGCTGCCGACAAGCTGCTCCTTCTGCTCGGGGACGACCATGTCGTCGATCCCGATGGACATGCCTGAAAGCGTGGCGTAGAGGAAGCCGACTTCCTTCAGCTCGTCCAACATCTCGACGGTCTTCTCGCGACCCAGCTGCTGGTAGCAGTAGCGCACTAGGTCGCTCAGGCCTCGCTTCTTGAGAAGGCCGTTGACGAAGGGTAGCTCCTTGGGCAGGCGATCCTTCAGCAACACCCGTCCGACCGTGGTCTCCAGTGTCTGCTTGTGGTAGAGGACTGGAACCGTCTGACGTACGTCTTGGCTGTCGCCGGCCAGCGTAAGGTCGATCACCGCGCCGCTGTAGTGCAGCTTGATCGGCGTCCGCGTCTCTACTTCGTCCATGTCGTAGGCCAGCAGGACATCGCGAACGCTGCCGAACGAGCGGCCCGCTCCTCGTGCGCCTTCTTGTGCGCCGGTGAGGTAGTATACGCCCAACACCATGTCTTGGGACGGAGTCGTGATCGGCAGTCCGCTCGCGGGCGAGAGGATGTTGTTCGCGCTAAGCATCAGCACGTGCGCTTCGATCTGCGCTTCCGGCGAGAGCGGCACATGCACGCCCATCTGGTCGCCGTCGAAGTCAGCGTTGAACGCGGTGCAGACCAGCGGGTGGATCTTGATCGCCTTGCCCTCGACCAGCACCGGCTCGAACGCCTGAATGCCCAGGCGGTGCAGCGTCGGCGCGCGGTTGAGCAGGACCGGGTGGTCCTGGATCACGCCGTCGAGAATGTCCCAGACGATAGCGTCCTTCTGCTCGACAAGCTCCTTGGCTTGCTTGATCGTGGTGCAGTGGCCGCGCTGCTCGAGCCGTTGGTAGATGAACGGCTTGTAGAGCTCCAAAGCCATCTTCTTGGGCAGGCCGCACTGGTGCAGCTTGAGCTCGGGCCCGATCACGATGACCGATCGCCCGGAATAGTCGACGCGCTTGCCCAGCAGGTTCTGGCGGAATCGCCCGCTCTTGCCCTTGAGCGTGTTGGCGAGGGACTTCAGCGGGCGCTTGTTGGCGCCGCGCAGTTCGTGCCCGCGCCGCCCGTTGTCGAGCAGGGCGTCCACGGCCTCTTGCAGCATGCGCTTCTCGTTGCGCACGATCACGTCAGGCGCCCGCTGTTCGAGCAGCCGCTTCAGGCGGTTGTTGCGGTTGATCACGCGCCGGTACAGATCGTTGAGGTCCGAGGTCGCAAACCGTCCGCCGTCCAGCGGAACCAAGGGCCGCAGCTCGGGCGGGATGATCGGCAGCACTTGCAGGATCATCCACTCCGGCTTGTTGCCGGACTTGCGGAACGATTCCACCACGCGGAGGCGCTGCGCCGTCTTGCGGCGCTTCTGCACGGAATTCTCGACCTTCATGTCCTCGCGGAGCTTGTCCGCGAGCGCCTCGGTGTTGATGCCCCGGAGCAACTCCCGGATGGCCTCGGCACCCATCAGGACCGTGACCTCGAAGGACTCGCTGCCGGCCGACAACCGCGAGAGTACCTGATGACGACCGCGGCCCCCCAGCGGTGCGAAGTCGAAGCTGCGCTCCTTCTCGTCGCGGGAATTCGACAGATCATCGCCTGCCAAGACGGTCCCCGTCGGCAGCAGGTCCGGATTTCCCGTCTCGACCACGACGGATGCCTCGTAGTACAGAACTCGCTCTAGGTCGCCGACCTTGATGTCGAGCAAGAGCGAGAGATGGCTCGGCAGCACCTTGAAATACCAGACGTGTGAGCACGGCGCAGCCAGCTCGATGTGTCCGAGGCGCTCGCGCCGGACGCGGCTGTGCGTCACCTCGGTGCCGCACTTTTCGCAAATCACGCCGCGGTGCTTCATCCGCTTGTACTTGCCGCACAGGCACTCCCAGTCCTTCTCAGGGCCGAAAATGGCGGTGCAGAACAGACCGTTCCGCTCGGGCTTGAACGTGCGGTAGTTGATGGTCTCCGGCTTGGTGACTTCGCCGAAAGACCAGCCGCGGACCTTTTCTGGCGAAGCCAAGCCGATCCGGACCGCATCGAAATCCGGCATGGCGGTGACGCGCTGCGTGGCGGCGGACGCAAACGGGTTTTCCGTACCGAAGGTGCCCATCGCCGGATTCAGGTCGCCGGCCGGAGGAGGGGCCGGCGCCACGCTGGGGTCGAACAGGTTGAGTCCTTGATGGCTGTCGCTGGAATGCTGCTTGTTCAGCAGCTCGACATCCAGGCAAAGCGCCTGCAATTCGCGCACCAGCACATTGAACGACTCGGGCAGGCCCGGGTTCATGGCCGATTCGCCCTTCACGATCGACTCGTAGATCTTGGCCCGCCCGAAGACGTCGTCGGATTTCACCGTCAGCAGCTCGCGCAAGATGTGGGCGGCGCCGTAGGCTTCCAGCGCCCACACCTCCATCTCGCCGAAGCGCTGGCCGCCGAACTGCGCCTTGCCGCCCAGCGGCTGCTGGGTGACCAGCGAGTAGGGGCCGATCGAGCGCGCGTGGATCTTGTCGTCGACCAAGTGGTTCAGCTTGAGCATGTAGATGACGCCGACCGTCACCTCCTGCTCGAACGCCCGCCCGGTCAAGCCGTCGTAAAGGCTGGTCTTGCCGGACTCGGGCAGCCCGGCGTTTCTCAGGTGCTCCTTGATGAGCCCCTCGCTCGGGCCCTCGAACACCGGCGCCGCGAACTTCAGGCCCAGCGCCTGGCCCGCCCAGCCCAGGTGCGTCTCCAAGATCTGCCCCACGTTCATGCGCGAGGGCACGCCCAGGGGGTTCAGCACGATTTCGACCGGGGTCCCGTCCGGCAGGAAAGGCATGTCCTCTTCCGGCATCACGCGGGCGATCACGCCCTTGTTGCCGTGGCGGCCCGCCATCTTGTCGCCCGCCGACAGCTTCCGCTTCATGGCGATCGAGATGGTCACGGTCTTGAGCACGCCGGGCGACAGCTCGTCGCCCTGGCACAGCTTCTCGATCTTCTTTTCGCTCAGCTTCTCGAGCACCTCGATCTGGCGGATCGTCATTTGCTCCAGCGCGTCGACCCGGGACTCCAGGTCGGCGACTGGCTCGGCCAGCCGCAGGCGCTTGAGATCCCTGGCCCGCATGCGTTCGAAGTGGTCCCGGCCCAGCACGTCGTCGGCGCTGGCCAGCTTCCGATTGGTCCGCTCGTCGTGGAGGTCAGCCGTGACAGTGTTTCCGCCCAGCAGCTCTTCCAAGCGCTCGACGCGCTGGTCGTACAAGATCCTCTTCTCGTCTTCGAGATTGCGCCGCTGGCGCTCGATTTCGGCCTCTTCTATGGCCTTGGCGCGCGCGTCCTTCTCGACGCCCCTGCGCGAGAAGACCTTGGCGCCGACGACCACGCCCGAAACGCCCGCCGGGCAGCGCAGCGAGGCATCCTTGACATCGTCTGCCTTGTCGCCGAAGATCGCCCGCAAGAGCTTCTCTTCGGGCGTCAACTGGACATCGCCGCGCGGCACCACCTTGCCGACCAAGATGTCATCCGGGCCGACCTTGGCACCGATCCGAATGATGCCGCTCTCGTCGAGGTTCTTCAGGAAGCTCTCCGAGATGTTCGGGATGTCGCGCGTGATCTCCTCGGGGCCAAGCTTCGTGTCGCGCGCCTCGATTTTCAGCTCCTCGATATGCAGCGAGGTGTAGTAGTCCTCCTTGACCAGCCTTTCGCTGACCAGGATGGCGTCCTCGAAGTTGTACCCGCGCCACGGCATGAAGGCGACCAGCACGTTGCGGCCCAGGGCCAGTTCGCCCGAGTCGGTGCAGGGGCCGTCGGCCAGCACTTGGCCCTTGGCCACCCGGTCGCCGATCTTGACGATCGGCTTTTGGTTGATGCACGTGTTCTGGTTCGAGCGCCGGAACTTGATCAGCGGGTAGATGTCGGCTCCGACCTCGCGCGAGAGTTGCTCTTCGTGACCGGTGTCCTCGACCCGCACGATGATGCGCTCGGCATCGACCGAGTCCACGACCCCGCTGCGCTTGCACAGCACGACCGCGCCGGAATCTTCCGCGGTGATGCGCTCCATGCCGGTGCCGACGATGGGAGACTCGGCGCGTAGCAGCGGCACGGCCTGCCGTTGCATGTTCGAGCCCATCAGCGCGCGGTTGGCGTCGTCGTTCTCCAAGAACGGGATCAAGCTGGCGGCAACCGAAACGAGCTGCTTCGGGCTCACGTCCAGGTACTGGATTTCCTCGCGCTTCTTCAGGCGCGTGTCGCCGGCGACCCGGCAGTTGGCGAACTCCCGCCCGATGTTGCCGTCCGCATCCACCGGGATGTTGGCCTGGGCGATGATGTGCCGGTCCTCTTCCCATGCCGAGAGGTAGTCGCAGTGGGTCTCCCACTGCGACTCCTCGCGGCCCCGCTCCAAGGAGTCGTTGGCCTGCTGCGCCTCCTCGCGCCGCACGACCTGGCCGGGCTGCAGCTGCGTGTCGCCGGCGTAGGTGACGCGGACCTCGTCGACCACCCTCCCGTTCTCGACCTTGCGGTACGGGCTCTCGATGAAGCCGTACTGGTTGATCCGGGCGAAGCACGACAGCGAGCTGATCAGCCCGATGTTGGCACCTTCGGCCGTCTCGATCGGGCAGATCCGGCCGTAGTGCGTGGGGTGCACGTCACGCACGTCGAAGCCTGCCCGCTCGCGCGACAGCCCGCCTGGACCTAGAGACGAAAGCCGCCTCTTATGAGTGATTTCCGAGAGCGGGTTGATCTGGTCCATGAACTGCGACAGCTGCGAGGATCCGAAGAACTCGCGCACCGCTGCCATCACCGGCTTGGCGTTGATCAGGTCGTGCGGCATCGCGCTGGACATGTCCTGGTAGGACGTCATCCTGTCGCGCATCGCCCGCTCCATGCGGATCAGGCCGATGCGGAACTGGTTCTCCAGCAGCTCGCCGACCGAGCGCACGCGGCGGTTGCCCAGATGGTCGATGTCATCCGTGGTCCCGATCTTGCGCCGCAGCTTGAACAGGTACCGGATGGTCTCGTAGAAGTCGCTGGCGTCCAAGACCCTGCGGTCCAGCGGGGTGGCTTCCTCCTCGCCGTGCAGCTTGATGTTGAACTTCATCCGACCGACGCGCGAGAAGTCGTACTTGCGCGGATCGAAGAACATGTCGTTGAACAGCTTGGTGGCAGTCTCGCGGGTCGGCGGATCGCCGGGACGGAGATTGCGGTAGATCGCCAGCAGGGCCTGGTCCTTGGTCTTGATCGAATCCTTGCGGAGGGTCTCGGAAAGCACAGGCCCGCACTCGTCGGTCTCAGGGAAGATGACCCTGAACTCTGCGAGCCCCGCCTGGCGGAGGCGCTGCATGGCATCGCTGGTGACGGGTGAGTTGGCCTCGCATCCGCGGAGGACCTCCCCGCTCTCCTCGTCGAAGACGTCGTCGGCGAAGACTGCCTCGGCCAGATCCTCGGGCAGGCACGGCAGGGCCGTGATTCCCTCGGCCCGCATGTCTTGCAGCAGGCGCGCGTTGATCTTGCGCCCCTTGCGCCCCAACGACTTGCCGCTCTTGCCCGTGACGGCAGCGGCTAGCCGCGTTTGCACCAGACTCTCCGAAATGTCGCGCTGGAGCGCCCCCGAGTCGTCGACGCGAATCGTGTCGGCGCGATAGAACTGGCCCAGGATGTCGGCGTCATTCTCAAGGCCGAGCGCTCGCAGGAAGATCGTGCCCAGGAACTTGCGCTTGCGATCGATGCGCACGTTGAGCAGGCGCTGTCCGGTGGGTTTCTTGGAATCGTATTCGAACTCGATCCAACTGCCGCGGGACGGGATGATCTTGCCGAGGTAGTAGGTGCTGTCGGCCGAAGACTCGAAAAACACCCCAGGCGAGCGGTGCAGCTGAGACACGATGACGCGCTCAGTGCCCGTGACGATGAAGGTGCCCTCTTCGGTCATCAGCGGGATCTCGCCGAAGAAGACTTCCTGCTCCTTGATGTCCCGCACGGACTTCCGGTCGCCGGCCCCGTCCTTCTCGAAGACGGTCAGCCGGATGTTGACCTTCAGGGGCGCGGCATAGGTCATGCCGCGCCTCTTGCACTCTTCGGGGTCGTACTTGAGCTTGAGCCCGACAGGGTCTCCGCACTTTTCGCAGAACGTGACCTCGTTGGGCGTGCGCTTGCCGCAGCGGTCGCAGAGGATGTCGGGCGGCCCCTTCGGATCCGTGCGAATTATCTCGCGGCATTGGCGGCACCGTGTGCGCAAGTGCTTCAGCCCGCTCTGCGAACCGCACTTGCAGGCCCAGTCGCCGATCGAGTACGACACGAATTCCAGCGAACTCATCTCTCGGAAGTCCGAGATCGGGAACACTGACTTGAAGACGGCCTCGAGGCCGTCTTCGACCCTCTCGTCGGGCAAGAGATCCATTTGCAGGAAGCGCTCGTACGATTCCTGCTGCATGTCGAGCAGGTTCGGGATCGCGATCGCCGAGTGGATCTTGGAAAAGTCCCGCCGCGCACTGGGCGCGCCGGGCGCGAATCCGTTCGCCCCGTGTGCCATCGATTCGTTCACTGTTGCCACGTTATTGCCACCTCAGGCAAGGGTTGCGCGCGCGCCCGGAGACGCGCGCCGTCCGCCGCGCAAGCGCGGCGGCACACAGATACGCCGAAACTGGTCCGAGGCGCACCGCTCCGCTCTTCCGGCAGGACGCCGGGGAATCGATGTGCTGGACCGCTTCAGCGAACCAAGTCTTGGCAAAATCTGTCCAGTGCGGGACGGCTGCCCCGCTAGACCACGACCAGCCGCCGCTACCCGGACCTGTTGTTCGGGCCCTGAGGCCGCGCTGGCAGCGCACGGAACTCGCAAGCACGGTTCGCGCCGTCTGCGAGTCCTCGCCTGACACACGCCTACTTCACCTCGAATTCGGCACCGACATCGGCAAGTTTCGCACCGACCTGGTCTGCCTCCTCCTTGGGGATGTTCTCCTTCACTGCCGCCGGCGCGGAATCGACCAGGTCCTTGGCCTCCTTGAGGCCCAAGCCGGTGATCTCGCGAACTGCCTTGATGACCTTGATCTTCTGACTTCCGATGCCAGTCAGCATGACCGTGAACTCAGTCTGCTCCGCGGCTTCCTCGGCATCGCCGTCCGACGATCCAGTCGGAGCCGCAACCACCGCCGCGGCGGCGGAGACGCCAAGCTCCTCTTCCAGCTTCTTGACCAGTTCTGCGGCTTCCATCAGGGTCAGGCCCTTGATGGATTCCGTGATTGCGCCTATGTCTGCCATAGTACTCATCTCCTGTGTGTGATTGCAAGCGAGCTTTCGCCTCCCGCCAGAGGCGGCAGGCACCCGTCGCCGAGGGCTACTCGTTGAACTTCTTCTTCCCCACCGCCTGTTGCAGCACCGCGGCGATGTCGCGGGCAGGCGCGTTCAGCACACCCATCAGGCGCTGTGCCGACGAGTTGAGCATGTACAGGACCCGGACCTGAAGGCCTGCCTTGTCGGGCAGCTTCGACAGCTCCACGAGTTGGTCCAGATCCACCGTCCGGCAGTCGACCACGCCGCAGATGAACGAGAACTTGTCCTGCTCCTTGCCGAATGCCACCAGCGCCTTCAGCGTGGAAACCGGGTCTTCGCCGAGAAACGCCAGCGCTGTCATGCCGCGCTGGCCAGTCAGGGCCTGTTCGTACGGCGTGCCGCGCGCCGCCAGCAGTGCCAGTCGGTTCGCGACCACGCGGTAGGAGCCGCCCAGGTCGCGGATCACGCCCCGCAGGCGCTGGTCCTCCGCCACCGTGAGGCCCTCGAACTTGCACACGATGACCGCGGGCTCGTCCCCGAACCCGGCTTGGAGCTCCGCCAGGATCTGCCGCTTCTCTGCCTTGGTCTTCATCGCTCCACCGCTACGCGCCGAACTCGCTCACGTTGAGCCTCAGCGAAGGGCTCATCGTTGAACAGATCGAGGCCTTCATCAAGTAGCGCCCCTTGGCGGCCGGGGGCTTGGCCTTGAGTACCGCCCCGATCAGGGTGCCTGCATTCTCCACGATGTGGTCGGCGTCGAATCCGAGCTTGCCCACGGGGGCGTGGATCACCGAGCCGCGGTCGACCCGGAACTCCACCTTGCCCGCCTTCACCTCCGAGACTGCCTGGGCGATGTCCACTGTCACGGTGCCCGTCTTGGGGTTCGGCATCAGGCCGCGCGGGCCCAGGATCCTGCCGACCCGCGAGACGACCCGCATCATGTCCGGGGTGGCCACCACGGCATCGAAACCGAGCCAGCCCTCCTGTTGGATCTTGTCGACGTACTCCTGGCCCCCGAAAAAGTCCGCCCCTGCCTCTTCGGCCTCGCGGAGCTTCTCGCCCGAGGCGATCACGAGCACCCGCTTGGACACGCCTAGGCCGTGCGGCAGCACCACCGTTCCGCGCACCATCTGGTCGGCGTGGCGCGGGTCGACGCCGAGGTTCAAGTGCACCTCCACCGTCTCGTCGAACTTCGAGATCTTGTTTTGCTGGAGAATCGGGATAGCCTCGTTCAAGGCGTACGCCCGATCCTCTAGCTTTTCCGCGAAAGCGCGGTACTTCTTACCCGCCATGTCTCACCTTGGTGCAAGCGACCCCGGGACAGCGGCGCCAGGAGTCTCCCACGGGATGAACCCCTATCATACCACCTGCACGCCCATGCTGTTGGCCGTGCCGCGCACGCAGGCCATAGCCTGCTCCACGGTGTAGCAGTTCAGATCCGGCATCTTTTGCTTTGCGATGTCCTCAAGCTGGGCCAGCGTGATCGAGCCGACCTTCTCGCGGTTCGGCTCGCCGGACCCCTTGGCCAGGTTCGCGTAGCGCTTGATCAGCACGGCGGCCGGGGGGGTCTTCGTCACGAAGTCGTGCGAGCGGTCTTGGTACACGGTGATCACCACCGGGACGATCAGCCCTTCGAGTTCCGGGGTGGAAGTGCGGGCGTTGAATTCCTTGCAGAACTGCATGATGTTCAGGCCCGCCTGGCCCAGCGCCGGACCCACCGGGGGAGCGGGCGTGGCCTTGCCTGCCATGATCTGCAGCTTGATCTGCTGGACGATCGGCGCTTTCGCTTTCGCCATGATTGAACTCCTCGCTGGTGGCGCGCCCCGCTGGCGGCCCGCTAGCTTCCCTTCTTGACCTGGAAGTACTCCAGCTCGACCGGCGTCCCGCGCCCGAAGATGGTGACCATCACCTTGAGCGTGCTGCGGTCGGCATTGACCTCCTCGACCGTGCCCGTGAAGCCGCTGAACGGGCCGTCGACGATGCTGACCTGGTCGTTGCGCACGAACTCGACGTGGGGGCGCGGCTGCTCCTCGGATCGCTTCTGGCGGTTGAGGATCTGGTCGACCTCGGCGTCGGTGAGGGGCGTCGGCGGGCGTCTCTCGCCACTCTTGAGCTTCTCCTCGCCGACGAATCCTGTCACCTTGGGGGTGTTCTTGACGGCGTGCCAGAGATCGTCGTCAAGGTCCAGCTGGGCCAAGACGTAGCCGGGGTACAGCAGGCGCTTGCTGGTGACCTTCTTGCCGTTGCGCATCTGCACCACGTCTTCGGTCGGGATCAAGATCTGACCGACCCGGCGTTCCAGGCCGAGCGCCTCCACGCGCGAGCGGAGGTTCTCCTTGACCTTGTTCTCGAAACGCGAGTAGGTGTGGATGAAGTACCACGGCAGGTCGGGCCGGGCAGCGGGCTCGCCGCCCTCCGGGCCTGTCCCGGCGTTCGTGAGTGTTTCGTCTGTTAGCACGATCGGTTAGCCCGCCTATGTGAATGTTTGGTACAGCAGGCGTTGGCCCCACGCCAGGATGTAGTCGACTACGCCGAAGAAGACCGCGAAGGCGAACACTGTGACCAGCACGACCAGCGTGGTGGCACGGACTTGCTGCTTGCCCGGCCACGTGACCAGCCGCAGCTCGCGCACCACGCCGTCTAGGTAGGTGCGGACGCGCACCGGCAGCGGGGCCGGCTGGTTGGCTTTCTTCTTGAGCGCTTTTGCCATGGCTGTGCTGTGCTTGGAAGTCGGTCGGGATCCCCAGGCCAGGCCGAGCGCCGCAGCGACTGGCAGGGGCGGAGGGAATCGAACCCCCATTGGCGGTTTTGGAGACCGCTGGTTTACCGTTAACCGACGCCCCTGCAGGCTTGACCGCTGTTCTTAGCTTACTTCATCTCGCGGTGCAGCGTGTGCTTGCGAAGTCTCGGCGAGTACTTCATCAGCTCCAGCCGCTCCGGGTGCTTGCGCTTGTTCTTCGTCGTGGTGTAGTTCCTGTCCTTGGTGACAGTGCACTGTAGCGTGATGATTTCGCGCGGCATGATTCCCTCCGGTCTACGAATCCTACTCGACGATGGAGGCGACTGTGCCGGCGCCGATGGTGCGGCCGCCCTCGCGGATCGCGAAGCGCAGCCCCTGCTCCATCGCGATCGGCACGATCAGCTCCACCTCCAGCTCCACGTTGTCCCCCGGCATCACCATCT
>JAJDZN010000248.1 GCA_022824585.1 Bryobacterales bacterium | reverse complement strand
TGGCGGCATGGTATGGATCACATGTTGCGGTAGCTCCTATGTTGCAGTGACTCAGAAGGGTCAGTGTTAACAGAGATATAGCTGGAATCTCCGCAACATTTCATTTGGGAAGCCACCTGTATTGGATGGCCGGTCTTCCGGTGATGAGGCGTAATGTCGATCTCAGGCCTCTGTTCGCCCTTCCCTGTTTTTCGACCCGTTCAGACGCCTCCCGGCTGCCCGTATTGCGACCCGTTCTTCTACTGGTTCAGGCGGAGGAGCCTGTTCTCCCCTTGCATGTAAGGCCGAAACAGAACGAGGATTTGCGGTGAGCCGGAACCATGATCCGGGGATCGGGCTTCGCCCGCTCACCGCAACATAATCCTTTCCGCTCAGAGCGCGTCAAGGAAGGCCATTAGTCCCCCGTCCTCTTTCCAGGGGCGATCCGGTCCGGGCTCCGCGACATCGCACAGCGCCATCGCCCTGGCCTTCGTCTCGATATCGATCTCGGCGTAGATGTTGGTGGTGTCGATGCTGACATGGCCGAGCCATGCCCGGATCGTGTTGATGTCGTTCCCGGACTGAAGCAGGTGGCAGGCGCTTGAATGCCGAATCTGGTGCGGTGTTACGGTCCTCCCTTCGAGCTCGGGCACGCGGGCGGCGCAGCGCTCCACGAGCCGGTAGACGCCGAAACGCGTATATGGCCGATGGTACCGGCTCAGGAAGATGGCGTCGTTGGCGGGGCGCCCCTTCACCAGTTCGGCGAGAACGCCTTCGGTCCGCGGCCAGAGCGGACACTGGCGCCGTTTCCCGCCCTTGCCGTGGAGGGTCACGAGCGCGTGCCTGTCACCGCGGCCCCCGAGTTCGAGGTCCCGCACCATCAGGGCAGTCGCTTCGGAGACGCGGGCGCCGGTGTTGTACAAGAACAGGAGCAGCGCGTGTTCGACCCTTCCCCTTGGCGTTCGCCGATCCGGGACATCGCGCAGCGCCTTCATCTCCGCCTTGCTGAGCCAGCCTATGGGTCGGGGCGCCGCCTTCTTCACGGTGATCGCGCGGATACCGGCGCTCCACTCCAGGAGAGCGGGGTCGCGGCTGGCGACGAAACGGGCAAAGGCACGGATTGCGGACAGGCGCAGGTTGCGGGTCTGCGCAGAGCAGCCGCGCTCGTCCTCGAGATGGGCGAGAAACTCCAGCACGCGCCGGGACGAGAGATCGCCCACCGAGATGCGATCCGCCGGCTTGCGGACGCTGGCGCTGACGAACGGAATCAGCAGGACAAAAGTGTCGCGGTAGCTGATCTGGGTGTTGCGGGCGAGATTGCGTTCCGTGACGATGTGCTCGGTCAGGAAGCGGCGAAGCCAAGGGCCGAGCGTGCGGGGCTCATTCATGACTGTCTCCTTCGACATAACGTTCAAAACGAACCGAGGCCTGATGAAGCAACTCGGGCGTCATCGAGAGGTAGACCCTGGTTCCGTCAAGATTGGCGTGGCCGAGCCATGTGGAGAGCGCCGGCAGCAGCCGCTGCACGTCGGCTCCCGTTTGGTACCAGGCTTCCAGCCGGTGGACGGCCGCGGTGTGGCGTAGCGAATGCAGGCATGGCGATCTTCGTCCATCGCACCCGTCATGCCGGATCCCGGCCGTCTCGATCACCTTGGCGAATGCCGTCTGAGCGGTGCGAGTGGCCAACGGCGTCCCGTCTCGGTTCGCGAGGAAGTTCGAGGCCAAGCCCTTCGGCAATGGTCGTTCCCTGCGCCTTGCGGCATGGCTTCGCAGGGCTTGGGCAAGCTGCATTCCGACGGGAACAAGGCGGTTCTTGAAGAACTTGCTGTCGCGTATGGTCAGCACCGCATCGTTCAGGTCGATATCGTCGAACGTCAGGCGCTGCGCTTCGCCGAACCGAAGACCGGCCCCGTAGAGCAGCAGGAGCAGCGCCCGCAGGGTGTCGGCATCGAGCTGAACCGAGCGCTGCCGACTGATATCGATGGCCTCGAACAGGCGCTGCAGCTCGTCACGGGAGAAGACGTACGGCGGTGTCTGTTCCGGCTTTCGCGGCTCGTCATCTCGCGCGGGAAGTGGCGAGCGGGCGGCATGGCCGCGGCTGATCGCATAGTGCCAGAACCCGGCCATCGTACCGTACTTCCTGGCTCTGTACCCGGTCAGCGGTCCGTTGCCAGCAAGGAAACCGAGAACATCCTCTTCCCCGACGGCGCCGCAGTCGATGTCGCCACCGACATGTTTGCAGAACTGATGCAACAGGTATGCGCTTCCGATGAACTTTGCGCCGTGGGCCCGCCGCCAGTCGATATAGGCGTCAGTCGCTTCCCGGAGGGTCATGCCAGGCCCTCCAGATCGATCTCGCCGACCCCGCGCAGGGTGTCGAGTTGCACCTTGGCGTATGCAGCGGTGGCCGAGACGCTGCGATGACCCAGGTAGTCGCCCACCTCCTTCATCGACAGGCCGTGGTCGAGGAGATGCTGGGCCGCGCTGTGGCGGAGCGCATGGGGGCCTCGGCGCTTGCCGATAATCCCGATACGGTCGACGCGTCTTCTGACGACCTGGCCGACCGCGTCCCTGGTCATTGGCCGGATCGGGGCCTTCAGCGTCAGGAACAGCGCCCGTTCCGGGCGTTGGGAACGAACCTCACGGAGGTAACGCAGGATCGTCTGCCCGACGCCGCGCGACAGGGGATAGTGATGGGTGCGGCCCGGCTTCGGGCGGCGCACCTGCAATCGCTCCTCTGTCCAGTCCAGGTCGTCGAGCCTGAGGCCGGCGACCTCGCCGGCGCGCAGGCCGTAGGCGATCAACAGCATGAGAATGGCCCGGCTACGTACCTCGGCGGGCTGGTCGCCTTCCGTGGTTGCAAGCAGGCGCACGACCTCGTCCCGGTCCAGTCCCTTCGGGATCGTCTCGCCGGGGTGAAACCTCGACGGCATGATGCCATCGGCAAGGCCCGCCATGCACCGGCCCCGGTCTTCGGCAAAGCGAAAGAAAGTCCGCAGGTGTTGCGCGTAGCACCTGATTGTCCTCCGGCCAAGGCCGCGGGCATGCCAGTACGCGATCTGGCCGTCGATGTCTTCGATGCAGACCGAATCCAGGGTGATCCCGCGGTCATCCAGCCTGTCGAAGAAATGATCGACCGCGTCGCAGCAATCGTGAACCGTCTTCTCGGACCAGCCCCGCTCCGAGCGCATCCAGTTTGCGAAGATCGCGACTTCGTCAGCATGAGCGTGCCGAGGCAAGCACGGCTCCTCGGCGAACATGTCCGCGAAACGCAGCCACCGCACCGCGCAGCCGACAAACGTCCGTCGGGCGTCCGGCCTCGCATGCTTGCTGAACCGGCGCACGCCGGGCAGCGACCACTGTTCCGCCGCGGCCTCGACGCGGGTGATGCCGATGCGGTCACCAGCCTGCAGGTCGAGAAGGTGAACAAGATGGAGCTGGCAACGGGCGATGTTGCGAAGCGTCTTTGGCCGGGCACCTGTCGCAGCGCAATGCTCAAGCCAGCAAAGCCGCTCATCGAGAAGCGGTGCGGCGCGGTATCTCTCGATGGCGTAGCCATAGGTGAAAAGGTCTTCGAACATGATCGTGTCTCCCTGTTTGTCTGGAAGACAGGACCCTGCCCTGCCGGGTGAGAACGAGAAATTATGTTGCGGTTGGAGTGACCCCTCTCGTTCCCGGAGCCCCGGTTGCCACGCTCCGCGGCAGATGCCAATGCATGATCAGAGCGTCAGGAGGAGCCATGATTGCGGTGCAATCCTGGGATGCCATGGTGCAGCCGAAATCCCGGCGCGTGTTCGGTCACGGGTGGGCCAGACGGGAGAGGAGAGACGCCAGGAGCCCGAACTCGGCGGTGCACCCCAACTCCGGAAGACCGGCCATCCAATACAGGTGGCTTCCCAAATGAAATGTTGCGGAGATTCCAGCTATATCTCTGTTAACACTGACCCTTCTGAGTCACTGCAACATAGGAGCTACCGCAACATGTGATCCATACCATGCCGCCA
>JAJDZN010000020.1 GCA_022824585.1 Bryobacterales bacterium | reverse complement strand
TCCGGTAGCCGTGCGGTGATCTGCGTCATGGCACTTCTAATGTCATCCAATGTCATTTACATCGTATCAAGTTCGTGCGATGTCATTATCGATCGTCGCGGGCCTAGTCGCGAGGGCACCCCAGAACCTTGGGAGAGATTGCGAGACTGTCCGGTTTCGCGGCTGCTGCGGGGGCGGAGGCGCGCCACGCGTATCCGAACTCCGTGCTGCGCAGTTGCGCGATCACCATCGCCAATCCGGCGTCGGGCGGGGTCGTTCCCCCTTGAACCTAGGCAGTCGATGCGTGTTGGACTTATCGCCTCCGAGACCGTCCGGGCAGCACGCCATTGAATTGGGCCGCGTCGACGCGTTTGCCAATCTCGGCGTTGTGCCCGTTCTGCTAATCTCTCCGTTGCATGAAACGGCTCCTAGTTCTAACCACTCTTCTAACGCTGCTGGCGATCGGCTGCGGTTCCGGGCCCGATTCCGCCGTCCAGACGGGCGGAGAGATCCCAAGGGTTGATCCTGCCCAGGTTGGACTCTCTCAAGAACGCCTTGACCGGATCACGGCCGCCCTTCAGTCAGATGTCGATCGCGGCCACTTGGCCGGTGCCATCGGCGTCGTGGCGCGCCGGGGCAAGATCGCCTATTGGGAGACCGTCGGCATGGCAGATCGGGAGAACGGTCGCGCCATGTCCGACGACACGATCTTCCGCATCTATTCCATGACCAAGCCGATTGTCGGCGTGGCCTTGATGACGCTCTACGAAGAGGGCAAGTTCGGTTTGCGGGACCAGGTCAAGAACTACATCCCCGAGCTCGGCGGACTCGAAGTGCTCGATGGCAGCGGTACGGCCAAGGCCCGTCGCGAGATGACGGTACAGGATCTGATGCGGCACACAGCCGGCATGGGCTACGGGGGCGGGGACACCGCGGCGGACGAGAGGTTCCGCGATCTCAACGTGCTGGGAGACAACCGTTCGATCGACGACTTCATCCAGAAGCTGGCGCAGGTTCCGCTCAAGCACCACCCCGGCTCGGCTTGGGAGTACAGCGTCTCGGTCGATGTGCAGGGCCGCCTGATCGAAGTCCTGTCCGGCCAGGACCTGGCCACGTTTCTAGACGAGCGGATCTTCGGGCCGCTAGACATGCGCGACACGGGCTTCACAGTGCCGGAGGAAGAGAAGGGTCGGTTCGTGCAGATGTATGCCAAGACGGAAGACGAAGAGGGGATCGAGCCGGCGCCGGCCGACAGATCTTCGGGCTACTACGACTACGAGAGCAAGTGGTTCTCGGGCGGGGGCGGGCTCGTGTCCACCACGCGAGACTATCTGCGCTTCTGCCAGATGCTGCTCAACGGCGGGACGCTGGGCGGGGAGCGCATCCTCGGCCGCAAGACGATCGAGCTGATGACCCGCGACCATGTCGCGGGGACTCGCCGCGCATCGCAGGTGCTCTCGGACGGCTATGGCTTCGGGCTGGATTTCGCAGTCCACGTGGACAGGGCTGCGAGCGGCATCAATGGCTCGCTGGGCGAGTACAACTGGGGCGGGTTGGCCGGCACGATCTTCTGGATCGATCCGACCGAGGAGATGATCGGGCTGTACATGATCCAGCTCTTGCCGCCACGCTTCAGCGATGGCCGAACACAGTTCAAGCGACTTGCCTACCAAGCGATCGCTGACTGACCGAGACCGCTTGCGGCTAAGCTTGCGGGGCTAGCGCCAGCACGCCCCGGGCGATGTTCCCGGCTTCCATGTCGTCGAAGGCTTGGTCAAGCGCGTCCAAGGGGTAGTGCTTCGAGATCAGGCCGTCAAGCGGGAGTCGGCCGCCTTGGTAGAGGCCGAGCAGCTTGGGCAGGTCCAGCCGCGGCCGCATCGAGCCCGCGAAGGAACCAATGAGCCGCTTGTTCTGCAACACCAAAGCACCGGCCGCGATCTCCACCTGCTGCTTCGCGGCGTGCAGACCCACGATGGTGGCCGTGCCCCCGGGGCGCACTGCGTTGACGGCGAGGGCGATCGTCGACCCCGACCCCACGCTGTCGAAGACGTACTCGGGTCCACCGCCGGTCAGGCCGCGCAGTTCCCTGGCCGGTTTTTCGACGGTGCTTGAATTCAACGTCAGATCGGCACCCAGCGCCTTGGCGAATGCCAGCTTCGAGTCCAGCACGTCAACGGCGACAATCGGGTTGCAGCCCGCCAACTTGCAGCCCAGCAGGGAGCTGAGGCCGACACCGCCGCAGCCGATCACCGCCGCCGGCACTCCCGGCAGCGCCTTGGCCGTGTTGATCACCGCGCCCACCCCGGTCGCCACGGCGCAGCCGATCACAGCGGCGATTTCGAACGGGACGCCGTCCGGTATGGGCACGATGCCCGCTTCGTCGACCACCGCATGCTCGGCCATCGTCGCCGCGCTGAGCATGTGCTTCAGAGGCATGCCCTCTGCGGTGGAGAGCCGGGTCGTGCCATCGATCAGCAGTGCCTTGAATGTCGTCGAGGCTAGCCGCTCGCAGAGGTTGTGGCGGCCGTTGAGGCAGGTCGGGCAGCATTCGCAGGCCGGCAGCCAGTTGATCACGACCCGATCGCCCCGCTTGCAGCGGGTTACAGAAGATCCCACCGCCTCCACCACGCCCGCGCCCTCGTGCCCCAGCACCAAGGGTGGCTCGGCGCGCAGCTCGCCGCGCAGGGTGTGCAGATCCGAGTGGCACACGCCAGCAGAATGCATCCGCACCAAGACTTCGGTCTGCTTGGGCGGTGCGAGCTGGACTTCCTCGATGGTCAGCTGGCCAGCCTCTCGTACAACTGCCGCTCGGGTGCGCATGGGATTTCGGGCTCGCTCCTATTGTCGGCCGCGCCGCCGGCTAGCGGGCGCGACTCTAGATTCTAGCGAACGTGGGGCGACGCCAACTGTTCGTAACAACGGCAGGCCAAGACTCGCCTAATCGACTAGCCGGTGGAGGTGCGTAAAGATGGCTGGACTGCGGTACGCTGAGCCTATGATGCACGGCAGTAGACTGCTCGGGACTTGCCTAGCCTTGGTAGTGCTTGCCGGGCCCGGATTCGCCCAATCGGCGCCGAGCGCATCCGGTGCAAGCGAGGCTGAGGTGGCGGAAGGGAGCTCCGAAGCGCTTGATGGCGAAGGTTCCCCTAGCGAGGCTGGCGCGGCCTCCACGTCGGATGCTGCGGATCGAACGCGGCTGAACCTGCTCGGCGAAGTGAACTCCGAGCAAGGCGAGGGGCGGCGTAACGAAAACGTCAGCCTGGCCTTGATCGACAACAACGTGCTCAAGGAGCTCAACGAGCGGCTCGGCACCTCGGCCACCGCCGTGAACAACCTTCAGATCGATCGTTCGTACTGGGCCACCGAGTTCGGGGGCCCGCCAGGGCGCCCTGTCCACGCAGCTCCGTCGCCGGCATCGCGGGTCCGCGGCAACCTATTCCTGACCCACAACAACAGTGCTGTCAGCGCTCGATCGTTCTTCCAAGTAGGCGACGTGCAGCCGGCGCGTAGCAACAAT
This sequence comes from Bryobacterales bacterium, assembly GCA_022824585.1. Taxonomy (GTDB): domain Bacteria; phylum Acidobacteriota; class Terriglobia; order Bryobacterales; family UBA6623; genus VXMF01. The sequence goes on along the minus strand of JAJDZN010000020.1, from coordinate 5,399 downwards.
TACGGCGTCACGCTGGGACTGCCGGCGTGGAAGGGAGCCGCGCTCACGCTCAACGGCAGCCAGACGCGGAACAAGGGCCAAGTGAACGGCAACGTGCTCGTGCCGACGCTCGAAGAGCGGACGCCGCTCACCAACGATCCCACGACGCGAGCATTCGTGCAGCGGATCATGGACGCCTATCCCGTCGCGGCCCCGAATCGCCCGGACATCAATCCGCGAGCCCTCAATACGAATGCGCCGCAGGACATTGCCAACGACCGGGTTTCGGCAACACTGGACCAGGCAACCGGAGATAGCGGGCGCATCACCATGCGCTATGGCTTGGTGCTTCAGAGTGTGGACGCGTTTCAGCTGGTCGGCGGCCAGAATCCGAACACGACCACCCGCAACCACCAATCTCGCATTACTTGGAACCGCAGCTGGACGCCCCGCCTGACCGGCGATTTCACGGTGGGCTTTGATCGGGTCGGCTCGCTGTTGATTCCCGACGAGACCTCTATCGGGCCTTGGATCCGCATCGGTCGCGAATTGGACTCGATCGGCCCGCCCGGCCGCTTTCCAGTGGATCGCGCCGGCAATAACTTCCGCTACGGGGCCCGCCTGCGCTATCGCCGGGGCGACCACAATCTCACCTTCGGCGGCGAGTTGCACCGCAGCCAGATCAACGGCAGGGAGCTGCAGGACCACCGGGGCCGGTTCATCTTCCGGCAGAACTTCGGCCGCGATGGCATTACCAACCTGCGCATGGGCTTGGCCAGCAACTACTCGGTCGCCATCGGCGACGTGCATCGGGGCTTCCGGCAGTGGATGTCGCAACTCTACTTCGGCGACGAGTGGAAGGCCAGCAGCAACCTCACTTTGAGCATGGGCCTGCGCTGGGAGCCCGTCGCCCGGCCGACAGAGGTCAACGATCTGACGCGGATTCCGTACTCGTCGGACATGAACAACTTCGCGCCGCGCTTCGGCTTCGCCTACCGACTCCCGGGCAGGGGCGGGGTGATGCGCGGATCCTACGGCCTGCACTACGGCGAGATCTTCACGGCCACCTACATCCAGGCGCGCGTCAACCCCCCGCAGAACGTGACGGTCGTCGTCCAGACACCCGACTTGGTTGATCCGCTGAAGGCGCTGCGACCGATCAAGCTTGATCCCAATGCGCGGTCGGTGACCTTCGACATCGCCCCTGACCTGAGCATCCCGTACACGCACAACTACAGCTATTCGTGGGAGTTTGAGATTGCCCGAGACTGGAATCTGGACCTGGCTTACATCGGCAGTCGCTCGCACCAGCTGCTGTCGATGTACTTCCTCAACCGGGCACGGCCGGTCGAGGGCATAGCGCAGACGACGCGCACCGTGAACCTGAGGCGCCCCGACCAGCGCCACTTCAACGTGTTCCACATCAACAACGGCTCGCGCGGGTTCTTCGATGCGGGGCGGGCGACCTTGCGCATTCCGCGCTGGGCCGGCGTCAGCCTGGAGGCCTCGTATTGGTGGAGCAAGGCGATTGACCTGGGCGGCAGCTATCTCAACACGGCTTCCAACGCAAACCGGAGGCAGACCGAGAGCCCGTCCGAGTTCGACGTCCATCACGAGCTGCGCGGCGTGAGCAACTTTGACCAGCCGCATGCGGCGCTGTTCAACTTCAGCTACCAGACACCTGCGCTGGGTACCAGCGGCGGGCTGCTTCGGAGCCTGTTCGGTGCGTGGCAACTCAGCTCGGTCGTGCTGCTCAAGTCGGGGACGCCGTTCTCGGTGCAGGCCGGCTCGGACGCGCCCGGCTTCGGCAACGTGGACGGATCCCACAGCGACACGCCCATCGTCGAAGACCCGTCAGTGCTGGGCCGCTCGATTGACCATCCGGACACTTCGTTCGAGCAATTGCCGGCCAGCGCGTTCTCCTTTATCCAGCCCACTGACCGGCGGGGCAACCTGGGTCGCAACACCTTCCGCCGGGACGGCATCGCGAATGTCAACCTCGCCCTGTCCAAGTCCTGGCCGGTCGGCGAAGACACTCTGCTGTTGCGGGCCGAGTCGCTCAACTTCACGAACCATCCGCAATTCCAGGATCCCGGCTCGAGCCTTGCCCAAGGCAATTTCGGCAAGATCACGAACACGCTCAATGACGGCCGGACCTTCCGCTTTACCTTGCGCTTCACATTCTGACGGCGGGCGTCTTCAAGCTTTCCGGATGAGCCAACTTGTCCGGCTCTCTCCGAGCCTGCCCGCGGTGCCTCGACTAGGCATCGCAACGCGGGGCAACACAAGGCTGTCCGGTGACGATTTCGACTTTGCGTTCTCGCGAGGCGTGCGCTACTTCAACTGGTGCGGCAAGCCCGATGGATTGTCGCAAGCCGTTGCTGAACTGGGGTCGCGGCGGGACGAGATCGTGTTCGCCGCGCAGATCAAGGCGCGCACGGCCGAGCGGGCGGAGCGCGAGCTGGAATGGACTCTTGAGCACACTCGCAGCCGGCGCCTGGATGTCGCGACGCTCTACTACGTGGAATCGGCCGAAGAATGGAAAGCGATCACGGCCCCCGGAGGGGCGTGGGAAGTGCTCGACCGCAATCGGAGCGAAGGTCGCATCGGCATGCTTGGGCTGACCAGCCACCAGCGCGCGTCAGCCGCTGGCTGGGCTGGAGAGATCGCTCCCAACGGCCGGCGGAGGCTCGACATGCTGATGATCCGCTACAACGCCGCTCACACCGGAGCGGAGCGGGACGTGTTCCCTGTCACGTCCGAGCTCGGAATGCCTGTGGTGACGTTTACCGGGCTCCGCTGGCGCGATCTGTTGCGCTCCACGCCGGACGATCCGCCGGGGCAGCCGCCTCCCAGCGCGGAGGAATGCTATCGCTTTTGCATGGTGCATCCGGCGGTGAGCGTTGCGCTGGCCGCGCCGAACGGTCGGGCCGAACTTGTCGAGGCATTGCGGGCACTCGATGATCCGACTGAGCGTGACCAAGCGTGGGTGGAGCGCATGCGAGCGCACGGCAAGCGCGTCCACCGCCACGCTCGCGAGTTCTGGTAGGTGGCGCTATCACCACCGGAAGAGACGCGGTTGGGGCCGCTGTGCCGGGGAAGCTTGTGCGCCAGAAGCTGGTGACTGTTGCGAACCAGGCGACCTGCCTGGCCTCGTCGCCGGATCCCTTGAAGGAGACCGCTATCTCTCGCCCCAGCGCATCTTGCTGCGCAAGACATCGAAGAAGGGGACGTCGTTGGTTTGCACGATATCGACGGTATGGCCGGCCCGCCACAGGCGCAGCCGGTCGTGCGGTTCGAGGTGGCGGCCCACTTGGCCATCTATGCTCAGGAAGTTCTCCTCGTCGCCATCTAGGATGCGCACTTCAACCTCGGCAGTGGCGGGCAAGACCACGGCTCGGTTGGAGAGCGTATGCGGGCAGATCGGGGTGAGTGTAAGCGCTGCCACATCCGGTGCCATCACCGGCCCTCCGGCCGAGAGCGAGTATGCGGTCGACCCTGTCGGCGTGGAAACGATCAAGCCATCGGAGCGGTAGCCGCAGACGAACTCGCCATCGGCATAGGCCTCCAGGTGCAGCAGCCTTGCGACGGCGCTATTCGCGACGACGATGTCATTGAGCGCGAAGTAGCGGTCAACCACCTCGCCGTCCCGTTCCAGATCGGCTTCGAGCACCATTCGCGAGTCAAGCTTGAATGCCGAGCGTGCCACGCCCTCCAGGGCGGCGGGAAGCTCGTCGGGACCGATCGTCATCATGAATCCCAGCCCGCCTAGGTTTACAGCCAGCAGAGGTGTCTGCCTCGGTCCGACGGCCCGGGCGGCCGACAGGAATGTCCCGTCGCCTCCAAGAACTACGATCAGGTCGCACTCTTCCGGCAGGCGATCGCGATCCACGCCATCTGTGCGGTGCAGGTAGTCCGCCGTGGGCACATCGATCTTGACGTCCATGTCGTGCTCGGCCGCCCATTCCAAGATGTAGTGCAGCAGTACGGGAATGTCGTCGCGCCCCGGCTTGCTGACGATAGCGACTGTGCGGATCACGCGACCCCCTTGGTCGATGGCGCGTGCCAAGCCGTCCCGTGCAGCAAGAACTCGCGGTTTCCGGTAGCGCCCAGCAGCGGGCTCTCCATCCACTCCACGCGATCGAATCCGCATTCCAGCATGGCCTCGCGTACCGACTCAACCACCGCCATGTGTTTCTCATGGTCGCGCACTACGCCACCCTTGCCCACTTCCCCCTTGCCGACCTCGAACTGCGGCTTTGCAAGCACGATGGCCTCGCCTCCGGGAGCGAGCAAGTCTTCGAATCGCGGCAGAATCTTGGTCACCGAGATGAAGCTGACATCACAACAGGCGAAGGACACCCGCTCGCCCAGGTGGGCTTGCGTGAGGGCCCTGGCGTTGCACTGCTCGAGCACGTGCACGCGCTCTTCGTTGCGCAGGGTCCAGTGCAACTGGTTGGTTCCGACATCGACTGCGTGTACACGGGCGGCACCGAGCTGCAGCAAGCAGTCAGTGAACCCTCCGGTCGAAGCTCCGATGTCTAGGCAGACCGCACCTGCGACGTCGACTTCGAAGCGCGACATCGCCGCAGCGAGCTTCTCGCCGCCACGGCTTACAAACCGGGGCCGCTGTCGCAGAAGACGGATCGAGGCGTCCGGCGCGATCAAGCGGCCGGGTTTGTCAGCTTTCTGTTCGTTGACTAGGACTTCGCCGGCCATCACCATGGCCTGCGCTTGTTGGCGGGAGGCAACCAGACCCCGTTCGACGATCAACTGATCTATCCTGATGTGCCGCAAACCAAAGGAAACCGTATTGTCTCACGGCAGCTGTAGCAGCGAGACGGCGATACTCCCGCGGAAGCATACATCGACATCTCGGCCCGGGCTGCGCGGCCGCTCGCTGTACACTCCCCGATAAGAGTAATGGTCGCCGTCCGCAGCGTAGGCCAGATGCACCGGGTTCGTGTCGACGGCACACTCGACTATGGGCGGATCGGCGGGTCCGGGGACCGGACAGGGCAGATTGACGTTCCAATACTCTCCCCTTTGGAGCGGCTTGGCGAGCAGGCCGGGCAGCAGTTCCCGAACCCACTCGGCCGCGCGCCGCCAGTCCGCAGCGCTCAGCACCCTGTCACGGTAGTGGGAGACCGCGATCGCAGGTACGCCTAGCAGGGCGGCCTCTCGCACGGCGGCGACGGTCCCCGAATAGTAGATGTCCGCCCCGAGGTTGGCGCCGTGATTGATTCCGGCGAGCACCCAGTCGAAGCTGTCGCGAAGCTCGTGCAAGCCGATGCGGACGCAGTCTGCGGGCAGCGAATCGACGGCGATGCGCCGCCGGTCGAGGCGGGACGCGCGGATCGGCCGGGCCGTGGTGACTTGGTGGCTACAGGCTGAATGCTCTTCAGACGGAGCAACGATCG
>JAJDZN010000067.1 GCA_022824585.1 Bryobacterales bacterium | reverse complement strand
GCATTCGATCTGCTCGGCATCGATCCGAAACAAGATGTTTCCATAACCGTGACAGGCTGAGAGCCGCCCTAGGGCCGGAGAAACCCCATGCACTCAAGGGGTTATGGGGAAAATGCGGCTTGAACCCGCAGTGAAGTTCCGGCTAGGCGTCATCTTCGCTATGCCATTGAATCTGCTGCATGTCCGTCTTCGGCGGCGGCGGCCAGTGATGACCGCGCTGGCTTGACAGGCCCCGGTTCGGCCCCGGCCTGAACTCCCGGTTGGGCAGGCCGACCAGCTCGCCGTCTCGCACCCATTCTTCGTCGCCGCCGTAGAGTTGCCCGATCAGCAGCCGGGTCAGCTCCTCCAGCACCGCTTCGTGTTCGGGCCTGCCGGAGAGGTCGGTGATCTCGGCAGGATCGGATTCGACGTCAAACAGCTGTCGCGTATTGCCGGCCGGGTAGTAGATCAGCTTGTGCTGCCCCTTGCGAATCATGCGCGTGGCATGCTCGCGCTCGCCGACCTCGCCGTAGAGCCAGTCACGCTTGCGCTCGCCGACCATCGACAAGCCTTCTACGCTCTCGGGCACGCCGATGCCGGCCAAATCGAGCAGGGTCGGCATCACGTCCTGCCAGCCGACCAGGCGATCGTCGACGCGGTGGTGGCCTACGCGCCGGTCTGCGGCCGGGCCGGTCAAGATCATCGGGATATTCGCCGACGGCTCGTAGAAGAGCCGCTTGGCCCACATGCCGTGCCGCCCCAGCATGTCGCCGTGATCGGACGTAAAGCAGATTGCCGTGTTTTCGAGCAGGTCCTCTTCGCGCAATGTCCCGACAACCACCCTGAGCTGGTGGTCGATGTGCGTGCACAGTGCGTAGAAGGCTTGCAGCGCCTCTTGGATCTGCCGCGGTCCCATGTGGGCCGCCCGTCCGCGAACCGCTTGGAGCAGGTACGGCAGCTCCTCGCGGCACCACATCGCCTGCGTGGGCCAGCGCAGCTCGCTGTTCTTGTACATCTCCAGATACGTCTGTACCGGCACGATCGGCGGATGCGGGTGTCTGTACGAGAGGAACCAGAACGCCGGCCGGCCCGGGTCTCTGCGCTTGATGGTGCGAACCATCTGCTGGGTCGCCCAATTCGTGGCGTGCAGTTCCTCCGGCAGGTGCCACGGTCGCGTGGCGTAGTCGTTGTTGCTCATGCCGTGGTCGAACTGTCGCCCCGCGTAGCCTTGATCGGCCAGGAACGCCTCGTAGTCGTCGACCACACCGTATTGCGTGCGCCCCTCTTCATCGAGGATCACGTCGTCAAAGCCGATCCGGCTCCGTTGCGGGTAGACGTGCAGCTTGCCCACCGCATTGGCCTGGTAGCCTGCGTCGCGAAAGGTCTGGGCCATGGTCGGCAGGTCCGGCATCGGCTTCGTCTCGCCGAAATCGCGATCGCCGTGCGTCCTCGGGCTGACTCCCGTCATCAGCGTGCGCCGGGCCGGGATGCACACCGGGCACTCTCCGTAGGCATTGCGGAACCGAACGCCGCTGCGTGCCAGCTCGTCCAAGGTGGGCGTCAGGATGTCGGGATGGCCCGCTTCGCCGAGCAGTTCGGCGGGCCAGTGGTCGGTTGAGACGAGCAGGACGTTGGGGCGGCTTGCCATGACAGGTCGGATCCGGCGGGCCGTCTGGGCCCGGGCAGGTGGCGGAAGCTAGTGGGAGTCGAACCCACCCTTGACGCGGGGCGCCAAACAGCGGTTTTGAAGACCGGGCCCGACACCGGCCGGGATTAGCTTCCGATGCTCGATTCTAGCAGCGCCGCTACGGGATCAAGAGATGTGCGCTCCCTGCGCCTCCACGTACACCGCGTAGAGGCTCTGGCTGGCCGTCATGAACAAGCGGTTGCGCTTCACGCCCCCGAAGCACACGTTGGAACAGATCTCCGGCAGCTTGATCTGGCCGATCCGGTCGCCGTCCGGCGCGAACACGTGCACGCCGTCGTAGCCGTCGCCGACCCAGCCGGCCGACGACCAGATGTTGCCGTCCGTGTCGCAGCGGATGCCGTCAGCGTTGCCGGCCTGCTCGAAGCCTTCCATCATCATGGACACGAATCGCTTGCCGTTGCGCAAGGTCCGCCCGTTGTTAACGTCCCAGACCTTGATCTCGCGCTCGGCTTCCGGGTAGTGCGACGCGCCCGTGTCGGCGACGTACAGCAGCTTGTAGTCGGGCGAGAAGCACAGTCCGTTCGGCTTGAAGATCTCGTCGGTCACCTTCTCCATCTTTCCGCTCTGGCCGTCAATGCGGTAGACCGCTTCCTTGATCTCCAGCGGGCCCTTGTTGCCCTCGTAGTGCATCAGGCTCCCGTAGCCCGGATCCGTGAACCAGATGTTGCCGTCCGGATCCACCACGACGTCATTCGGCGCGTTGAGCCGCTTGCCCTCCCAGCTGTCGGCCAGCACGGTTGTGCTTCCGTCGTACTCGTAGCGCACCAGGCGGCGGTTGCCGTGCTCGCACGAAAGCTGCCGCCCCTGCCAGTCGAACGTATTGCCGTTGGAGTTGCCGGACGGATGGCGGAACACGCTCACATGGCCGTCCTCGTCCAGCCAGCGCAGTTGCACGTTGTTGGGGATGTCAGAGTAGACCAAGTACTTGCCGACCGTGTTCCAAGCCGGCCCTTCGGCCCAAAGCGTCCCGACGTGCAGGCGTTGGATGGGCGTGTTGCCGAGCTTGTACTTGTCGAATCGCTTGTCGAGCGAGACGATATCGGGGTCGGGATACCTCGTCGGCGTGACGTTCGTCCAGTCACGCTGCGCTAGGCTGCGCACCGGGGATGCGAGGGCGCCGGCGGCTGTGGCGGCAAACGCCCTGCGGCTCAATCCTGGAACCTTCATAAGTAGGCAACTTTAGCAGAGCCGAGCTTTCGCCTAGCGTTGGATCTGCCTCTGGCCGGCAATCCCTAGCCTTCGCTGCCCTCGTATTGCTCCTTCGCAGGCTCCGGGGCGGCGGGGAAGGGGTCGCCGGTCCTTTGCCCCCACGCCTTGAGTTCGGCCAGCAGGTCGTCCTGCAAGCTGCGCGTTTCGACGGTGTTTGCTAGATTGCGCAATTCCAGCGGGTCTTCTTGCAGATCGAACAATCTATCGACGATCGAGTGGTCGGCACGGACGTTCAGCTTGTAGCGCTGGGTCACAAGCGACCGCCACGGGCGGGCATCGGGGCTGTTTGTGCCCGGCCTCAGATCGGGTGAGTTCAAGACCTTGCCCTCGCAGTAGACCGATTCGACGCTCGGAGCTGTTCCGCCCGGCGTCACCGCGCCGGATAGGTCAAAGCCGGCGCAGGTGTCCGGGGCCGGCATGTCGCACAGCGAGAGGAGCGTGGGCATCAGGTCCACGGAATTGATCAGGGTCTCGGGTTCTGACCCGGCTGCGACGCGTCCCGGCAGCCGCATCATGAGCGGAACTTGGAGCGACTCGCTCTCGGGCTCCCCCTTGCGGTACTTGCCGTGCGAACCGGCCAGCTCCCCGTGGTCGGAGGTGAAGATCAGCAGCGTGTTGTCGCGCAGGCCGCTCTCGTCCAGAAATGCCATCAGCCGTCCCATCTCGTGGTCGAGCGACTCGCACAGGCCGTAGTATCCGGCCAGGTCCTTGCGCGCCCGCGCTTCGTGCTCGGCAGGCACGTTTCCGCGCAGGACGATCTCGCCGGGCTCGTAGAGATCGTGCGCGTTCGGCGGCCGGAACGGCGTGTGTGGCGGCCCCCAGGAGAGAAAGCAAGCGAAGGGCTGGTCCTGGTTTCGGCGCATGAAGTCGATCGCCAGATTCGTCTGCAGCGTCGGTTCGTAGTACGGGTCCATGTCGGCGGCGAGCTCGGCCAGAGGCGCGCCGCTGTCGTCGAAGCCCCAGTGCCTGTGATAGATGTGCCCGCGATTGAATCCTTCGAACGTCGCAAAACCCCTGCGACGCCAGCCGGGCGGCACATAGCCCGGCTTGGGAGGCCCGTCCAGGTGCCACTTGCCGACGTAGTGGGTGGCGTAGCCGGCGCCGTGCAGCAGCTGCGGCCAGCAGACCTCTTGCGGCGGCAGCTGGATGTCGTTGCGGACCATGCCGGTCTGATGGGAATGGCGCCCGGTCAGGATGCACGCTCGATTGGGCGTGCAAACGGGATTGGCGGCGTAAGCCCTTTGCCAGTTCGCGCCTTCGGCGGCGAGGCCGTCGATGTGCGGTGTCCGCACAAGCGCGTCGGAACCGCTGCCGAAGGCGCTGCTGCGCCATTGGTCCGCGAGGACGAACAGGATGTTGGTCGGGGCGCTCGCCGTCTCGCAGCCGGCACTGATCGTGGCAGCGCCTGACGCCGCTGCCAGAAACTCGCGGCGATCTATCGCAGGCATGGGAGCGAGTCTAGCACCCGCAGCGCTTCTCCGAAAGGCCCGGGCGGCGCACTCTACGTGCGAGCGCATCCCGGATTCGGTTGCGATTCGTGGGCCCGTCGACGCTGGAGCCGTCTAGAGCAGGCGGAAGCTGACTTCGATCTGCGCTTGGACGCGCACCGGCTTGCCGTCTTTCTTGCCGGGGCTGAAGCGCCATTGCCGGACCGCCTCGACGGCTTTCTCGTCCAGGCCCAGTCCGAGGCTGCGCACCACGCGGATGTTGTGAGGGAGTCCGTCTTCCCAGATTTCAACCGAGAGCATGACCACGCCCTGGTATTTCGCCTTGCGGGCCTCCTCCGAATACTCCGGCTCGATCTTGGACAGCAGGCGCGGGCTTGACACCCCTCCGCCGATCCGGAAGACTCCGCCCCCGATGCCTCCGCCGGATCCCGGTCCTACTCCAGATCCCCGGCCCGACCCGACGCCGGTGCCGCGGCCCGATCCGATGCCGCCACCCGTGCCCGGACCCGCCGATGGCGGACCGTCCGCTCCGAACGGGTCCCCGAATACCGAAAGGTCAACGTCCGGGACGCTGATATCGGGCGGGACGCGGACCGTGGGCTCCACGGACAGCTTCGGGTTGCGGTTGCGGATGATCGGGCTCGGCGGAGCGAGCTGGGGCTCCAGAGAGAATCGCGGCAGCTTGCCCCGGCTCGCCGGCATCGGCGAGTTCGCGCCGCCGCCGCCACCTCCGCCGCTCTCGCCGGGATCAGGCCTGGGGGGTGCCTGCAGCTGGGCCAGGTATGGCGAGACGTCCACTGGAACGACCAGCGTGACGGTCCCCGAGCGGGTCGCGACGTACTCGTTGTCTTGAAGGCCGAACATTATCAGCACGACCAGCGCATGCATGCAGGCCGTGGCGATCATGCCGTCCCTGCGGCGGCTGAAACTCCCCCAAATCTCCTTGACCTGAATCGGCTTCGACGTCACGACCAGCGGAGGTGCGTTGCGCATCTCCTGCTCGAGCCGATAGCTCTCCAGCAGTCCAGACCACCAGGGCAGTGCCAGCGTGCGGAGGGTGAGCGGCGGCAGGTCCGGCATCCCCGGCTGGGCGGGCGGGAATTCTGGCGGCGGCGGGAGCTTGGCGTATTCCCGCATCGCGCCCAAGGTGTCGAAGATCGCCAGCCACCACGGGCGGCTGAGCGAGTACACGTTCGGGTCGCGGAAGTCGTACTCCCCTGGCCGCGCCGGGGGATAATCCGGGATCTGGACGGGCTCGGACGGGTTGGTCATCTCGGCAACCTCGTTGAGGAGGTTGCGCCACCACCCGACGTGGAGGGAGTCGATGACTAGCGGGCCGAATTCCGGAGTGCCTGGGCCGGGCTCTGAATGCGGGTCCTGATACTGCAGATTCGGCATCGCCTACTTTCAAGACTTGACGCACCGGCCGGGGTTGCCGTTACATTCGGCGTGGCATTGCCGGTGGCTGCCGGACAAGCGCCGCGCGTCCTTACGCCGAATCCCATCATAGGCGCTGGCGCGGTCTCGCCGCAATGCATGGAGCCGATATTCGGGCCGATCGGCCATGCTTGGGACGAGAAGTCGCCAGACTCAGGCGCCCACGTACGCTATACAGTCGATTTCGACCTTCAGTCCGGCTGCGGGCAGCACGGCCTGCACGGTCGTCCGGGCCGGCTTGGCCGCATCGAAATACTCCGCGTACACCGCGTTCATGGCGGCGAAGTCGCGAATGTCTGCTAGGAACACGCTGCACTTGACGACATCTTCCAGCGAGGCGCCGGCAGCCTCCAGGATTTCCTTCAGATTTTCGAGCGTGCGGCGGGTCTCTTCCGCCACCGTGCCGTGGATCGGCTTGCTAGTTGCCGGATCCAGCGCCGCCTGCCCGGACACGTAGACGAAGCCCCCCGCCTTGACCGCGTGGGAGTACGGCCCTTGGGGATTTGGCGCGCCTTGGGCGGTTACCCGTTGGATCGATCGCTGTTGGTTGCTGCTCACGTTGCCGCTTCCTTCTCAAGTCTTGACTGCGCCGCGCCTCATTGAAGCTTGCCCCGTCCCGACACCGGCCAGGATTGCTGCACGGTGTCGCCGCGCAGGCCGCAGGCCGTTTCGTGCATGTTCACGGTGACGCACACATGGTTGGGTATGATCCTGAGCCGCTGCCCGATACGCGGCGGCGGCCCGGCATGCTCTCGCAAGTCGAGCAGGCCGTGCTCTTCGTTCATTTTATGGAACCGGGCTGAGGGCATCTCCACGACCCGGCCAAAGCAGCCGTCCCCGCCCGGGCGCAGCGGGTCCGACGTGAACGTCTTGGAGCCGCCGTCGATGACCGCCGCGTCCGGTCGTGGAGTCGACACCACGGTGACCAGGACCGTCACGGCGCAGTCCTGCCACGTGCAAGCGCCGGCCGCGACTTGCGTCCGGTCGTTGAACACATAGGTGCCCGGACGGATCTCCGTCATGCCCTCGATCGTGTGCGACTGAAACAGAGTCGGCGTGGATCCGCCGCTGACCACCTCGGTGGGCAGGCCCTTCGCCCGGAAGCTCTCCAGCACCGCCCGGAGTTCCCCGCGCAGGGTTTCGAGTTGCTGCGCGCCCGCCTCGGCCGCGAGGTTGATGTGGCCCGGGTAGAACATCAGCCCGTCAAGCCGCAGCCCGCCCATGACGCCGATTTCTTGGGCCAGCCGGACCAGGCCTTCCCCCGGCGGCAGTCCGCAACGCCGCATGCCCAGGTCGGCCTCGACCAAGATCCCGAGGGTGACTCCCGCCCTCTGCGCGTGGCGTGACAGGCCGCTCGCTGCTTCGGCGCTATCCAGCGCGACGGTGACCGGCAGTCTCTTGGCGACCTCGATCAGGCGGTGCCACTTGGCGTCGCCCCAGACCGGGTAGGCCAGCAGCAGGCTAGGCACTCCATCCGAAGCCATCACTTCGGCTTCGCCGACCTTGGCGACGGTCAGCCCCACCGCGCCGCGATCCAGTTGCATCCGGGCGATCAGCGGCGACTTGTGCGTCTTGGTGTGCGGGCGCAGCAGCAGGCCGCGCTGCCGGGCGTAGCTGGCGACCCGGTCCAGATTAGCCTCGGTCTTGTCGAGGTCGACCAGCAGGGCGGGGGTGTCGAGGCTCGAGATGTGCATTTCCCAGTCTCGATGTGCTCCGCGGCGAGTTCGCCGCGATGCAGTTCCGGCGGGCCTGCCGCAGTCTATCATGGGACCTCATGCACGCGTGGGGGCTGACGCGGCGGGCCGCCCTGTCGCTGGCCGCGCTGTTGGCCGGCGGGGCAGCGGTTGAAGCCCGGAGCCGGTTCGCGCCCTGGGCCGAATCCGGATTCGGCTCGGCCGAGGCACGCCAACTCACCGAGCGAGACCTGTACCCCAAGGGTCGCCCTAGCCTGCCTTTCAGCCTCGACGCGACGGTGGCGTTCGACCAGCGGACCCCTTGGACCCAGGCGCGGGCCATCCGCCAGCTGCGCAAGACGGCTGCCATCTTCGAGGCCTGCGGCGTGGCCCTCCGGGATGTCACCTTGGTCCGGCTGGCCCTTCCGCCCGAGGACCGCCGCATCGACACCGGGCTGACCGATCCGGTCACGGGCGTGCCGCCGACTGTGGCGCGGCTGGCGGCGCGGCTGCCTGCCGGCGCGGCCTACCCCGCGGCCTTCCTGATCGGCCGCGTGGCGGGCAGCGCCTCGCTGGCCGTCTCGTACCGTCCCCGGCTCGAGGCCGAAACGACCGCTCCGTACTTCAACACGGCCTGGATCGCATACCAGAGCCACTGGCTGCCGCGACGCGATGAGAGGTACTCCCCGCTGGCCCATGAACTGGCGCACCTGCTCTGCCGTTGCGGACATACCGAGACCGCCCAGCGCCACTTGTTGCACAGCGCCCGAAATTTCCTTTCCTCAGGGGTGCTTCCGGACGACTGCAAACGTATTCAAGATAGTCCACTATTGTATGTAAACAATTGATATAAAATAACTTGTTACTTCATCAATCCAAGTAAAGATTCTGAATTTAGCCCATAAAAAGAATCTTCTTGCCCATCCTGGGGCCGTTCCCTACAGTGGGGTTTCAAGCAGGTGCACAACCTTCGCTTGAAGAATCGATACGAACCGGCCAAGGCATTCCGCGCCGCCCTCGGGAGGGGGGAGGCGGGTTCGATCACTGGAGGACACCATGAAAGATCTAACGCTCAAGTTACTGGCATTCGCCTTGCTCGCAGCTCCGCTGGCGGCGGGCCCTGCGTCCGAGGCGGCGACTGCCGAGACCGCCGATGTCGAAGCGGAGCTTCGCGAGGAGCTGAGTTCGCTACGGGCACGCCTGCTGAAACTCGAAGCGATGCTCGACTCGCTCAACGATAGTGACGAGGTTGCCGCGGCGCCGGCAGCCCAGCCCGTCGAGGCGGCACCTCAGGCCCCCACGGACTTGGCGGCACCGCTTCAGCCGCGGCCGCCGCTCGTGGCGGCTACCCCGGAGCAGCCGGAATGGAACGGGCCGGCGGCCGTGAGCGACGCCGAGCCCAGCCAGGAGTCGCCCGTTGGGGTGGCGAGCAGCGGCGGCCAGCCGATCTCGTTCACGGGCTTGCTGGACACGTACTACACGTACAACACCAACGCCCCCGAAGACGGCTACAACACGCTGTACTACACCAACCCGAACTCCCGCGGCTTCGGCTTGAACCAGGCCAAGCTCGAGATCGACGCTAGCGGCGACGGACCCATCGGCTTCCGCTCGGACCTCTGGTTCGGCTCCGGCGCCCGCCTGTTCCGCGACGGGCTCGAGCCCGGTCCGCTGGAAGACGTGATCTACATCCAGCAGGCCTACGGCTACTACCAGTTCGCCAACGGGACCGAGTTCAATGTCGGCGCGTTCGGCACGATCGCCGGACTGGAGGTCGCCGAGTCTCACCTGAACTGGAACTACACGCGCGGCATCCTGTGGGCGTGGAACGAGCCGTTCTCGCACTTCGGCGCCAAGATCAGCACCCCTCTCAACGACACGGTGACTGCGACGTTCATGCTTGTCAACGGATTCGACAACGCTTGGGACCAGAACTCCGGCAAGTCGTACGGCGCCCAGATCTCGGCGGCCCCGAGCGACCGTTTCAACACCACCGCCACCTGGATCTCGGGACCGGAAGGCGACCAGGGCGCGACCGGCTTGCTCAAGAACTTCAGCTGGAACATGTACGGCGGCCTGCATGACCGCTTCGAGGTCATGGTCAACTTGGACTACATTTCCGTCAATGACCCCATGGGCATCGCCGCCACGTCCTGGGGCATGGGCGGCTACGCCCGCGTCCATCTCTCGGACCAGGTCCGACTGGCCTACCGCATCGAGTTCTTGGACGACTCGGACGCTCGCTCCACCGGCGTGGTGCAGAACTTGCGCGAGAACACGCTCACCTTCGAGGTGCAGCCGGTCAAGGAGGACCCGCGCTTCCTGACGCGCATCGAGTACCGGCGTGACTGGTCCGACGTGGCGTTCTTCGGATGCCCGTCCTGCGAAGGCGGTTTCTCGATGGACCAAAGCACCTTCACCGTCGGCTTCATGTGGGTCTTCGGGCCGAAGGAATAACCCTACCCCCCCGCCGGGGAGCGGCCGGCCCACCGCGCCGCTCCCGCACTGGCCGCGCCAACGGGCGAGCAGCTCTTGGCGCGGCCCCTTTGTTGGTTAGGGCTGATGCGGCTGCCAAGCGCCGAACGATTCCGCTCGGCCGGCCGGAATCGAGGATCGCTGCCCTTCCGCGCGTCCCGCCTGGTAGTACAATGGCGGTTTCTCCGGAGAATTCGTCTTGGAACGTCGCGATTGGCTCAAGTCCGCCCTTGTCGGCACGGGCGCTGCGGCTGCCGGGCCGCTGGTCACCACGATCGCTCCCGCCCCGGGCGCGGCCGCCCAGGCCGCGGCCGAAGCGCCGTGGCAGCCGATGCTCTTCGACGAGCATCAGAACGAGACTGTGGTGGTGCTCAGCGAGTTGATCATCCCGACGACCGACACGCCCGGAGCGAAGGCCGCGAAAGTCAACGAATACATTGACCTGATGCTGCACGATGTCGACCCGGACCGCGGCCACACGTTCCTCAAGGGCCTGGGATGGCTTGACGGTCACGCGATCGGCTTGCACGGATCGCCCTTCGTGGCGCTCGAAGAGGCGCAGCAGGTCGCGATCCTCGAATCGCTAGACCGCAGCAAAGACCCAGAGTTGAAGCCTGGCGCGGAGTTCTTTGCCAAGCTCAAGCGCATCACGGTAGAGGGCTACTACACCTCGCGCATTGGCATCGCCGAGCTGAACAAGCACGGTGTGCCCGCAAGCTTCGGCTGCGACGACGACAGCGCCTAAGCCGACGGAGGCCCGACGCTGCTCGCCTCGGCCTTGGGTTCCTGCCGCGTGATCCCGTAGGCCCGGTGCACGTCGGCCAGAGTCAGGGTGCCCAGCAGAAAGCTGGGGTTGACGCGGCTGGTGACCGGCAGCGCTGGGTAGATCGCCAGCTTGCGTAGGGCTTGGTCCAGCGGCAGGTCCGGATAAGTGCGAATCACGGGCCACATCTTCATCGTCCTGTGCAGGCTGCTGCCCTCGTCCCCGTTGTCTTTCGCGCGCTCCAGCTCACGCTTGCCGACCCAGCGCCATTGGCCGTAACGCACTTCGACCAGCAGAGCGTCGGCGTCGGAGCTTTCGATCTTTTCCAGTGCTTCAGCCACCGAGATCCGGTCCGAGACGACCAGGTCCCGCGTCCTCTGCATCGCATCCTCGACGGTCAAGGCGGGCGTCTCCCGGCGGTCTTCGATGGAGGGAAGGTCCAGGCCGTCCTGATAGGCGGCCATCTGGAAGACGGAATCGTGCTCCATGCGTCGCGAAACCAGGATCGCGATCGTGTTGGCGATCATCACGGGCAGGATCACCACATAGCTGGCGCTGAGTTCGAACACCATGAAGACGGAAGTCATCGGTGCCCGGAACACGCCGGCGAAGAAGACCCCGATCCCCACCAGCACGTAGGCTGCGACCGAACTGGTCGAGAGCGGCCAGACCAGCTGGGCGAGGCCGGCCAGCCCTCCTCCCAGCATCGCACCCACGAACAGCGTCGGCGCGAACAACCCTCCGGGCGTGCCGCAGCCGAAGCACAGCGCAGTGGAGAGCAACTTGAGCATTCCCAGCACCAGCAGCAGATTCCATGCGAAGCGGTCGTGCAGGGCGCCATCGATCACTTGGTATCCGGCGCCGAGCGTCTCCGGCGCATACATGCCGACGATCCCGACGGTCAGGCCGGCCACCGCCGGGAGCCACAGCCTGCGGCGCTCGCGGAGCTTGAGAATCCGCCCGCGCAGCATGATGGAGTAGCGGCAGAACAGGGCGGAGAGCCATCCCCCGACCGCGCCGATCGCCGCGTAGAGCAGCAATTCGGAGTAGTCGCCGACCTCGATCTCCGGCACTTGGTACAGCACTTCGTCGCCCAGGAACCAGCGGCTGACTACCACGGCAGATACGGACGAGAGCACGATCGAGCCCAGTACGCCGGCGTTCCAGGCCGACATGACCTCTTCCATCACGAACAGGACGGCGGCGATGGGCGTGTTGAAGGCCGCCCCGATCCCTGCCGCGGCGCCGATCGGAGCGATGAGCCTCATGTGCTCGCGAGTGAGGTGAAAGATGCGCCCCAGCAGCGAGGCGATGCCCGCGCCCATCTGCAGGGCCGGGTCCTCCGGGCCCATCGGGTTGCCCGTTCCGATCGAGAGCGTGCAGGTGGCGAACTTTCCCAGCACGCTGCGGAACGGAATGTAGCCGTCCGAGGCGTAGACGGCGGTCTTGGTGTAGTTCACGCCTGTTCCGCGCGCCGTCGGCACGACGAAGAAGACCAGCAGGTAGGCCGCCACGCCGCCCAATGCTGGCCAGAGCGGCGCCAAGTACTTGGCACCCGGTGCAAGCGAGTGGATCGTGATCCAGTTGAGGAGCTCGATCGAGATGTGGAAGCACACCACCACAAGGCCCGAGAAGATGCCGATGATGATCGACAGCAGGAGGAATCGCTGCGGCTCGTCCAGGACGGGGCCGGATTTCCCCATCGTGGAGAGCTTGGAGAAGATCTCGCGGATGGTGTTCATCTCGACAGCTTGGCCATCACGTGCACGAGAGGCGGATCCGGCGGGCTTGACGCGCTGCACAGGGGCTTGGCTTGGTTCCAGAGCTCTTCCGCGATGAGCGTATTTGCTTCGACCGCCTCGTCGGTGGCGCGCCCGGGCCGCCCTGCGAGCGCCCTGTCGGCGTTCTCCAAGGACGAGGCCAAGTCAGGGGGCAGCGCGGCAAGAGGGCCGACGAACGCGTCGCCGGAGGGGTTCTGACACATCAGCGTCGCGGACCGGGCGCGCTCGATCAGCACCCGGCTTCGTCGGAAGCGCTCTCGAAGGCTGATCCCGCGGCGCGTGGGATCGAGTTCGATGATCCGGTTGCAGAGCGCGATGCGCTCGTTGATGGCGTCGTCGTCGCGCAGCAGCTTGGCGCGGTTGTACTGGGTCCTGGCGGTGAGGTAGTTGCCCAGTTGGAATTCGGCTTCGCCCCGACCGAGGAGCGCTTCGTGGTCCCGCGGGTTGGCTTCTAGCAGCGAATTGAACAGGGACGATGCACGGTCGTACAGCTCTGTTCGCAACATAAGCGCTCCCAGCTTGTGCTGTATGCCGCGGTCGTCCGGCATGATCTCCCCTAGCGCGATGAGTTCTGCAGCCAGCTGCTCGTCGCGTCCGGAAGTTTCTAGCAAATCGACGAGTTCGAGGCGCAGGTTCAGGCGCCGCTCCTCGGTATCGCCATCCCACCTTCCGTGGATGGCCGTTCCGTAGTACGACACGGCCTCGTCCAGCCGTCCCTCCCTAGCAGCCAGCTGCGCCAGCAGATAGTTCAAGATTCCCGAGGTGGGATCCTGGCTCCGCAAGTCCATGAGGTGATTCTCGGTTTCCGCGTAGCGCTCGTTCTCGAACAGCGCTCGTGCGAGGCCCAGGCGGTAGTCGGGCTCTTCCTTGCCATACGAGAGAGCGTTGCGGTATTCCTTGATGGCGCTGGCGTGGTCGCCCTCGGCCAGTAGCTCCTCCGCCACGCCGAAGTGGTGCTCTCCCCGAGTGCTGCGCTCGGCCTTGAAGGACTTGGCATAGAAGCCTGTCACCGCGAAGACTCCGGCCATCACCCCGAAGACCATGCCTAGGATGCGCGGCGAAGCGCCCTCTGCGATGACCGAGCGCGCCTTGCAATAGGGGCATTCCGCAT
>JAJDZN010000196.1 GCA_022824585.1 Bryobacterales bacterium | reverse complement strand
GCGGCGGATGCGCTTGCCCTCGCGCCAGGCTTGGCGGAGCAACACGGCCGGGGGGCTGTTGCGATTGGGGATGGATTCGACGTAGAAGGTCACGGGGTTACATGGAAACAAGATATTCCAATAATGATTTTATAGGAAAGTGAAAACACAGGTCAAGCGATAATTTACATGGAAACAAAAAGACAAGTCAAAAACAGCTCATGGAAGTGCGGAACTCGTTATAAGCCAAGCACTTACGAGTGAGAAAATATGTCCGGTGCGGGTGAAGTTCAGTCTAGTGGGCAGCGTTTCGCTGGTGGTTCTGATTCACCTGTTCCGGCACGTCTGGTCGATCTTGTGGCGGACGCCGGCCCTGAGGTTCACGATGGGCGTGCTGGGGTGCCGGTTCATCTACTGAGTCTTGCGTTGAAGAGTAGGCCGGCACGCTTCAGTTGATGGAGTCGAAGGCAAGCCTGAACGCTGTCGACGGCAGGCGTCGAAACGCCAACGAATGGCAACAGTGAGTCTAGGGAGGCGGTACGATTATGGGCAGTATGGCCGCGCTACCAAAAGGCTCCCGTGCGCCGGACTTCAGCCTCGGAGACGCTGACGGCAGCGAGTTTCAGCTCTACAGTGCCCTTGCGTCGGGGCCTGTGCTTCTGACGTTCTTCAAGGCCAGCTGCCCGACCTGCCAGTACGCTCTGCCGTACTTGGATCGATTCAACGCCCAATTGAACGGTTCTGGCACCGCGGTTGCGGTGTCGCAGGACACGCCCGCGGACGCGGAGCGCTTCAATCTGGAGCATGGCTATGTCACCAAGCAAGTGTTCGACACCGAGGAGGCGGGCTTTGCGGTGTCCAACGCCTACGGTCTGACCAATGTCCCGACAGTGTTCCTGGTTGGAACGGACGGTGTCATCGAGCACACCATGGTGAGTTGGTCCAAGGCGGACGTGGAAGAGCTGGCTGGCAAGCTGGGACTGAATTCGCCCTTCCTGGCTGGCGAGGACGTGCTCGTCTACAAGCCTGGTTGAGGTTCCCGGAACTAGCTCCGGTCTGGAGCTTACTGGTCGTCTTGGCTGACGCGCCCGGCCAATCCGGAGGGGTTTTCGTGCACTCGCTCCCTGCGTCCGTGGCGCAGTGTGGCTGCCAGCCCGACGGATGATTCGCCGTAGCGGTCGCGCAGGGAGTCCACTGCCTGCAAGGCCTTGGCCCACTTGGCATTGCCGTCCGTGTCGAATAGCCTAGGTTGGGCGCCTGGCGCTTTCTGAAGCGAGCCGGCGTAAACGCCGAGCAGGCGTACAGCCTTCCCGCGTGCGTAGTTGCGTTCGTACAGGTCCCTGACGGTCTGCAGCAGGACGCTGTCCAACTGGGTCGCTTCATCGAGGGTCTTCGCCCTCGTCTGCGTCGAGAAGTCGGAATAGCGGATCTTGATCTGGACAGTCTTGGCCCAGAGGGATTGCTCGCGCAAGCGTCGCCCCACAAGTTGCGTCAGCTTCGCGATCGTCGCATTGACCAATACCGCATCGAGCGTGTCTTCCGGGAAGGTCGTCTCGTGGCTGATGGACTTCGGATCGCTTTGCTCGGCGAACTCCTGGCTGAACCAGGCCCCGGCATCGCGCCCGAGCGCTTTGCCGGCCAGGTCTGCACCTGCCTTGCCCAGGTGGGCTTCCAGAAACGATTCTCCTCGCTTGGCTGCCTCGCCAATGGTACGTATTCCCAGCGCTGCGAGTTTCTCTCGAGTGACCCTGCCGACGCCCGGGATGCGGCCGATCTCGAGCGGGGCCAAGAATTGGGGCTCAGCGCCGGGCCAGACGAACAGGACTCCGTTCGGCTTTGCCAGAGCAGAGCAGATCTTTGCCACTAGCCGTGACGTCGCAATGCCGATCGAACACGGCAAGCCAGTCTCTTCCTTGACCGCCTCGTGCAAGGCGTGGGCTGCAGCGATTGGCGGCCCGAGCAGTCGCTCGGTTCCGCTGAGGTCAAGGTAGGCTTCGTCGATGGACGCCATCGACACTAGGGGCGAGAACTGCCGCAAGGTCTTGCCAACCCGTTTGGAATACTGGAGGTATCGCTCTGGATGTCCCTCTAGGAAAATAGCTTGCGGACATCTACGAAACGCTTCCCGAAGCGGCATCGCCGAGTGCACGCCAAACTTGCGGGCCGCGTAGGATGCCGCCGCGACCACGCCGCGCTCGTCCGGCTTGCCGCCCACCACAACCGGGCGTCCCTTGAGCGCGGGATTGGATAACTCCTCCACGGACACGAAGAAAGCGTCCATGTCGACATGAAAGATCACTCGCCCATCGGGATCCTTGGTCATCGTCGGCTGACGTGTTCATTGTCTGCGATAAAAAAGCGAAGATCAAGCTCCTGCGCCTTGCGGATTCCGATTCTCTTCGTAGTTCGCACCTTAACCTCGGGCTCTTTGTGTGGCAGGCGGATGCTCAGCGGCTCGCCGAGCAGATCCGCTCCGTAAGATTCGATCCCGATCCCCATTGCTTGGGTCAGCTTTGCTGGTCCGCTAGCGATCTGGTCCGCCCGCCGAGCGGCCACCCGGCGCGAGCGCATGGCGTCTATTCCGCAGACTGGTTCCAACGCGCGAACCAGCACGCAGCCGGGTGTCCCTCCGGGCTCGGCCACGACGTTCAAGCAGTGATGCAAGCCGTAGACCTTGTAGATGTAAGCGTGGCCGGGATCACCGAAGATCACTCGCGTGCGGGCTGTCCGGCCTGCGCTGCTGTGCGCGGCCGGGTCGTCTTGGCCGAGATACGCCTCCACCTCGACGATCACGCCAGCCAGGAGACCCTCGTCGGTGCGATGCAGCAAGATCGAACCCAGCAGGCTCCGCGCCACTTCCACGGTAGGCCGGGCGTAGAACGACCTCGCAGGGAGCCGTGTCGCTGCCAGCAACTCCGAGGGAGCGATTTCCGACATGGCCGATGGGCAGGCCTACGCTGCCAGGTCAAGCCGTCGCAGCAACGCCTCGGGATCTGGGTCGCGGTCCATGAAGGCCCGGAACAGGTCTTCCGGCTCGGCGCTGTCGCCCTTCTCCAAGATGTTGCAGCGGAAGGCCCTGCCGGTCTCGGAGTTGAAGATGCCCTCGCGGGCGAAGCGCGTGAAGGCATCAGCGTCCAGCATCTCTGACCACTTGTACGAGTAGTAGCCGGCACCGTATCCGACCGGGCTGGAGAACAGGTGCGTGAAGCCCGCGACCATTGCATGGTCCTGGGGCAGGGGTGTGGGGGAGTGAGCTTGCAGGATGCCGCGCGCGTACTCCATCAAGTCGCCGTCGTGATCCGGGTCGAACTCGATGTGCAGCGCGAGATCGAGGCTGGCAAAGCCCAGCTGCCGCATCTGTCCGTTCGCGCTGCGGAAGTTCTTGGCTCTCTTCATTTTGGCCAACAATTCTTCAGGGATCGGCTGGCCGGTCACATGGTGCTTGGCAAACATGTCGAGAGCTGCGCGCTCCCAGCACCAGTTTTCCATGATCTGGGAGGGCAGCTCCACCCAGTCCCAGGCCACGTTCGTGCCGGCGAGGCTCTTGACCTCCACCTTGCTGAGCAGGTGGTGCAGCAGGTGGCCGAACTCGTGAAAGATCGTCTCCACCTCGCGATGAGTCAGCAGGGCCGGCTTGTCGCCGGTCGGAGGGGTGAGGTTGCCGCAGTTGAGCCCTAGGTGCGGCGAGAATCCATCGCCGGTTGGCTCGCCGGTGATCAGCGAGTCCATCCAGGCCCCTCCGCGCTTGTTCTCGCGCGGGAAGTAGTCGGCATAGAACGAGCCAAGATGGCTGCCGTCGGCGTCTAAGAGCGCGTACGAGTCGACGCGCTTGTCCCACACGGGCACGCCCTGGCGGCGCTCAATGCTCACGCCGAACAGTCGCTGAGCCACGTCGAACAGCCCGGCAAGGACCCCCTCGTAGGGAAAATACGGGCGCAGATCCTCCTCGTCGAAGTCGTAGCGCTCCTTGCGGAGCCGCTCGGCTTGGTAGGCCACGTCCCAGGGTGCCAGCTCGCCGCCGCAAAAGTCGCGCAGCTCGTGGTTCTCGCGCTCGAACGCAGCTTGCGTGCGCCGCCTGAGGTCATTGACGAACTCAAAGGCGTTGGAGCCCGATTTCGCCATTCGATCTTCCAAGACCAGGTCCGCGAAGTCCGTGTAGCCGAGCAATCCTGCCTTTTCTCTGCGAAGTGCAAGGATCCGGTCGATGTTCTCTCGATTGTCGAACTCGCCCGACGCGGCCCGTCGCGAATACTCGCGGTACAGCGTTTCCCGCACGGCCGCGTCGTCGAGGTATGTCATCGCCGCCAGATAGCTCGGCGCCTGAAGAGTGAAGCGCCACCCATGCAGCCCCTTGCTCTCTGCGCTCTCGCGTGCCGCCTCGATGGCTGTCGCGGGCAGACCGGCAAGACCCGCCTCGTCGTCGATCACCAGTTCGAAGGCGTTGGTGGCATCCAACACGTTCTCGGAAAACTTGGTCGTCAACTTGGCGAGTTCGACGTTGATCTCCAGCAGCCTCGCCTTGCCCACCGGATCGAGTTCGGCGCCGCTGCGCCGAAAGCTGTCGACGGTCTTTTTCAGCAATCTCTTCTGCGTTGGGGAGATGGCTTGGGCTTCCGACGATGCGGCGAATTCCCTAAGGCGCGTCCAGACACCCTCGTTGAGCGGGATACCGGAGAAGAACGCGCTGACTTTCGGCTGCACGGTGTTGAACGCCGTCCGCAGTTCCGGGTGAGTGGCGACGGATTCCAGATGGCCCACGACGCCCATGGCGTAGCCGAGCTTTTCTCCGAGCGATTCCAGAGACCCCAGCGTGCGGTCGTAGGTGGCCGGGCGGTCGTCTTCCGCCACGGCGGCGAGAGCAGCTTCGGCCTCGGCCAGCAACTGGTCGATCGCTGGCTCGACATGCTCGGCGCGGATCGTGTCGAACGGAACTTCGAACTGGATCTCGACTAACGGGTTTGTCATGGGAACCTGAACCCAGAGTATCAGCGTGCCAAGCGGTTACTTTCCAAGCCCCCGATCGAAAGACTGCGATGCCTCACTGCACGACTGGGACCTCGCCGAAGCCGTCACGGACGCGATCCCTGAACGGACTGGCACGGTAGGGTGTTGAGCCAGCTTCCAAGAGCTGCTGTGCTTCAGGGATCCTCGGCCCGTGAATGCATACGGTCCAGCTTGTCAAGCACCCTCAATCCGTCCTCGACATTACCGCGGGCCGCCCGCAACCGGAAACGCATTTCAGTATCGTGCTCGGTCAATGCCCGCACCGAGAGTTCCTCCATCAGTTTGTTTACGCTCACACCGCGTTGCGCGGCCATAGCCGCCAAGCGATCTCGATGGGCGTCAGGCACCCGGATTGTCAATGTTGCCATGTCAGTCATCCTCCTTCAGCCAGTTGCCCGGCGTAACGATCCGAACGCTGTCGAAGACGAGTTCGTGCGCCGCGAAGTCCCTCGTGTTGCCCGTGACGATGGACTCTGCATTACCCGCAATCGCTAGCTCGATCAGATGATTGTCGGATTCGTCGGCTAGATTCGGACGCCAAAGAAAAGAGATGTGTACCCATTCGCAGACACTGATGAGTGTGTCCAGTAGCGTCGCTCGGTCATCCGCGGTGATCGGCGCCGCAGAGAATAGCCCTTCTCTTGCCAGGACGTCCTCATATTCCAGAAACAACGCGTTGCCCACTAGTGGTTGCGCGCGGCCGGTCAAGCATCGTCGTAGCACCTCCCGTGCTGCGCGGTCGGGCGAGAGAATCGCGGAAACCAGGACGTTCGTATCAATCACGATCCTGCTCACTGCTTACTGATAGCACATATGCTGTCATTGGGGGTGGGTGCCGGGCACCGATGTTCGTGGCGTTGCCAATCAGTTGTCGGCTACTCCATCTCTAGTGCGGAGCGTTGCTCGCCTGTCTGCCGCGTTGTGCATCGTTCCATCAACGGGACCGGGGCAGATGGAACGGTTCTACGAATACGTGGGCTCGATGTCCGGGGCATCGCGTTCCAGACCGCATTCGCCGTCGTCGGTCGCCGGTGGACGCCGGATGGCTTCAGGCACACTAGGATGAGTGCCAGCTGTTCGCTTCACAAAGGCCCACGGGGCTGGCAATGATTTTGTGATCGTCGAAAGCTGCGAGCTTTCCGGGATCAGCCTCGGTGCCGAATCGTTGCCACGGTTTGCCACGAGAATCTGCGACCGGCGATTCGGCGTCGGAGCGGATGGCCTCGAAGTAGTCGGTCCCTCAAGCGATTCACGAGCCATCGCCCGGCTGCGGTTATGGAATAGCGATGGCAGCGAGGCGGAAATCTCAGGCAATGGCACGCGTTGCGTGGCGGCGTACCTGACCGAGGCTGTCGATGCCCCCGAACGATTCTCCATCGAGACAGAGGCGGGTGTGCGCGAGATCGAGCGCACGCTGGCCAAGTCTCCCTACTACGAATTCCGGATGACGACGGACGATTCGCAGTGCAGAATATTGGAGGACCAGCCGGTTGGAGAGGGTGCCAAGCTGGGCGGAGACATGACCGCCGTCCACGTAGGGAACCCGCAGTTCGTAGTCCGCGTGGATCGTCTGGACTTCGACTGGCAGACATGGGGGCCGATTCTGGAACGGGACCCGCACTTCCCCGATGGGACTAACGTTTCGTTCGTGACGGTCAACGACAAGGACCGCCACACGCCCACGCTGGAGGTCCGCTTCTGGGAGCGGGGCGCCGGGGCTACGTTGAGCTCCGGCACGGGGTCACTCGGCGCGGCTCTTGCCGCTCGCCACCACGGCTGGATCACCGACCGGGCGCGCATCCTCACTGAGGGAGGGGAGATGTACGTGGACTGGCTGGGCGGCATGCGCCTGACCGGTCCGGCTGTGATTGTGTCGCGCGGAAGCTATGAGACCGAATGAGCCTGGCTTGCAGCAGTCTGTGCGGGTAAGGGAAGTGCCCGAGAGACTTCGCAATCGCGATCTGCCATTCTAGATGCGATGAGACTGGCTTGGCTCTTTCTCCTAATTCCTGCAATCGCCCTGGCCCAAGGCATCGAGGGTGGCCGCGTGACGCAGGGGCTCGCCACCGAGGGTTTCTCCTGCGGAAAGCTCGCTCGCGAGTGCTCCGGTCCCGCCCGGCGGTTCATCGAAGCCCGCTGCGGCATCGTGGTTGCCGAGGACGGCACGCGGATCCAAGTGCCGACCGTTCCTGCTGAGGGACCGGATCCCACGGACCTCTACAACGACTGCGGCGGACCCGGCCACAATCCATCGCATCTCCAAGATCTCGAGACTGTTGAGATCGATGCTGATGGCGATGAGGTCACCGGCTTTGTGTTCGGTGACAACTACTACGAGCTGTACGTCAACGGCCAGATCGTGGCCCGCGATCCGGTCGGTTTCGTGCCGTTCAACTCCGGCGTCGTGCGCTTCCAGGCCAAAGGCCCCCTCACCTACGCCGTCAAGCTGGTCGATTGGGGCACGCACTTGGGAGTGGGCATGGAATACGACCGCTGGAACGTCGGAGACGGCGGGTTCATCGCTGCGTTTAGCGACGGCACTGAAACAGGCGCGGCTTGGAAGTGCAAGGCGTTCTACATCAGTCCGCTCGAAGACACCAGCTGTGTCAAGCCGGGCCCGGACACTTCCGGCTGCCCGGAGAGGCCGGCGTGCGTTGAGCGTGACCCGGCCTCTTGCCGCGCCTTGCACCTGCCCGTGCCGGAAGACTGGGCGGAACCGGGCTTTGACGACAGCGATTGGCTGCCGGCCACGACCTATCCCGCCAGCGCGGTCACGAACCAGCGCGCCTATAGCGGATACGTGGAGAAGTTCGGCTCGGCGGACTTCATCTGGTCACGTAACTTGGATCAAGACAACTTGGTCTTGTGTCGCGGCCGCGCGGCCGGCAAGCGGTAGTGTCTGGGCATCCGGCCGCCGCTACAGGCCGCTTGCGCTAGTCGATGTGCTGGACGGGGGCGCCATTGATGATGCGGAGTCCCCTGCGTCCGTTGAGGATCGCGACCAAGTCTTCCCCCACCAGATCGAGTGCGCGCGGATCCAAGATTTCGCTTCGGCGCAGGGCCTCGACATCCTTAAACTGATTCCGGAGCAGTTCGACCATCCTGTCGCTATCGACCAACAGCCGCACGGGGATCTGGTTGTCGGCTGCCAGAGTGTTGAGGAAGCACTTGAGCACCACCAGGGCTGCGGCTTCGGTCGCCGTGGTCGTCGGCTTGCGCTTGGCCGGCTCATAGTCATCGGCGGGTTGGTCAATGCCCTTGCGGATCGCGCCCAGAATGCGCTTGACGCCATCGGAGTTCTTGATGCCGCCCAGCCCTCGGAAATCAGCGAGTTGTTCGCGCGTGGTCGGTCGCGCGGTAGCGAGCTTGACCAGGATCTTGTCTTCGGAGATCCACTTGCGAGGCACGTCCGAACGCTGAGCGGTAGATTCGCGCCACGCGATCAGCTCCCGCAGCACGCTGAACGTCGTCGAGCCGAGGCGCCTGCCGTCGGCCAGCTTGCGGGCGAGCGCGTCGGCATCGAAATGCGCCTTGGCAAAGTGCCCTCCGCGCGCCGACAGTTCCAAGGCCCAATCCGTTCGGCCCATGTCGCCAAGCCGCTCGCTAAGGACATCGGCGGCCCTGGGAAGATGCGCCACATCTTCCGCGGCGTAGCGGAGCATCGCTTCGGAGAGGGGCCGCTTGAGCCAGTTCGTTCGGCTATATCCCTTGGCGATGTCGATGCGCAAGAGCTTGTGCAAGAGCTTCGACAACCCGACCTGCTCTCCCATGCCAATCAGTGCTGCGGCTGCGGAGGTGTCGAGGACCGGCTCCGCGACCACGCCGTAGGCCATGTGCAGGCAGATTTGGTCCTGGTCGACCGCGTGTGCGACCTTCAGGGTCTCCGACGCAACGAAGACATCTAGCAGAGGCCGCAGGTCCCTTGCGGATAGGCGCACGGGATCGATCAGCCACGTATGCTCGAAATCCGCCACTTGGATCAGGCCCAAGCGTGGCGAGTAGGTCCGCTCCCAGAGAAACTCGGTGTCGAACGCGATCAGGCGCTGGCCCTGGAGGTGCTCCGCCAGCGAGCGAACCTGATCAGGCGTGTCGACGTAGGGGATGGCACCGTTAGACGAATTGTTGTCAGTTCGCGGCAATTAGCTTCGTGTCTGCCAGTGTAGGTGCGACCTGTCCAGATTAGCACCAAGGAGCGCAGCCCATTGATTCGGCCGCGCAAGCCACTCGAGCGAGAACCCGGCCGGCGCCACTCGTGATGGCGGCGAAACGATCAGCAGCAGTGCTCTGGGGCTAGCGCGCGAGCTGGCCCGCCGCTTTCGCGCTAAGCCAGTCCGACGAGATCCCAAACCCGCTCATTATGGCGGCGCCGAGGGCGACATTCCACAGCACCACTAGGACCAGCCACCCGACGATCGGGACGAGTTGCACGGCAGCCACCATTACGCCCCCACACACTGTGGCGAGCAGAGGACGTGTGCTCGGCAGCAGGTTCCGCCCGATCGCGAATGCTAGGCCGCAATAGCCGATGACTGAGACGATCGGGAACAGCAAGACCATCGGCAGCGACACCGGCAGGAGCATGGACATCATCAAGCCGATCACGGTCAGGCCGAAGCACGTGCCGAGACCGACGAGAAAGCAGGCCGCGGGGGTTTGCGTGCAGGCGTCGGCCATCACTGTCAGGCGCTGGACGCCGAGCAACACGTAACCGAGCAAGCTCAGCGTCAGCACGATCCCGAGAGCGAGCAGGCCGACCAGCAGCAAGCCGCCAACCAGCCCCGAGACCAACATCCGGCCGATCGACGGGGTGTCCAGTCGCGTTATGCTTCCGGCAACGCTGCCCGGCGTGAGGCCGTTTTGCTGGCCCAGCACGGTCCACGCATCGCCGCCGATCCGCACGTCGTTCGCGCCGACCTCGAGATCGCCCATCACCGTGACGGCATTGCCGTCCATGTCGTCCTCCAGATGCAAGGTCCCGCCGACCACGAGCGCGCTGCCTCCGATCGGGCCCGATGACATTACCGACCCGCCTAGGACCACCGCATTGCCCTTGATCTCCCCCTCGTTGTGGAGTCGCCCTAGCAGGAGCAGGGCGCTGTCGTTGACTGTTCCTTCCACATGGATCGAGCAACCAATGCAAGTGGTCTGCTCTAGCACCTCGTCCGGCGCGACATGGATGGACTCCAGGACCATCACGCGCCGCGCAGCGGCTTGGAGCGGACTGGCTGCGAGCAGGGCGCTCGCCAGCGCGAAGAGTGCAAGGTCCGTGCGAATCCGCGAACCGCTCACGAGCCTCATGCTATACCAAGGCTCGCATATGCGGGCACAGTGCTGCCATGCAGCGCTGTGAGCACGCGCTGCTTCGGAGGCAGCTACCGCAATTGGAGGCAGGCAATTCCAAGCAGCAACCGTCGCAGCCCGAGGTCCCGGCCCTTGGGGGCATACCACTCGCTCGGGGCGTGCACGTTGCCGCCGAGGCCGCCACAGCCGACCGTTGCAGCCGGTATGCCCGCCGCCAGCGGGACGTTCGCATCGGTGGACGAGCAGTCCGACACTGACGGGATCCGTAGATGGAAGTCGACTGCGTGGAAGCACTCCGCCACGGGATTTCTGGGCAGCGGCGGGGCTGCCGGCCGGTTTCCGATCTCGCGCAAGACGCATCCCAGGCGGCCGCCTGACGCTCGCTGGTTCTCGGCGGCCACGGCCTTGCGGGCCGCTTCCTCGACGGTTTGCTGGACGCGCCGGATCTCGGCCGGGTTGAGCGACCGCACATCGATCTTGGCCCAGGCGGAGGTCGGGATCGAATTGACACTCGTGCCGCCTTCGATGACTCCCACGCTGAGCGTGGTCTTGGGCTGGGACGGCAGATGCGCCCGCGTCATTCGAGTGATCGCCCCTGCCAAGGCATGGACTGGGTGAGGAGCCCCGAAATCGTTCCAGCTATGGCCGCCCGGTCCGTCGATGACCAACTCGAAGCGCTTGCTTCCCAGAGCCGCGTCAGTGATATGGTTCAACGAAGCGCCGTCCATTACGAGATAGCGGTCGATCCGTTCCGCGTAAGGCGAGTCCTCGACGAGATAACGGATTCCCCGCAGGTTGCCCTCGCCCTCTTCAGCGACATTGGCCACGAGCAGTACGTTCCGCTCCGGATTCTCGACCAGCGGGTCGGATAGCAGCCGGGCCAGGCCCAGCAGGGTCGCAAGGCCCGCGCCGTTGTCTGTCACTCCCGGCCCCGTGATCGTCCCGTCCGGCTTGACGCGGACGTCGTCTGGAGCAGAGGGTGCCAGGATGGTGTCCATGTGCGCGGTGACCGCGACGTAGGGCAGGCGCGTGGAATGGACGAGTGGGACCACCACGTTTCCGGCGTCGTCGATGCAAGGACGGTGGCCCAACTCGGAAAAGACCGCTGATAAGTGCTCGCCCCTGGCTCTCTCGGCGAAGGTCGGGGCGGGCACTCTGCACAGCGCTACTTGCTGCTCGTTGATCCAGTCGAGGTGGTGTTTGGTGCGCCGCCAGGCCCGGCCAACGCCCGCGAGCGCGGTCGCGTCGGCGACGGATCTCGGCCAATTCAAGGACCCGAGACCAGGCGCCGAGACCGTGATCCGGGGCTGCACCAACACAGTCTGGAGTTTAGCAATCGCTCGGCTCTCCGCCCCGTGGCGCGAGCGTGCTAAGTTGCATTTGTGAAGAGTATTGGCCCACGTTCGCAGTGCATTGGTCGGCTGCGCAGTCCGATTCGGGTTTTCTTGGTCGCCGCCCTGGCTGCCAGCTCCCTAGCGTTCGCAGAGTACACGGCGGACTGGGAGTCGTTGGATTCGCGTCCCACTCCCGAGTGGTTCCTCGACGCCAAGTTGGGAATCTTCATCCACTGGGGCGTCTACTCCGTGCCGGCCTACGCTTACCCCGATTCGTACTCGGAATGGTATTGGCATTCGCTGCGGGCTCCGCTGGAGGGACGCAATGAGCGGCAGCGCCGCAACGCGCTGGCGACGCGGGACTTCCACAATCGGATCTATGGAGAGCGGTTCAGCTATCCGCAGTTCGCCCCCGAGTTCAAGGCCGAGCTGTTCGATCCCGAGCAGTGGGCAGAACTCTTCCGCAAGGCCGGCGCCGGCTACGTGGTGCTGACCTCCAAGCATCACGACGGCTTCGCGCTTTGGCCCAGCAAGGATGCCAACCGCACTTGGGGACGCCCCTGGAACAGTGTGGATGAAGGGCCCCGGCGCGACCTGCTAGGAGACCTCGGAGGTGCGGTCAGGGATGCCGGGCTCAAGATGGGGTTCTACTACTCGCTCTACGAGTGGTTCAATCCGCTCTGGTTGCAGGATCGGGACCGCTATATCCAAGAGCACATGATTCCCCAATTCAAGGATGTGGTCAGCCGCTACCGGCCTGCGCTGATTTTCAGCGACGGAGAATGGGACCTGGAGCACGAGCGCTGGCAAAGCACAGAATTGCTGGCCTGGCTGTTTAACGAGTCGCCGAGCCGCGACGAAGTGGTGATCAATGACCGCTGGGGGAAGGGCATTCGACACCAGCACGGAGGCTACTACACGACCGAGTACGGGGCCGGCATGGCCGACGGGACGCATGCTTGGGAAGAGAACCGGGGAATCGGGCACTCGTTCGGCTACAACCGTAACGAGCCTATCGACAACTACATGACCGCCAAGCAGCTGGTCTGGGTGTTGGTGGACTTGGTCAGCCGGGGCGGGAATCTACTATTGGATGTCGGCCCTACCGCGGACGGTCGCATTCCGCTGCTGCAACAGCAGCGCCTGCTGGAACTGGGAGCATGGCTTGAGGTCAATGGCGAGGCCATTCGTGGCACCCGGCCATGGCGGATCCCTGCCCAGTGGACGGCGGGGGAGCGGCCTGCCCAAGAGTACAAGCAGTACCGCCAGCAGTACGACATCCTGCGAGTGGCAGGCCTAGAGCCGGACGGCGACATGGCGCGAAAGATGGTATTTTTCACTCGCAAGGGCGCTGACCTGTTTGCGATCCTGCCTGGCTTTCCCGCAGGGCCCGTGACGTTGGAAGGAGTCTCGGCGCCGACAGGCGCGCGCGTGAGCATGCTGGGCTTGAGCACGGATCTGGAGTGGCGGCGATCGCAGGCTGGCTTGCAGATCACGCCGCCGGTGATCCCTCCCAACGAGCTGCCCTGTCGTCATGCCTTCGTGTTCAAGATCGCGGGCGGCGCAGCAGCGTCGGAGTAGGCAAGCGTTACATGGAGAAGACTTTCGATGTGGTGGGCGTTGGCCTCAATGCCACGGACACGCTGCTGCTGGTTCCGCAGTTTCCCGCCTACGGCGGCAAGGCACCGTTCGTGCGGGAGATCCGCTCTCCGGGAGGACAGGTCGCCAGCGCCATGGTGGCCTGCGTCAGGCTCGGGCTGAAGACGAAGTACATCGGCAGCGTCGGAGATGACGACGGCGGCCAGATCCTGCTGCAGAGCCTGTCCGAGTCGGGCATTGACGTCTCCCACGTGCAGTTGCGGGCCGGCTGCCCGAACCAGTCTGCCTACATCGTCATCGACCAGACGACGGGGGAACGCACGATCCTTTGGCAGAGGCCGGATTGCTTGAAGATCGTGCCGGAACATATTGAGCCCGAACAGATTACGTGCGCCCGTCTCTTGCATATCGATGGTCACGACACAGCGGCGGTCGAACACGCCGCGCGCATCGCACGCCAGCACGAGATTCCGGTCACGGTGGATGTCGACACAATCTACCGCGGTTTCGACCGAGTGCTGCCCTATGTGGACTACCTGATCGCCAGCACCAATTTTCCCGTGGAATGGACCAGCGAGCGGGATCCGTTCCTGGCCCTCGAGCTGATCCAGAAAGAATACGGCATGCGCGTCGCGGCCATGACGCTGGGGCCGCACGGCGCCTTGGCGCTGGTGGGAGGCAAGTACATCTACTCCCCGGCCTTCGTCGTCAACTGCCGCGACACCACCGGCGCGGGCGACGTATTCCACGGCGCCTTCTGCTATGCGGTGGTGGAGGGGTATTCGATCGAAGACGCACTGTCGTTTTCCAACGCCATGGCCGCGCTGAATTGCAAGGAACTCGGCGCGCAAGGCGGAATCCGCGGGGCGGACGCGGCACGCGATCTGATCGCGAGCGGCGAACGCCGGGTCAACGCGGACTTCTTGGTTAGGGCAGCTGCCAGCTGAGGGAGGCTCGGGACCATGATTCCGCTGCGGGACCTGACCCCTCGCCGGCGGACGCCATTCGTGGCGTGGACCTTGGTGCTCGCCAACGTGGCGATCTTTGTCTACCAGTACTTCGTGCTGGACCCCGGCCGGGCCCAGGCGGTCTTCCTGGCATCGTTTGCTGCGGTGCCGGCCGACATTGGGGCAGCGGTTCTGGGGCAGGAATCGCTGGTGGGCGGGCTGATGCCGCTGGCGACGTCGATGTTCCTGCACGGCGGCTTCATGCACCTGCTCGGCAACATGTGGTTCTTGTGGATCTTCGGCGACAACGTGGAGGACGAGCTGGGGCACGCCAAGTTCTTGCTGTTCTACCTCGCCTGTGGGGTGCTGGCGACCTTGGCCCACTTTGCAGCCGATCCTTCGTCAGCCGTCCCGCTGGTCGGAGCGAGCGGAGCCATCGCCGGGGTCATGGGGGCGTACCTGATGCGCTTCCCGCACTCGCGCGTCGTTGTCTTGCTGCCGCTGTTCGTGTTCTGGACAACGTTTCAACTGCCGGCGTTCGTGATGTTGCTGTACTGGTTCGCGATCCAGGTGCTCAACGGCACCGCCAGTTCCAGCGGGGGCGGCGTGGCTTGGTGGGCGCATGCGGGTGGCTTCGCCATCGGCGCCGTCCTAGCGCTGTACCTGACCCGAGGGCGGCCCAGACGATCGTTGCAGGCCTACTAGACCGCAGCTGCTCGAGCCGAGCCACACCGGCAAGCAGGCGCGGGCGTGGCTGTCATACTGGATGTCTGGATGTCCCGCGTCACGTTCTACTCTCGTCCGGGCTGCCGGCTCTGCGACGATGCGCGCAGGCAGCTGGAACTGGCCGAGCCTGGACTCGAGATTGAAGAGATAGACGTAGATTCCGACCCCGATCTGCGCCAGCGCTATGGCCTTGACATCCCAGTGGCGGTGGCCGGAGAGCGCGAGCTCTTCCGGCACCGCTTCACTCCCGCGGCGCTGCGCGTGCTGCGAAACGCTTGAAAAACGATGACAACTTCTGAAGGCTCAACAGAGTACGCGGTCGAACTAGCCACATCGAATATTCGCTTCGGGGCGGGGGTAACCCAAGAATTGGGGCCCGATCTGGCAGATCGCGGGATCCGGCACGTTCTATTCGTGACCGATCCGTTCCTGAAAGACATGCGTCCGGTGCAGGTCGCCTTGGCATCGCTGGACGACGAGGGCGTCCGCGCTACGGTCTTCTCGGATGTGTCGGTCGAACCCACCGACGCTTCCTTCCAAGCGGCGATCCGAGTTGCCAGCGAGGTCCAGCCCGATGCGTTCGTCGCGGTCGGCGGCGGATCGACGATCGACACGGCCAAGGCCGCCAATCTGTACTCCACCTACCCTGCGGAGTTTCTCACCTACGTCAATCCTCCGATCGGCAGAGGCGTGCCGGTGCCGGGTCCGCTCAAGCCCCTGTTCGCGATTCCAACCACGGCCGGGACGGGCAGCGAGACGACGGGAGTGGCGATCTTCGATCTGGTCGAGATGCATGCCAAGACCGGCATTGCAGATCGCGGCCTGAAGCCGACGCTTGGGTTGCTCGATCCGGACAACACCCGGACACTGCCTCCCGCCGTGGCCGCGTCGACCGGCTTGGACGTGCTCTCGCACGCGATCGAGTCCTACACCGCCCTCGATTACCGCACCCGGGCCGCGCCGCAGCGCCCCAAGTTTCGGCCCGCGTACCAAGGCGCCAATCCCATCAGCGACCTGTGGGCGTTGCAGTCGTTGCGCATGGTGAAGACCTATCTGCCCAGAGCGGTATCCGACCCGTCCGACGACGAGGCGCGCGGGATGATGCTGCTTGCAGCTGCGTACGCCGGCATCGGCTTCGGGAATGCGGGTGTCCACTTGCCCCACGGAATGTCCTATCCGGTGTCCGGAATGGTGCGCGACTTTCGCATGCCTGGGTATCCCACCTCGCACGCGATGGTTCCGCACGGGGCCTCCGTGATCTTGAACGCACCGGCGGTGTTCCGCTTCACCGCGCCGGCCAGTCCTCAGCGTCATCTCGAGGCTGCCGCCGCGATCGGAGCCGACGTGTCGGACGTCCGCCAGGAGGATGCGGGCGAGGTGCTAGCTGACACCATCATTGGCTTGATGCGCGAGCTGGATATGCCGAACGGGCTTCAGGCCATCGGCTATACAGAGGCGGACATACCGGAATTGGTCGAGGGGACGCTGCCGCAGCATCGTGTGACGAAGATCTCGCCTCGTAGGTTTTCCAACGACGATCTGGCCGAGATGTTTCGGGACGCCTTGCGCGCTTGGTAGCCGAGGGCCTTCACTCAACCGTCTGGCGCGCCAGGATGGCGGCGCCCTGCGTCACGACGCTTTCCCGAAGGCGGGAGGGTAGAATCTCGTAGCTGTCGCGGAAATAGGGCACCACGTAGCCGTGCGTCTGGTCTCGGATCAGTTCGAGCAGGCGTGGCGTTGCCGTGCCCAAGCCTCCTCCGATCACGACTTTCTCAGGGACCAGGAGGTTGATCGTCGCGCCGAGCGCTCTCGCCAGCCGGTTGGCCGAGACACGCATCACTTCCGCGGCGAAATCGTCACCACACTCCCAGGCTTCAATGACTTGAACGCTACTGAGGCCTGTCGGCCCGGTGTCGCTGAACAGGGCAGAAGATTTCCACGACCGGTACGAGGACCGCGCCAGAGCGGCGGCCAGCTTGGCCAGGCCCGGCCCGGAGCAGTGCGCCTCGACGCAGCCCTTATTTCCGCAGCAGCATTCGGGGCCGTGCTCATCGACGACGATATGGCCGATTTCGGCTTCTCCAAGGTCACCGAAGGGTTGGATCCTGCCCTCGAGGACGTAGCCGCCGCCGACGCCCGTGCCCAGGGTGACGTAGAACACCGAGCGAGCCCCGACACCGGCGCCAAGGTGCGCCTCGGCCAGGGCGGCGAGCTTGCAGTCGTTTTCGACGACCGCGGGGGCTTGGAAGCGGCCTTCCAACTCGGCGGCCACGTTGACTTCTTCCCAGCCGTCCTCGTGGAGGCACACATGCGGGCTGTTGGCGGACCGGCGCACCGTGCCGCCGAATCCGAAGCCAATCGCGCGCAGCCCAGTCGCTTGCGGCGACTCGGAAAGCATCTGATCGGCGGCGGCCAGGATACGCGCGAAGCTGTGCGCCGCCCGGTCGGACGGGTCCCGCCGGATGGATGTGGTCGTGCGGAGGTTGCCATCGCTGCCAGCGAGCCCGGCGACAAGCTTGGTGCCCCCGGTCTCGAAGGCTAGGAATGCCGCGTCGCCGCTCACTGGTTGTCCCGTAGCCATGCGAGCATGGCGCGGAAGGCGCGCCCCCGGTGGCTGTGCTGCCACTTCGCGTGGTCGGGGATCAGCCCGAAGCTCGCGCGCAGCGGCGGATAGTAGAACAGGGGGTCATAGCCGAAGCCCCGGCTGCCGGAATGTCGCCGGAGAATTCGCCCCTCGGCCGTTCCTCGGAACGTTTCGGCGAGCCTGCCGTCATGCAGCAAGGCGATCGTGCAGACAAATCTGGCCGTGCGCCCCTCGGGCGGAACGCGGGCCAGGCTGCGCAGCAGAAGCATGTTGTTTTCTCTGTCGCTGGCCTCCGGGCCGGCGAAGCGCGCGGAGTGGATCCCAGGAGCCCCCTCCAGAACGTCGACCTCCAATCCCGAATCGTCGGCGAAGAGCCATGCGGCCGGATTTGCTCGGTGGTAGCACAGCGCCTTCTGGAGCGCGTTCGCCTCGAACGTCGCACCAGTCTCTGGACAGTGGACGGCGGGGCTGCCCGCGATCGAGATGTCCGCGCCAGAGGCGAGACGAAACTCCCTCAGCTTGCCGGGGTTCGACGTGGCGCAGACCAGTTCGAGCATGGGCTATAGGGCGATGAGGTCGCGCTGGGCTGCGACGAGGCCTTCGATGCCTTGCTCGGCCAGGCGCAACTGCGCGTCGAACTGTTCCCTGTCGAACGTGCTGCCCTCGGCGCTGGCCTGCAGTTCGACGAATTCTCCGTCGGAGGTCATCACCACGTTCATGTCCACGTCTGCTCGGGAGTCCTCTTCGTAGCACAGGTCCAGCATGGGCGCGCCGTCCACGATGCCGACGCTGATTGCGGCTACGTAGTGCCGCAAGGGGGAAGCGGCGATGACGTTGAACTTCAGGAGTTCTTTGATGGCGAAGGCCATGGCCACCCAGCCGCCCGTGATTGCCGCCGTGCGCGTGCCGCCATCAGCCTGCATCACATCGCAGTCGACGGTGATGGTGCGCTCGCCCAGCTTTTCCATGTCCACCGCTGTTCGCAGCGAGCGCCCGATCAGCCGTTGGATCTCGAACGTGCGGCCCGACGGACGGCCCTGCGCTCCTTGGCGCGGAGTCCGAGTTGAGGTCGATCTTGGCAGCATGCCGTATTCCGCCGTCACCCAGCCGCGTCCCGCGCCCCGCAGGAAGGCCGGCACCCTATTCTCGACCGTCGCCGAGCAGATGACCTTGGTGTTGCCCGCTTCGATCAGAGCCGAGCCTTCGGCGGTTGCCAGGATGCCCGGCTGGATGCGCGTTTGTCTGGGCTGTTCCGGCCTCCTGCCATCGATTCGCATGAATTCTCATTCTCTCCCAACTGCGCGGCGCTGCAATCTGCCCAGATCTGGTGCATCCAGTCTGCGTTGGAACGATGTAGCGCCCGGTATAGTACGCTAACGCTAGCGATTCGCATGTGACGGGCGCCCGTCCCTCTATGAATCTGCCGAACCTATTGACGCTATCGAGGATCTTCCTCGTGCCGCTGCTCGTGGCGGTCTTGCTGCGCAAGAGTGCCGTCGAGCTCGATACCGGCTGGGTGGTCTTCACCCGGGAGGCCATCGCGCTGGCCATCTTCCTTGCGGCGGCGCTGACGGACCTGCTGGACGGCTACCTCGCCCGGCGCCGGCGCCAGGTCACCACGTTTGGCAAGCTCCTCGACCCCATCGCCGACAAGGTGCTTGTGTCCGCCGCCCTGATTTCCCTGGTCGAACTGGACCGCGTGGCCGCTTGGATGGTGGTGTTGATGGTCAGCCGCGAGTTCGCGGTCTCGGTACTGCGCAACGTGGCCCTGTCGGAGGGAGTCGTGATCGTGGCCAGCGAGTTTGGCAAGGCCAAGATGGTGTCTCAGGTGGCGGCGGTCTCCCTGCTGCTGCTGGCGCCGCACTCGGCCGTCGTGGAGCAAATCGGCTATGTCGTGCTGTGGCTCGCCCTGCTGCTCACCGTGTGGTCGATGGTCGACTATTTCCGCGCCTTCTGGCAACGGACCGGCAACGGGGAGAAGCGTGCGACGGGGGAAGAGCAGGTTCCTGTGATTCGCGGCGACGTGTCCGACGCGGGCAACCGCACGTAGCAGCGCGTGCCCGCCATTGGGCGGGAATCTTCGGGAAGCGCTCGAGAGCGCCCTGCCGAATCAGCGAAGCCGAGCGACGGCAGCTCGGAAGTTCGATTCGACGTTTGCGAACCAGGCTTCCTCGGAGCCCTGATGCTCCTCTTGGATCACGCCGTTGCTATCGACGAACAGCACGTAAGGGTAGTAGATCGGCCGCATCACCGAGATCTTGGTGATGCGCGAGAACTCCTCGCGCGAAGAGAGCGCGAGCGGGTAGCTCGCCCCGAACCTGGCGGCATAGTCGCGCAGCCCGGCGTTGTCGATCCGATTCAGGCTCAGTCCTACGATTTGCAGTCCTCCCGATTGCAGTTGGCGGTAGACCGGTCCGATGCGTTGCGTAACCTCTTGGCAGTGCGGGCAATCGGTGGAGAGAAACATGAGCACGAACGGTCGGCCCTTGAGGTCGTCCAACGAGACTTGGCGCCCGTCGAAGGCCGTGACCTCGAACGGACTCACCGGCCGCGGGTCCGCCCAGGCGAGGGCCGCCAGCCCAAGTCCTACCGCAACGACGGTCAGTGCGCGCGCCACCATCCGATTCTCCTTAACGATCACAGCGGCAGCCCCTCGACGCTTCGCACGACGTTTCCGTCGATTTCCAGCACGACTCGGCCCGCGGCCGTGCTGCCTTCGCAGCGATCGCTCCCGCGGTCTACGAGGGCTAGTCCAGGCCGCTTCCTCTCGCAGATCTGTCGGTACAAATGATAATACTCCCTCGCCGCGTCATTGTCCTGCCATCGCACAGCGTAGCGCAGGAGCGACTCGCCGGTGCGGCGCTTCTCGTGGATTTCAAAGCGCGCGCCCTGCCAGCGGTCAAGCAGCTCTCCCCGATCCTGGTCGCCCAGGTGGTGCTCGAGCAGGATGCGGTGGTCGAGCTGGCCGAAGGTGCCGTCGTAGACGCGCTTGAAGCCCTTGGGAAGCCGGTGCTCTGGCAGCGGAGGCGCTTCTGGCGCCACGCCGCTGAGATACAGGCTCGGCTGCAAGATCTGCTGAGTGGTCTCCGGCGGTTGCTCGAACACTTGCTTGAACCCGTCGCTGCCCAGTCGTCGGATCAATTCGTCTTGGAACAGCAGGCCATCCGTGTAAGGAAAGATCAGCACCTCTCGGAAATACAGCGGAGTGCTGTCATAGACCGGGAATTGCTGCGCCTCGAACCGTGTCGCGCTCGCGGTCGCGACGGCCAGGAGACGATTGCCCTCCAGTGTCTTGTCGGACTGGCGCATGGCCCACTCCGTCATCACCCACGAGGCTTGGCCCTCCATCGCGGCCAGGCGGGCTAGCTCGCCCTCGGACTCGCTCGCGCCTTCGACATACTTGAGCAGATTGAAATGGTGATCGTCGATCGCGTGGACGAGCTCGTGCAGCAGCGCGTATTCCAAGGCTTCGGCGGGAGCCCAGTCGGCGAGGTACAACTCGCGCTGCTTGAAGTCGTACAGCGCCCAAGCCTGCTCGCTGAGCAGGTCTAGAACGGTCTTTTCGTAGTCGAAGTCGTCGGGAACGAGGCCGAACAACCGCAGAAACAGCAGCTCTCGCTCAAGCTCCCGCGGTTTCTGGCTCTGCTTCATGCGCGTCTCGTACAGCTTGCGGAAGCTTGCCTTCGAGATGGTCTTGCGCTCGATAGGTCGCCGCGGGCCGAGGCCCATGATGTCCTTGAGCTCCTCGAGCATCGAGTCGATCCGCTCGAAGACCTCCGAAGCCGGGTGAGGATGGTCCTCGGCTGCCCGCGCCGGAACGGCCGCGCCAGCTAGGAGCAGGGTAGCCGCGATCCAACCAATCGCTACGCGCTTGGTCCGGCCGTGTGAGCTGGGCTGGCCGAGTGAGGGATCCATGCGGTGTGCGAACTAGCCGGCGGAGAGCCCAGGCCTTGGATCGGCCCCGACTCCGAGCAGCGCCGATTTCCCGGACCTAGGGCTGATTGGCTTCGCTCTCCTCGTTCCCTTCCAGCACATCGCCGAACGTGATCACCGAGGTTCCCTCGAACTTCTTGTAGTTTTCGTACTTGATGATCATGCGGATCTTCTGCGGGCCGGAGCGGAATTGGAGCGTGTCGTCCGCTCGCGTGTAGACCGGGAACCAGTAGTTTCCGTCAACCTGGTCCCGATAGGTCTCGAAGCGCGGGAACTGCTCGTCCTTGTTCTTGCCCAAGACCCCGACGCCCTTGCCGTAGGTCTTGACGATCTGGAGACCGAGTTGGTCGACCCAGATCTGGCCCTCGAAGTAGCGCTTGCCCTTGATCAGCTTCTTCGGCTTGACCGAGAACATATACGTGTCGATCTCGTCGACGAGTTGCTCGCCGAGGTAGTCGATGCGGTACTCGTGGGAATTCGCGCGCGTCATCACGAACGGCTGGACGCTGCGCAGATCCTCCATGTCGCTCGGGGTGAGAAGCAGGTTCTTCAGCGATGACGGGGGCGCGTAGACGACCCGCTCGATGCGCTTGCCCTCCCCGCCGAACAGAATGTCCTGGACCATCTCCCAGCGGCCTCGAACGCTGCCGGAGCTGGCGTACTCAAGGATCTTTACCGATTGGCGGTAGGTGTACGATTCGCGGGCCTTGGCGAACTCGGTCTCCTTGTCGATAAAGCTGTCGATTATCTTCTGGACCGGAAGCCCGGCGTCGGTTTCGGCGGCCGAGGCTGGCACGAGTGCGCAGACCGCGCATCCCACTAAGACGGCAAGGGAGCCGAGAGTCACTGGTCGCATGGTTGTTTCAATTGTACAGACGCATGTGAGCGAAGGGGCGTTGCGCGAGTGTATTCTCGTCGTACTCCCGCCTCAGCGTCTCCGCTCGGCCAGTTGTCGCGTTGATACGATGGTGCTCATGCCGATTCGTATTCCATGCCTCGTCCTGGCCTTGGCAGCGCAGGCCGCCGCTGCTGTCACGCCGGTGCCCGATTCCGTGGTGGCCGAGAGGGCCGAGGGTGCCGAGCCCCGGAATGTCGTGTTCATCTTGTCCGATGACCATCGCTATGACGCGATGTCCTTCTTGGACCACCAGTTCGCACGCACGCCACACATGGATGCGATGGCCAAGGACGGCGTGCATCTCAAGAACGCATTCGTCGGGACCTCCCTCTGCTCGCCCAGCCGGGCCTCGATCCTGACGGGGCTCTACACGTTCCGCCACCGGGTCATAGACAATCAGCGCGCGGTGCCGGAGGGAACGCTGTTTTTCCCGCAGTACCTGCAGCAGGCGGGCTTTGCCACTGCGTACGTTGGCAAGTGGCACATGGGCGCGGCGAACGATTCGCCGCGGCCGGGGTTCGATCACTGGGTCAGTTTTCGCGGGCAGGGGCACTACCTGCCGCCAAGCCCGGACTACACGCTGAACGTCAATGGCGAGCGGGTCAAGCAAAAGGGCTATATCACCGACGAGCTCACCGACTACGCGATTGATTGGCTCTCAAGCCAGAGGCCCTCCGAGAAGCCGTTCTTCCTGTACTTGTCACACAAGGCAGTGCATGCGAACTTCACGCCGTCCGAACGCCACGAGGGCAGTCTGGATGACGCTCCGTTCACGCGGCCAGCCAGCGAGGCGGACACGTTCGAGAACTACCGTGGCAAGCCGCGCTGGCTGCGAGATCAGCGGAACAGCTGGCACGGCGTGGATTTCCCGTATCACAGCGCTCTCGACATTGAGCGCTACTACAAGCGCTACAACGAGGCGCTCAGCGCCGTCGACGACAGCATCGGGCGAGTCATAGGCAAGCTCGAGGAGATGGGCGTCGCTGACGAGACGCTGGTGATCTACATGGGCGACAACGGTTTCATGTTCGGGGAGCATGGCCTGATCGACAAGCGCGTGGCTTACGAGACATCGATCCGCGTGCCGATGCTGATGCGTTGCCCGGACTTGTTCGAAGGTGGCACGGTTGTCGAGCAGGTCGTGGCTAACATCGACATCGCTCCCACCGTCTTCGAGGCGATGGGGATACAGAAGCCGCCGCACATGGACGGCCAGAGTTTCCTCGCGCTGGGGCAGGGCAAGGAGGTAGATTGGCGAGATTATTTCCTGTATGTGTACTACTGGGAGAAGAACTACCCCCAAACGCCGACCCAGTTCGCATTGCGGGGGGACCGATTCAAGTACATCACCTATTACGGGCTGTGGGACACGGACGAACTGTATGACCTGCAGGCAGATCCCGGAGAGACCAAGAATCTCTTGCATGATCCCGCCTACGCCGACACAGCGAAAGACATGGAGGCCAGCCTGTACGAAATGATGGCCGAGCTCGGCGGAATGGCGATTCCGCTCAACGCGCCGAGGGGCAATTCGCAGAACAAGCGGCTGCGCCGGCGCGGTGGGAAAAAGGCGGCGGACTTTCCCGAGCCGATGGTGCTTGACGACCCCGTGCACCGAAACGCGCAATAGCGGCGGGTTCGAGCGCGCTCGGGTGAAGAATCCGTAAAGGCTAGCCGTGGGCCGTAACGCAGGTGCGGCTCTAGCGCCTCTTCTGTCGTGCTAAGGAGCCAATTTGGAAGCTGCTAGGGCGGGGCTAAGCGGGGAATCAAGCCACGCAGTCCCGGCGCTAACACGCGCGGCTATTGACGCCAGTCTGCAGATTGGTCGGAGTATGCCGCAAGATCCATCCGACTATGCAGGCAGCATGCTCCCGGACTACCGCCGTCCTAGCAGTTGTTGCGGCACGGGCGACCACTAGTGTCAGGAACAGGCATGGCCACAGATTCAGCGCCTAGGAAATCGATGCGACCGGAGGATGCGAAGCGGTCTCGGCGGACCATGTCCCGGCGGATGAGGCCTACCATCATCGGGCTGCTGGCCATCGTCCTGCTTTCGGTCCTGACCTGTTACTGGCTGATTTTCGTCCAAGTGACGAATGCAGGATTGACCTTCGAGAATGAACTGCAGATTCCCGAG
Source organism: Bryobacterales bacterium (assembly GCA_022824585.1). GTDB lineage: Bacteria > Acidobacteriota > Terriglobia > Bryobacterales > UBA6623 > VXMF01. The sequence continues at coordinate 14,547 of JAJDZN010000196.1, read as the reverse complement.
CAGTCATTCGGGACCGTTGTTGACGGCCGCCGGCAGTTTCACCTGACCGTTGCCGAAGGGACCCGGGAATTTCTTCCAGGCAAACAAACCCCGACAGCTGGCGTGAACGGACCGTATCTCGGACCGACGCTGCGCCTGCGTCGAGGCGAAGATGTCGATCTGATCGTCCAGAACAACCTGGATCAGATGACGACGATGCACTGGCACGGGATGCATGTTCCCGCTCGCATGGACGGCACTCCGCATCAGAGAATCGAGCCGGGGGAGTCGTGGACCGCCAGCTTTGCCGTCCATCAACAGGCCGCTCCGCTGTGGTACCACCCGCATCCGCATGGCACAACGGGACGGCAGGTCTATCGGGGGGTCAGCGGCCTCATGTGGATCGATGACGCTGAGAGTGATGCGCTGGACCTGCCAAAGACCTACGGCGTTGACGACATTCCACTTGTAATCCAAGACCGACAGTTTGACGACAACGGAGCGTTTCGCTTCGCTCTCACCCAGGGTGCCGTTTACGGAAACACCATGCTGGTCAATGGAACTTGGAGTCCGCTCCTCCGGGTTGAGTCGCGTCGCATCCGACTCAGGCTGCTGAACGGATCGAATGCGCGGATCTACCATGTCGGCTTTGACGACGGTCGCGAGTTTCATCAGATCGCCACGGATGGAGGATTCCTCGAGGCGCCTCTGCGGACTAACCGAGTGACGCTCGCTCCCGGGGAGCGAGCCGAGCTCTTGGTGGACTTCAGCGATGGTGCCGAGGCGGTGCTAAAGAGTTATCCGGAAGCCGGATTCCTAGAAACCATCGGGTCGTATCTCGGCGGAATCGGCACTGGGAACCTGCAACTCTTGAAGGTCGTTCCCCAGCCGGCAAGTCGCGCATCCCACGGGCTGCCAGAGCGCCTCCGTCCCATCCCCCGCATCAATCCTGAACAAGCCGCCAAGACGCGTCCTATGGTGCTGGCCGGGCCGGTACAAGGAGGACGAACAGCACAAGGGCCGCAAGGAGGAGCGCAAGGACCGCAAGGAGGCCAGGGAGGACGAGCTCGGAGACGTGGGCCGCCGGGGATCCCGATCAACGGGAAGACGATGGACATGGCGCGAATCGACGAGACCGTGCGATTGGGTGACATTGAAATCTGGGAAGTGAGAAATCGCGGCGGTCAGCCTCACCCATTCCACGTCCACCTGGTCCAGTTTCAGATCCTCGATCGCAATGGCCGACCTCCTCCGGCGGCCGAACTCGGATGGAAGGACACGGTCTTGGTGCATCCCGGCGAACTTGTTCGGATCATCATGCCCTTCGAACGATACGCGGACCCGGATGTCCCATACATGTACCACTGCCACATCATGGAGCATGAAGATAACGGGATGATGGGCCAGTTCTTGGTCGTGGAAGATCCGGCGCTACTCAGCAACAGTCCGAGCGGCATGGCGGCCCATAACCGGTCGGGTGGCCAATCACATCCCGACGGTGGGTGAGTCCGAAAGTCCGTCTGAGTCCGCCCCGCTGCCGCGGAAAGTGTGGTGCCTCGCCTGGATTGTGCCCGGAGCAGGGACCTAAGGCCCGCTGACCGGCCGCTGCCCCATCAAGATTCTTCGGAAGCTTCCTCGGTATAGCCGGACGAGTGTCGCCGGAGGGCTCTCTCGGCCGCAGCGAGTGGCACCGGAGCCTGTGCTAGGATTGCGAGACGCTATGGCCTCGAACGTCAGTCACGACCCCTACCGCTTGGACCCGGGGCGTGTCTCGACTGCCCCCAGTGCGTTCAAAGGGATTCTTCGCTTCCTCGGCCCGGGCTTGATCCTTGCCAGCTCCATCGTTGGCTCTGGCGAGCTCATTGCAACCACGGTGTTGGGTGCCGAGAACGGCTATGTGCTGCTCTGGCTCATCATCCTGAGCTGCTTGGTGAAGACCGTGGTGCAGAACGAGCTTGGACGCTATGCCATTGCCACGGGCCGCACCACGCTTGAAGCCTTCAACGACGTGCCGGGGCCTCGGTTCAGGGTGTCGTGGTTGGCTTGGATGTGGTGTGGGATGGTCACATTCACTCTCTTCCAGGTGGGCGCGATGCTAGGCGGGATCGCGGAGATACTCAACAGGGCGATACCTGGAGTGCCGATCACCGCTTTTGTCTGGACCCTGGCAGGGCTGTCAGTCATCCTGCTGATCGCAGGCAAGTACGTCATTGTCGAGCGGATAGCGATGGGGCTCGTGGTCAGCTTCACCGCCCTTACTGTGAGCTGCTGCTTCCTGCTGTTCAAGCTGCCACAGTACTTTGACTGGAGTGCGGTTGCGGAAGGCCTGACCTTCCAGCCGCCCGAGGGCGGCATGGCCACGGCGGTAGCGGCCTTCGGCATCACGGGTGTGGGAGCCACCGAGCTGGTCATGTACCCCTATTGGTGCATCGAGAAGGGCTATGCGCAATACGCTGGCAAGCGTGACGACTCGCATGGCTGGGCACAACGAGCGATCGGGTGGGTCCGGGTCATGGGCTTCGATGTCATCTTTTCGATGGTGATCTACACGTTCGCGACGGTGGCGTTCTATTTCCTCGGGGCAGGCGTGCTGAAGGGTATGGGGCTCATTCCGCAGGGCTCGGAGATGGTACAAGTGCTCTCGACAATCTACACCGAGACGTTGGGCGGCTGGTCGCTGGGCCTGTTCATGGTCGGAGCCTTTGCCGTGCTGTACTCGACGGTCTTCGCTTCCACGGCGGCGCACTGCCGGGTGTGGGCCGATTTCGTGGGCATGCTCGGTGTCTACGATAAGTCCGACTACAACAAGCGGCTAAAGGCGATCCGGGTGTTCGTCGTGCTGCTGATGGTGGTCCCGTGTCTTTACTTCATGTTGATCAGGGAGCCCGTGCTGATGGTCAAGATCGGCGGCATCGCACAGGCGATCATGCTGCCTGTGATCGGCGGGTTCGCGATCTTCTTGCGGTACAAGCGCATGCCGACCAGCATCCTGCCCAAGACTTGGATCACATTGATGCTGTGGGTCTCGGCAGCGTTGATGGCGCTGTTCATGGGTTACTCCGCGATAGATCGGCTCGTCTAGAAGCTAACGGTGTGGCTCACTCGCTATGCGTACTGTGCCCGACCACAGATAGGAGAGCATTCAGCGCTGACGAAGATGTAGCGTGCACCGAGGGCGGCGTAGCGATGAGGTGGGATAGCGCAAAGGCAATCCGGGCAGTAGTTTCGCCTGCCTGAGATCGGCTGTGGTGCCGGACGGCTTCTTCCGGTCGCATCGAGCGCCACCGAAACTGCTAGGAAGAGCGCCGACACGCAGAGTAGCAGTTTGCTTCCACGCCGATAGAATTCTTGGGCCGACTGCCGCGTTTAGATTGTTGTGACGGCCAGCGGGTGCCCTGCCATCTGTTGGTCACGCGTCAGGAGCTTGAGACCTTCTTCTTGGGCTTGAACCAGTAGCAGTTCGTCGAATGGGTCCTTGTGTGCAAGCGGCGTGTCGAGTCCTCGTGCGGCGTGTCGGACGGTGATTGGCAGAAACGACACGTTCTGCCCCTCAAGCATCGCAATGACGTCATTTGGGTCGAAGGGGCTCTTCCGCAGACCAGTTCGTCGGCGGGCATTGTACTTCAGCCGCATCTCCCAGATCGAAACTGTGCTTACATAGATCTGCGTCCTAGCCTGGGCAAGGTATCGGTGCTCGACGTCCGAGAGTTTTCCAGGTGCCGCCATCAAATCATACAGATAGGATGTATCGAGGAGAATGCGCATCTTCGATACGCCTAGCTGTCAAGCCCGAGCAGTCGGCGGCTAAAGGCGGGATCGTTGAACTCCTGAGGCCACCGCTCTCCGTCTTCCGTCAGACCGATGCGCTTTCTTGCTGCTGCAAGCTTGTCAAAGTCAATTCCGCCGCGCCCGCGGCATTGTACGATTTCGACTGCGGGCTCACCCCGCTTTGTAATGACCACACGCTCGCCATTCTGAACGGCAGTGACCAACGCCGACAGGCGAGCTTTCGCTTCGCGCAAAGCAATTTCCACGATTCGACCCTTCGAGCTTCGACCGATTGGACAGTAGCATCAGCATACACCATTTCCGAGACCACACTGGGACTACATTCTCCCTTCGGGACTAGATCGTTCCGACCCTCTCCCATATGATTCAGAACTAATGCGCGAGGAGCAGCCCGACAGCCTCGTCGAGCCAACCTGACTCCCAGTGATGGTCCCGCTTGGGGCCGTCTCGATACGTGTGGGGCACCTCTAACGCTGTCAAGAGCCGGTGCATGGCGACATGGTGGGCGCGAAACGACTGAAAATAACCCGTCAGAACGAGTCGCTTGTGGGCGCGGAGCAGTTTGGCCTGGTGCTTCACCAGATCGCTGACCAGATAGCGGTCGAAATTCGCTTGATTCCCGAAGATGGGCCCCATGCCGTACTTGTCCGGCTTGCGCTGCATTAGCGGTGCGTCCCAAGCGGCGGCTCGGGCAAAGATGCTCGGATGGCGGAGTAGGAGGGACCACGCCCCCCAGCCTGATTTGGAGAACCCGACGACCATCGTCGTCCCCGCACTCGATTGGGTGCCGTGGTGGCGGTCCATCAGCGGCAGCACATCGTCGAGCAGGTAGCTCTCCTGTCGCAGCCGCGTGTCCGTAGGATGGTCGGCATACCACGGCAGCTCCGAGAAGGTGGGTATCGCGACCACCAAGTTGTAGCGGTTGGCGAGATCTATCCGGCGGACTTCGGCAGCCGGATCGCCCCAGCGGTTCTCTGTCCCGGCTTCGACGGGCAGGACCAATAGCAGGCGAGGCGGGGCAGGGGAATCTGAGCTGTCTGGCAAGAAAACCCGGACGGTGGTTTCACCGGCCTGACGCGGGCTGCGGAGCGAATGGACTTCTTCGGCGGCCGAGGGTGCCACCGGAGCAGCTAGGAGCAGCACCGCCACCTGCGATAGCAACTTGCTTGCACGGCGCGTGTTCAGACACGAGAGTCTCGATACCTCGCGAACCCGAATCACCTGCGTGCTGCTTGCTGCCTGGGACCGATCACGGTCGTTGAATGCCGTTCGCTGACTCGCGTGGGTCGGCAAGGCAGTGCTTGGATCAGGGTATCAGGAGTTCTGGCAGCCACAACGCGATTTTGGGGAACAGTGTCACGACGACCAGCGTGGCGGCATTCGCGCCTAAGAAAGGCGCCGCTCCTCGAAAGATCTTTCCGATGTCGAGGTCAGCGATGGCCGCGCAGACATTCAAGCAGGTTCCCACTGGCGGCGTGCATGCGCCCACGGCTAATCCTGACACCAGCAGCACGCCGAAAAGGATCGGCGACACGCCGAGGCCCTCCAGAGCGGGCGCGAAAACGGGCGTCAACAGCAGGATGGCCGGGCTGACATCTATCACGGTGCCGGCGGCGAGGACAATCAGGTTGACTAGCAGCAGCGTCCCGGTAGCACCCAAGCCAAGGTCTACTACAAACGCAGCGATCGCCTCCGGCACGCGCTCCAGCGCCAGTATCCAGATATAGGCTTGGGATAGCGCGATCACGATCATGATCTTCGAGCTGGTAAGGGCCGTTGAGCGCAGGCACTGCCAAAAGGACCCTGGCGTAAGCGCCCGAGTCAGGGCGAACCCGGCGAGCACTGCATAGAGCACCCCGAGGGCGGCGGACTCGGTGGCTGTGGCGATCCCGAAGACGACCGCTCCCACCACGATCACGGGCATAAGCAATACCGGTACCGACCGGGCAGTAAGCCGCAGGGCCGTGGCCAGCGTGACGCGCTGGCGCTCGGATCCGCCGTGGGCCAGCATGCGGACCAGCGCCATCTGGAACAAGCCGACGATAACCCCGGGGAAGACCCCTCCCAAGAACAGCTTGCCGACAGATTGCTGCGCGACTACCGCATAGAGCACCATCGGGATGCTCGGCGGTATGACCATGCCCATCGTGGAAGATGCCACCGTGATGCCCGCAGCGACTTCCTTGCGGTAGCCCCGGCGTTCCATTTCAGGGATCAGCACTGAGCCGATCGAGGCGGTGTCTGAGGCAGAAGAGCCCGAGATTCCGCCAAACAGCATGCTGGCAAGCACGTTCACCAAGCCCAGCCCGCTCTTGAACCTTCCGGCCAGCAGCATGCTGAAATCGATGAGCCGAGAGGTGATCTGGGCCGAGTTCATGACCTGGCCCATCAAGATGAACAGTGGCAGGCTCATCAGCGCGTAGGAGTTGAAGCCGGCCAGCAAGCGCAGCGGCAGGATCAGCAGAAGCTGGGTGTCGCTCAGGGTCACATAGAGCAGGACCGAGACCCCTAGTGCGTACGCCACTGGCACTCCGATTCCGATCAGGGCGAGCAGGCTAATCAGGAGCAGCAGGATCAACGGGCTAACTCCTTGCGAAACAAGGTGACTAGCTTGATGGCGCAGTACAGCGTGGCGAGACCGCATCCGAGCGGCACGCTGGCTTGGAGCAGGTAGCGGGGCATCTGCGTGACCGGCATGAGGGTCTGCCCTGTAGCGTCGATCCAAGCAATGCTGCTGGCTGCCAGCACCGCATTGAGAATGGCGACTATGCCCAGGTTGCAGGCTTGGAGCGCGAGCCTGCCCCGCTTGCCGAGGCGGGCCGAGAGGAGGTCGACGCGGATGTGCTCTTGGCGTCCCACCGCTACGGCGGCTCCCAGCGAGGAGAGGTAGACAAACACGACAGTGGCGGTTTCGTTGGCCCCGACCAGTCCGGACTGGAAGGCGTAGCGCAGTGCGACCAATAGAACCACGACGAGGAACATTCCCAGCAGGCCTGCCGCCAACACGGCTTCCAGCAGCGTCGTCAGGCGACGCTCGAAGGCCTGTAGGCTCATTGCTGCTCCTCGCCCCGTGCCGCTCGCCTAGCCGACTCGACATCCTCCCAGGTGAAGTAGCCCTTGGCGATGAGGATGTCGTAGACTGGCGCCGCCGCTTCGCGGAACCGCTCAAGTGCCTCGCCTTCGATGTAGTTGGTCTCTAGCACGGCGGATAACTTGCCGATGTACTCCTGCTCGCTGTCCCGATTCATGCGGTCGCTAAATGCGATTGCCTCGCGCGCGGCGCTGTCAAACTGCTCCTGCAGGTCCGCAGGCAGCGACTCGTACCATGCAAGATTGACGATGAACGGATCGGGGCCGGTCATGTAGTTGGAGATGCTGAGATACTTCTGGACTTCGTGGATGCGAAGGTCCCACAGGTTGGACGGGGCGTTGTCCTGCCCATCGATCACTCCCGTCTTGCACGCCTGATAGACCTCTGTAAAAGGTATCTCTTGAGGATTGGCTCCTAAAGCACCAGTTAATATTATGTTTGGCTCCTGTGCGGGTACGCGGAGCTTGAGGCCGCGAAAGTCCTCCGGAGCGCGGATTGGCCGTACGCTGGTCGTGTGGGCGCGGAAGCCCTGAGAAATGCCGCAGGCGGGCACGTGATAGCCGTTGCGACGGCCCTCGGCGTTGACGCCGGCCGTAAAGTCACTGTTGACCAATCTCAGGGCTTGCTCCCAGTCTTCGACCAGAAAGGGCAGCAGGTATATCGTGTACTTCGGGCTGACGTCGAAGAAGAAGCCGCCGCGGGTACCTTGAAGCACGTTAACGGCGACTAGGTCCATGAGTTCGCGCTCGCGCCCGAGAGTGCCGCCGAAGTGGTTCTCGACCTCGATCCGGCCGTTGGTGCGTCTCTCGACGATCTCCTCGAAATAGGCCATCGAGATGCTGCGCGGGTGTTGCGCGGGCTGCGCATTGGCGTAGCGGAAGAGGTAGGTTTGCGAGACCTGGCCGCAACCTAGGCACGCGAGGCAGACCGCGATCCCCGCAGACTTGCCGAGGTGGGAGTGGATGGACATTCCGATTGAAGGGTTTAACTCCCGAGGTTCAAATCATATACGGTCGCGTCATTAATCATGTACAGGAGATTGGCGGAGATGCTGTCTGACTCGGTGCTACCGCGCGACGACCGGCGATCGAAGCCTCCCGTCCGGCCTTGGAGGTGCAATGCGGAGGAGTCTGCCGACCACCGGAGTTGGAATGACTTGGTTGCATTGCTGCCATGTTCGCGAAGGCTCACGATGGCGGGCGCGTCAGAGGAGCCGATTTGCCAGACATGGACGCTGTAGTAACCGGCTAGCAATGCGCCGGAACGCAGCAGCGCCGCCCGTCTTCCATCAGGCGAGACCGCGAGGGAGTGACCGGGCATCAAGAAGCGCCAGTCGCCGGTGTCCGAGGAGTCTCCGTAGAGGGACGCTTCCGGGCGCAGCGAGGGATCAAACCAACTCGCGACATAGCGGCGAAGCTTGCTCGCGGGAGAGACCGCCCAAGGGTTCCAGCGCACATAGACGATGCCGTCTGCCGTCCATTGCGGGTGTGCTACGAGGTGGCCGCTCGGCAACGCTACCTCGCGAGGCGCTGAGTTCGTGTCAGAAACATAGAGCCGGCGGCTGGACGTTCCGGCTCCTTCTGTGAGATACAGCACTCGATCTTCCCAGGCATGCGTCCAAACGACGCTTCCCGTCAATCCTGCCGGTGTTTGGGATACCGTGGCTTCCGCCCCTGTTTCCGCGATTCGAGGGTCGGCTTGGAACTCTTGGCGGTAGGTCTCCACCGCGGGCGTGGGCGCCTTGAAGTCTGGCGCTGTCTCGACCAGCCCCGAGCCCCACGTGCCGGGGCCGAGGACCGAAACGCAGGTGCCGTGCAGAACTAGGGCGGGGAAGACCACCGCTGCGAGGATGGCTAGGGGCCACTTGCGGTTGCTCTTCGATTCCCCCATGCTGGCCCCAAGCCTTGATGATCGCAGACTCACTCCGCCTTCGAATCGGTGGGAGCATGGAGGTTTAGCGGCCCGCGCCCCCGGCCGAGGCCGGGGGCGGTCCGGATGGCTTCAGTGACATAGCGCTTGGCATGCACCACGGCGTCAAACAGCGTGTGATCGAGGGCCATCATTGCAGTGATGGCAGCCGACAGGACGCACCCCGTGCCGTGGGTATGGCGGCTCTGGATGCGTTCTGCGGGGAAGGTGAGCACGAAACCGTCCGCCCACAATAGGTCGATGGGCTCGGAATCTAGGTGCCCGCCCTTGACCAGCACCCGTCGGGCACCCCGCTTGCCGATACGTTCCGCAGCACGGCGCATGTCGCTCTGATCCGCGATTGCAATCCCAGACAGCTTGGCAGCCTCTGGCAGGTTGGGGGTTAACAAGAAGCAGCGAGGTAGTAGCTCCTCGACGAGTGCGTCGATCGTCTGGTCGCTTGCCAGGGAATCGCCATGGGTGCTGGCCATCACGGGATCGACGATGACGGGAACGTCAGACTCGCGCACCCAGTCGGCCACCACGCTCACGATGGCCGGATCGCCGAGTGCACCGGTCTTGGCTGCGACCGGCGGGATGTCGCGCTGAATGCAGTCGAGCTGGGCTCGGACCAACGCGGGCGATAGGCAGGTTGAGGATTCGATTCCGCTAGTGCTCTGGACGGTCAGCAGCGTCGGTACAGCCATGCCGTACACGCCGAACTGATGGAACGTCTTGAGATCGGCTTGCAGGCCCGCGCCGCCGGATGGGTCGGACCCGGCGATCGAAAGAGCGACAGCTGCCGGGCGAGTCAAACCGGAGTCTAGCACTCCGCCGGTCCGAATCGAGTCACGGAAGGGCCGGTGCCAACACGCTGGTCAGCACACGTGCTGCTCTAGTTGAGTGGTGGTTCGCCCGCCTCCGCCAAACCAAGTGCCGCCTCGTGCGTGATGGCAAGCGGCAGACTCTTGTCCAGCTCTGTTATCGGTCCTATTTCGGCGGCTTGCAAGTAGTCCAATTATGGACTAATATATCTACTAGAGATATTTATGGATGATCGTATGCCAGCACAAGCGCACGCGGCAACGGCGCTTGATCGCAAGAGCCCCTCCGGCCGGCCTGCCGGCCCGTCCAACTCGGTGCAAGCGCGCCGGGCAACGGTGCCTGACCGCAAGGGCCTGTCTGGCCCGGCCCTGCGCACGTTCTTTCGAATCGCGGAACTCTGGAGCCTCTCAGTCGAGCAGCAGATGACCTTGCTTGGGCTGAGCGCTCGATCCACGTTTTTCAAGTGGAAGAGGGATTCTAAGGTCGTTCTGCCAAGGGATACGCTGGAGCGAATTTCATATGTCGTCGGCATCTACAAGGCACTGCAGGTCCTGCTTCCCGACGAAAGGGCAGCCGATGAGTGGGTCAAGCGTCCGAATTCTGCACACCTGTTCGGCGGGCGGTCGGCACTCGACCGAATGCTGTCCGGCCAAGTGGCGGACCTCTTCCTAGTTCGTCAATACGTTGACTCAGAGTGCGGCTGGGCGTGATACCGCCGGTAACCCGGATTGCGTGGAAGCCCTCGTGGCGCATCATCCCAAGCCGGTTTCGGCCGATTCAGCTCTTCGAGCGGGTGGCGGCACCTGAAGATTTGGAAGCGATTGTCGAATTGGACGCACTGACCAATCCCCAGCTTCGTGATGAGGTTGGGAACATCCAACTTGTGCCTCCCGATGACCGCGTTAGCGGGCCAGGCACAAGCATCATCATGGCAGCGTTTACCCATCTGAACCCTGCCGGCAGTCGCTTTTCCGATGGCAGCTACGGTGCCTTCTACGCTGCGAACAACCTCGACACAGCCGTTGTTGAGACACGGTATCACCGCGAACGGTTCCTGCGACAGACCGAACAGCCCCGCATGGAACTGGACATGCGGGCGTATCTTGTCGACCTTGTCGGCGCACTGCACGACTTGCGTGGACAGAGAGCTGCAGAGCCGCTCATTTATCACAGGGACAACTATGCGGCAGGGCAGCACCTAGGGAGGACGTTGCGTCAGGCAGGCTCCAACGGCGTGGTCTATGACAGCGTTCGCCGGGATGGTGGAGAATGTGCCGCTGTGTTCCGCCCGCCCCTACTCTCGAATGCTCGACAAGAGCGCGATCTTTGCTACGTCTGGGATGGTCGGCAAATTTCGGTCGTGTATGAAAAGCGGGAACTGGGCATGCAGGGGTTGCCCTGAGATTCCGCCGGCACGTGGGTCGACGTGTTGCGCGCTAGGCCCAAGACCACAAGCCGACCAACGCCAACCGGTCGCAGCGGTGACGGTCATGGCGAATCGAGAGTAACCGACGGGGACTACGGGCCATCCCACGCACGAGAGCGGTGATGAACGGTTGGTGAGTTGCCGGAATTCACCGGCAATAGTGTTCGGACTCGAGATCAGGGCCGCGCTGCCCACTCAATTACTGTCAGAATTGATTTCGTGATACCCCAGTCTGCCAACTCCCCCGTCACGGGCACGCCGCTTGGCCCGACCGCGAGTTCCGCGCCGTGGCTGCTCGCACTCGCATTGCTCGCGCTACCCGCATGCACGCCGGGTCCGACCGAGTCCGACGCAGCGGCCCGGCCTAACATCGTCATTCTCCTCGCAGACGACCTCGGTTGGACCGACGTGACGTTCCATGGCGGCAACATCGCCACGCCCAACATCGACCGCATCGCCGCTGAGGGCGCGGAGCTGGCGCGCTACTACGTGGCGCCGGTGTGTTCTCCCACGCGGGCGGGCTTGCTGACCGGGCGCTATCCCATCCGCTTTGGCGCGATGCGGGCGGTCTATCCGCCTTGGCGCGAAGGCGGCATGGACGTGTCCGAACTGACCATCGCACACGTGCTCGCCGAGGCCGGCTACAAGCACCGCGGCGTCTTTGGCAAGTGGCACTTGGGGCATACCCACAAGAAATATCACCCGCTGCGCAGAGGGTTCACCGAGTTCTACGGCCACTACAACGGAGCGGTCGACTACTTCACTCATGAGCGCGAAGGCGAGGTCGACTGGCACGACGGGTTTGAACCGAGCAACGACCAAGGCTACGCGACCGACCTCATCGCCGATCGCGCCGTCAAGTTCATCCGCGCCCATGCCGGCGACGCCGAGCCGTTCCTGTGCTACGTGCCGTTCAATGCGCCGCACAGCCCATTCCAAGCCAAGGAAGAACATCTTCCGCTCTATGAGAGCCTGCCTCCCGCACGAGGTTTCTTCCAGGGGTTGCGAGGAGTTGAGGCGAACTCCGCGAACGAGGCCCGGCACAGGAACCGCAAGATTCTCGGTGCGATGGTTCATTCTCTTGACCAAGGTGTTGGCAAGATTCTCGACGCGATCGATCAGACAGGGATCTCTTCCAATACGTTCGTGCTCTTCAGCTCGGACAATGGCGGAGTCGGCGGAATCGGCGAGAACACCCCGCTCCGGGGGGCCAAGGCGAGCGTTTTCGAGGGTGGGATACGCGTCTCTGCGGCAGCCCGCTGGCCTGGACAGATCCCGCTGGGCCGGAAGATCGACGCCCCGCTGGCCAACATTGACATTCTGCCCACCGTCATGCGACTCGCTGGCGTTGAAAGCTCAGGCGGCAAGCCGTTGGATGGATTGGACATCGTAGACGTGCTTACCGGTCGCCAAGAGTCGCTGGAGCGGGAACTGTTCAATTACATCGGGCAGTCTGGCGCACATGCCGAGCAGATTTCCTACATGACCAATGACTGGAAGCTGGTCGTCGTCGGACCGGAGGTCACAGACGACACAGCCGACGACTCGTTGCGCAAGCGCTTCTTGTTCAGGATTTCCGAAGACATGGCAGAGGAGCACAACGTCTTGGACGAGAATCGCGAGTTGGCGGACTCGATGTACGACAAGATCAAGGAGTTCCGCGCTCTTCAGCCCGAGGACGCCGTTGTCCCCTACAACGAAGGCCGCGAGAACTTCCAAGCGCCGACGCGCTGGGAACTGCCCGGCGAGTGATCGCCGACGGCCGAACGGGAAGGCTAGTCCCGGCGCGGGTGCAGGAATCCTTCGAAGCCTTGCTGCCGGAGCCGTCGCAGGCGTGAATTGGCCTGTCTGGCATTGCCGCCCGCGACCAGCACCCGAAAGCGCTGCGACCCGCCCTCGGTGGTGCGCCGCACGGTTGCGCGGTGACCCTTTCTGCGGACCTTAGCTGCCAGCGCATTGGCGTTGTCCCGCTGGCTAAAGAGACCGATCTGGACGTCAAACCGTCCGGCCTGCCTCCGGTTGGGCGGCTTGACGCCCGAAGCTGTGGCACCGGATCGGGCGCTGCCCTTGGGAGGTGGAATCAACGTCAGGCGAACCTTGGCGACTCCGCTGCCCAACATTCCGATATCGGCCGCGGCTGCTTTCGAGAGGTCGATGATGCGCTTGCCCACGAACGGCCCTCGGTCGGTGATCCGCACCTGGGTGGTCTTGCCGTTGGAGAGGTTCTTGACCCGCAGCCAACTGTCGAATGGCAGTCGCTTGTGCGCGGCGGTGAGCTTGTTCATGTCATAGATCTCGCCGTTGGCGGCCGGACGCCCGTGATAGGGCGGCCCGTACCAACTCGCGATGCCAACCTGAGTCCAACCGACCCTGGGGTTGATCGGAGGCGGCAGTTTGACCCTAGTGGTCTGCCGGCCCCCGCAGGCCGCCACGAAGAGGCAGGCGAGCAGGGCCGCCAGCATCAGCGTCGCTTGGCTGATGCCCGCGAGTGCCGCGGGGCGCGCGGCCGTTTCGCCCTGTGCTAACATGCCGCCTTCGTGAAGCGCGTCGGTCTGATCCTGTCGTGCGGTGGGCTGGTCGCGCTTCTCGGCTCGGTCATCGCCACGGTAACCGGCAACGTCCCGGTGAGCGGCACGCTACTGGTGGCCGCGCTTGCCTTGCTGGCCGTTCGCTTTCAGATCCATCCCACTCTCAACATCATCGCATTCACCTTCTGGGTATTTACGATGACCTGCTGGGCGCTCTACTTCCCGGCTCATTTCTTGTCATGGGGCGAGTTTCGACTCGGCACGCTGATCACTCCGCTGATCCAGGTGATCATGCTCGGCATGGGAGCGACTCTCAGCCTGGGAGACTTCGCGCGGGCGCTGCGCATGCCGCAGGCCGTGCTGATCGGGATGGTGCTGCAATTCACGGTCATGCCGCTGCTGGGCTGGTCCATCGCGGTGGCGTTCGGCTTCCCGGATGAGATTGCGGCCGGCGTTGTGCTGATCGGCTCTTGCTCCGGGGGCGTAGCCTCGAACGTGATGGCCTTCCTGGCCAAAGGAAACGTTGCGCTGTCGGTGACGATGACGGCATGTTCGACGCTCATGGCGCCGCTCTTGACGCCCTTGGCGATGCGACTGCTGGCGGGCCGCTTTATCGAGATCGCTTTCTTGGACATGATGTGGGCGATCGTGGAACTGGTCATCCTTCCGGTCGGAGCGGGATTGATTTGCAACCGCTTGCTGGCGCACCGCCGGGACATTCTCGATCGGATCTTGCCCGGCATCTCGATGGCGTCGATCTGTTTCATCCTGGCGATCATTGCTGCCGGCTCCCGCGACGACCTGCTGAAGAGCGGGGCGGCGCTGCTGCTGGCTGCCTTGGTGCACAACGTGGCCGGTTACGGGCTGGGCTACTTCGCATCGGGCCTCTGCAGGCTCGGCGAGACCGACCGTCGCACGGTAGCCTTCGAAGTCGGCATGCAAAATGGTGGTATGGCGGTAGGCTTGGCCACCAACGTGCTCAAGAGCTCGGCTGCGGCGCT
>JAJDZN010000188.1 GCA_022824585.1 Bryobacterales bacterium | reverse complement strand
GTCATCGACGCGGCGGTCGAGAGGGCCTACGGAGGCTCGAAACAGATCGCCTGGTACGAGGTCTTCGCCGGCGAGAAGGCGTACGACCGCTTCGGCGAGTGGCTGCCCGCCGACACTGTCGACGCGATCCGCGAGTTCTGCGTCGCCATCAAGGGCCCGCTCACGACTCCCGTAGGCGGCGGCATCCGCAGTCTGAACGTAGCCCTGCGCCAGCTGATGACCCTGTATTCGTGCGTCCGCCCGGTGAAGTGGTATCCCGGCGTGCCCTCGCCGATGAAGGATCCGGGCAAGCTCGACGTGGTGATTTTCCGGGAAAATACCGAAGACGTCTACGCCGGGATCGAATGGGAGCAGGGCACTGGGGAGGCGGCCCGCGTCATCGAGTTTCTCAACGGCGAGATGGGCCGCGGCATCCTTGCCGACTCCGGCGTGGGCATTAAGCCCGTCTCGATCACCGGCTCGAAGCGCTTGGTGCGCGCCGCGATCCAGTACGCCATCGACAACGACCGCTCGTCGGTCACGCTGGTGCACAAGGGCAACATCCAGAAATTCACCGAGGGCGCGTTTCGGGACTGGGGCTACGAGGTTGCCACCGAGGAGTTCCGCGATGTCTGCGTGACGGAGGCTGAAATCTGGGATTCCGGCGATGGCACGGTGCCAGGCGGCAAGATCCTGGTCAAGGACCGCATCGCCGACGCGATGTTCCAGCAGGTCCTGCTGCGCCCCTCGGAGTATGACGTGATCGCCACGACGAATCTCAACGGCGACTACCTGTCGGACGCCTGCGCCGCCCAGGTGGGAGGGCTGGGCCTGGCGCCGGGGGCGAACATCGGCGACGGGCAAGCACTGTTCGAGGCCACGCACGGGACGGCTCCGAAATATGCGGACAAGGATGTCATCAACCCCAGCAGCGTGATCTTGTCCGGCGTGATGATGCTGGATCATTTGGGCTGGAAGGAAGCGGCCCGGTTGATCGAGTCCGGCATGACCGGCGCGATCGCCGCGAAGACGGTCACGTATGACTTGCACCGGCAGATGGAAGGTGCAACGAAGCTCGGCTGCAGCCAGTTCGGCGCAGCTGTGATCCGCCACATGAACTGAAGAGTCGGGAGGGTTTCGCAATGCGAAGGAAAGTTACGATCATCGGCGCGGGCAATGTCGGGGCAAGCTGCGCGCTGCGCATCGCCGACAAGGAGCTGGCGGACGTCACCTTGATCGACATCATTGAGGGCGTGCCGCAGGGCAAGGCACTCGACATGCTGGAGGCCTGTCCGGTGGAGGGTTCTGACGTGCGGGTGGTCGGCACCAACGACTACGAGGACACCGCGAACTCCGACGTGGTTGTGATGACCGCTGGATTCCCCCGCAAGCCGGGAATGAGCCGCGACGACCTGCTGCTCAAGAACGCCTCAATCGTCCGGTCCTGCATCGCAGCGGCCGCAAAATACTCGCCGAACGCGATCTTGGTCGTGGTCTCGAACCCCCTCGATGCGATGTGCCATGTCGCCTACCACACGTCCGGGTTCTCGCGGAATCGCGTGATCGGCATGGCCGGCGTTCTTGACACCGCGCGCTTCCGCACTTTCCTGGCCGAAGCAGCCGGCGTCTCGGTGAGCAACGTCGTGGCCATGGTGCTGGGCGGGCACGGCGACACCATGGTCCCGCTGGTGCGGTACACCAGCGTGTCGGGAATTCCTATCAGCCAGATCCTGTCCGAGGACGAGATCGCGGCGATCGTGCAGCGCACCCGCGACGGCGGCGCCGAGATTGTCAAGCACCTCAAGACGGGCAGTGCCTACTATGCGCCGTCGTCGTCCGTCGTGGAAATGGTCGAATCGATCCTGAAGGACCAGCGCAGGGTGTTGCCGTGCGCAGCGTTGCTCGAGGGCGAGTACGGGCGTGACGGCATCTTCGTGGGAGTTCCGTGCAAGCTCGGAGCGAACGGCTTGGAGCAGGTCTACGAGGTCGAACTCGACCCCCACGAAAGGTCAGCGCTTGAAGCCAGTTCCGACGCTGTGGAGGAACTGGTCGCAGTGTTGCGCCAAAACGGCTACTAGTCCGCGGGGCATCGTCGCGGCGCGGGCTCTGGGGCTTGACTAAGTGGCCGCGGTGGCGTTAGAGTTCGGTTTCGGTCGCATTCTCGACCGCAAGAGAGGAACGTCCAAATGAAGAGACTGATCACGCTGCTCGCGCTCGCCACGTTGGCTGCGCCGCTTTGTCTGGCAGGGTCGGTTACCGGCCATGTGCTGGACCTAAACTGCGCGAAGGCCGGTCACACCGACTTGGCCTGTGCCGTGAACTGCATCAAGAACGGGGCAACGGCAGCGGTCGTAACGGCCGACGGCAAGATCTACGAGGTTGCCGAGCAAGCCAAGCTGGTGGAGCATGCCGGCACGAAGGTCACCGTGACCGGCAACATCGAAGGCATGAAGATCACTTCGGTGGAAAAGGTCGAAAAGGCCAGCTGAGCCGGTTCTGATCCAACGCAGGCGCGCCCTCGGCGCTCACTGCCTCGGCGTGCCCGTCCCGTTCCGCGAAGCGGGCCGCATCTGAACCGAACGGGATAGATGGCTGCGCGCACTCCCTTAAATCGTTCACCGCAAGACGCTGTCCTGCACCCAGGGCATGGGGGCATTCTCCCAAGTTGAAATGGCCGCCATGGCCTCGTTACAATTCTAAATTCTGTTTGGGGCAGACTGGAGAGACCATGTCGACCATTGATGTTCCCCTTGGCAAGCGTGGATTCGGCCAAACCTCGCGGCCGGACGCTTGGTGGGTGCAACCGCTGGCTATATTCCTCGGGTTCTCCACGTTCATCGTCTATACCACTTGGGCGATCTTCCAAGCGGAGCACTACACGGCCGGGCCGTACCTCTCGCCGTTCTACTCGCCGGAGCTCTTCGGGCCGACCGAGCACAGCTGGTTCGGCCCCAAGCCCGGCTGGTGGCCGACGTGGATTCCGTTCTCGCCGGCATTCCTGATTCTTTGGGCCCCGCTGGGATTTCGCCTTACCTGCTATTACTACCGCGGCGCCTACTACAAGGCCTTCTGGGCCGACCCGCCTTCCTGCGCCGTGGGGGAACCGCGATCAGGCTACCGGGGCGAGCGTTCTTTCCCTCTGATCATTCAGAACGTACACCGCTACTTCCTCTACATAGCGCTCGGATTCATCGTCATGCTTTCCTATGACGCTTGGAAGGCGCTGTGGTTTTCCGATCCGACCACAGGCTCGGTCGAGTTTGGGGTGGGCTTGGGCAGCATCGTGCTGGTCGTCAACGTGGCGTTGCTTTCCTGCTACGCATTCGGCTGCCATTCCCTGCGCCACTTGTTGGGAGGACGCAAGGACGTGCTTTCCGGGTCGCCCGCGCTCGGCAAGACCTACGATTGCGTAAGCTGCCTGAACCGCCAGCACATGCGCTGGGCTTGGTTCAGCCTGTTCTCGGTCGGCTTCTCCGATCTCTACATCCGCCTCTGCTCCATGGGCGTATGGACTGACTGGAGAATCCTGTAGTGATCGAACACGAGCCGATTCAATACGACGTTCTTGTCATAGGTGCCGGGGGGGCAGGCCTGCGAGCGGCGATCGAAGCCCGGGCCATGGGTGCTTCAGTCGGTCTCGTCTGCAAGTCCCTTCTCGGCAAGGCGCACACGGTGATGGCTGAGGGGGGCGTAGCCGCCGCGTTGTCGAACGTCGATGACCGTGACAACTGGGAAGTGCACTTCGCCGACACGATGCGCGGGGGGCAGTACCTGAACAACTGCCGGATGGCAGAGCTGCACGCCAAGGAGGCTCCCGCGCGGGTTCGCGAACTCGAAGCATGGGGGGCGGTCTTCGACCGCTCGCCCGACGGGCGCATTCTGCAGCGCAATTTCGGCGGACACGCCTACCCGCGACTCGCGCACGTAGGCGATAGAACGGGCTTGGAGATGATCCGCACGCTCCAGGACTACGCCGTCCACCAGGACATCGACGTGCACATGGAATGCGCCGTGATCGAGCTCCTGACAGATGGGGAGCGCGTGGTCGGTGCTTTCGCATTCGACCGGGATCGCGGCACCTTCAAGGTGTTTCGCACCAAGGCCGTCGTGCTGGCGACTGGCGGCATCGGCAAGGCGTATCGCATCACCAGCAACAGCTGGGAATACACGGGGGACGGCCACGCACTGGCCTACCGCGCGGGAGCTGCGCTAATCGACATGGAATTCGTTCAGTTCCACCCGACGGGCATGGTCTGGCCTCCGAGCGTTGCGGGAATCTTGGTGACCGAAGGAGTGCGGGGCGAGGGCGGCGTCTTGCGTAACTCGCTGGGCGAGCGTTTCATGTTCGGCGACATCCCGCCTGCATACCGCAACCAGACGGCCGACAACGAGGAGGAGGGTTGGCGGTACACCCAGGGTGACAAGGATGCACGGCGGCCCCCGGAATTGCTGACACGCGACCACGTGGCGCGCTGCATCGTGCGGGAAGTCAAGGAAGGGAGGGGCAGCCCTCATGGCGGTGTATTCCTGGACATTGCCTGGATCAAGGAGAAACTCCCCAGTGCTGCGGAACACATCAAGCGCAAGCTGCCCAGCATGTACCATCAGTTCAAAGAGCTCGCCGACATCGACATTACCGAGGAGCCGATGGAAGTCGGCCCGACCACTCACTACGTGATGGGCGGTGTGCGCGTCGACGCGGACTCGCAAATGACAGACGTTCCCGGGCTCTTCGCAGCCGGGGAGTGCGCTGCGGGCCTGCACGGGGCCAATCGCTTGGGTGGCAACTCGCTCTCCGACCTGCTCGTATTCGGCAAGCGTGCCGGCGAGTACGCTGCTCGCTTCGCCCAGGAGAATTCGGCCGGCGCGATCTCGCGAGATCACACTGCCCGTGTCGCGCGTGCTGCGCTTGAGGCATTCGACCGCGGCGTCGACACGGACAGTTCCGAGAACCCGTTCGAGATCCAGCAGGACCTGCAGAAGATGATGCAGGACCAGGTGGGAATCGTCCGCAACGAGGATGACATGCAGGCAGCGGTGGAGGGCATCGGCCGTTTGCGGGAGCGAGCGGAGCGGGTCGCCGTTAGCGGCAACCGCGAGTACAATCCGGGCTGGCACACGGCGCTGGACCTGCGGAATCTTCTTACCTACTCAGAAGCGATCGCTCGGGCGGCTCTGGAGCGGAAGGAGAGCCGCGGCGCGCACACACGTCTCGACTACCCTGACAAGGACGAGAAATTCGGGAAACTGAGCGTCGTGATTCGCAAGAACTCGGACGGCGGACTCGAGGTCTCATCGGAGCCGATCCCAGAAATCCCCGAGGGACTGCAGCGGATCATCGACGCAAAGAAGTGAGGAGGGCAGATATGCCGACGGCGACATTCCGGATTTGGCGGGGCAAGGCGGGCTCAGGGAGCTTTCAGGACTACGACTGCGAGATTTCCGAAGGCATGGTCGTCCTCGATGCTGTGCACAAGATCCAAGCGGAACAGGCCAACGACCTAGCTGTTCGCTGGAACTGCAAGGCCGGCAAGTGCGGCTCTTGTTCGGCCGAGATCAACGGTTCCCCGCGGCTGATGTGCATGGCGCGCCTGAGCGACGTCCCCTTGGACAAGCCCGTCACCATCGAGCCCATGCAGACCTTCCCTCTCGTCAAGGACTTGGTGTGCGACGTCAGCTGGAACTTCGAGGTGAAGAAGCAACTCAAGCCGTTCGCCCCGAGACCGCCGGATGCCGAGGACGGTTCGTGGCGCGTGCTGCAGCGAGATGTCGATCGCGTGCAGGAATTCCGGAAGTGCATCGAGTGCTTTCTCTGTCAGGACGTCTGTCACGTCCTTCGCGAGCATCATTACCACGACCGCTTCATCGGCCCGCGCTTCTTGGTGCATGCGGCCGCGCTTGAAATGCACCCCTTGGACAGCGAAGACCGTGTCGGCCAGCTCCGGGAGACCGACGGCATCGGGTACTGCAACATCACCAAGTGCTGCACGAATGTCTGCCCGGAACACATCACGATCACTGACAACGCGATCATTCCGCTGAAGGAGCGCGTGGTGGATGAGTTCTACGACCCGCTACGGAAGATCTTCCGGGTGTTCCAGAAGTAGGACCCTGCTTTCTTCGCCGGCCTCGAGTGGTTCGGCAATCTCGCGAGGCGATTGGGCGGCGATCCGCGGGAGAGCCCCGTGCCGGAAAACAGCACGCCGGGTTTGACGAGGCGGGAGCAGGAAACGCGAACATCGGTGTCAGATTCAGGCCCAAAGCGAGAGCGGTGGAAGTGCCGCCGAACCCCACCGCCAGCGTGCCTGCTCCCGCCACGCCCCCACCTGAGCACGGCCGAGATCAGACTCGCTCGGGCGACTTGACCCTGCGCAGAATCGCGCAGAATTCGTGCTTGACACATGCGACGGGCCCGGCTTATACTACCGGCTTGTGGTCGCAAATCGGCCGCAAGAAGGGAAAACCGAAATGAAAAGACTCATCACTCTGTTGGCGCTGACCATGCTGGTCGCGTCGCTGTGCTTCGCAGGCTCGGTCACCGGCTACGTGACCGACGAGAAGTGCGCGACTGCAGGCAAGCACGGAGAGGCCCACGCCAAGTGCGCCGCCGGTTGTATTGGTGGCGGAGCGACCATCGTGCTAGTGACCGAGGATGGCAAGATCTACCAAGTTGCCGACTCATCCAAGCTCAAAGACCACGCCGGACACAAGGTCATGGTCGAGGGCAAGGTCGAAGGCATGAAGGTCACGTCGATCGACAAGGTCACGATGCCGAGCTAGAGCGTTGCGCAACGGCCGGTCCTGCCGGTCGAAGCAACCGCTCGTCCAATCAACCAAGTCTCCGGTCGCTTGTGTGGCCGGAAGCCTGCGCGGGAGTTGCATTTATCTCCCGCGCAGGACGCTTTCTGAATAACGCGCGGGTCCACGCGGGGCGAACCGTCGGAAGTCTGTTCGTGGGACTGTAATTTGTGAGCATGCTGAAATGGCGCGGGCCTGAATGGGCCGCGCTTGCGCTCGACTATGGAAGGCTGCGGGCGGCTGTTCGCCGTTGCGGCGGTCGCGGGCAACATCTCGACACCTCTGGCTTGCCTGTCGGGGGCGCTCCAGCCCTTCAGCGAGGTGCTCTGAGGCATGGCACTGCAGCCCAGAGTTCCCGCGGGCCCGCTGGAGCAGAAACGGGACATTTACCGACGCCAGCTCAAGCTGGTAAACCCGGCCGACAAGCGCGAGCTGCGCATGAATGTGGTCGGGCCGGGCTTGGCCGGCTCGTCAGCTGCCGCTTTGCTTGCCGAGATCGGCTGCCACGTTGGCTGCTGGTGCATCCAGGACAGCCCTCGCCGGGCACGCTCGATCCCGGCGCACCTCGGCATGAATGCAGCCTTTCCCGAGCTCGGGCGATGGCCGTCCGGATGGACGCCGAGGGCTTCGGCGGCTGCACCAACACCTCGGACTGCGAAGCCGCATGTCCCAAGGAGAGCAGCGTGACCTTTATCTCCGAGATGAACGCCGACCACTTCCGCGCTGTGCTCAAGGGCGCGTGAAGGCAGCGCCTGATGTCCTAGCCGCCCGGCTGCTGGCGTGGTACCGGGCGGACCACCGCGCGCTGCCGTGGCGGCTGACGCGGGATCCGTACCGCATCTGGGTCTCGGAGATCATGCTCCAGCAGACGCGGGTCGAGGCAGTCATCCCGCACTACGAGACGTTCCTCCGGCGCTTTCCTACATTGACCGCCTTGGCTCAGGCGAGCGAAGAATCCGTGCTCGCGAGCTGGGCAGGGCTCGGCTACTACCGCCGTGCCCGGATGCTCCACGCTACGAGCAAACGAGTGGTCTCTGGCGATGACGGCGAGTGGCCGCGCTCCTATTCGCAAATGCGGGCGCTGCCTGGCATCGGCGATTACACTGCAGCTGCCATTGCTAGCATCGCTTTCGACGAGCCTCGGCCAGCCTTGGACGGCAACGCTCTGAGGGTCCTGTCACGGATGGCCGACGAGCGTCGCGACATCGGTGCGGGTCCCGCGCGGCGCGCCCTCGGAGGCACGGCCAAGGATCTGATGGATGCCGTGCCCCGCGGCTCCCGAGGGGACTTCACGCAGGCCCTGATCGAGCTAGGCGCTGTGGTTTGCGTTCCCCGCTCGCCACGGTGCGAGCGATGTCCCTGGAGTGCGGAGTGTTCCGGGCTGGCTGCTGGAAGCGCGCCTCGCCTGCCGGTCAAGGCCGCGCGCAGCGTTCCGCGAAGAGTCAACTTGTCAGTTGCCTTGGCTATCCGCGATCAGCGCGTCCTGATGCGCCAGCGTCCCTCGGATGCCTCGGTCATGCCCGGATTCTGGGAGCTTCCCATGGCCAGCGGGGACGCCTCGGCGCTGTTTGCGCTAGGGTTTCCGAGTTGTGTCGAGGGAGAGGAGTTGGGGTCGTTCGCGCATTCCATAACGAACACTCAGTACACCGTGCGAGTCTATCTGGCCGAGTTCGAAGGCAGCTTGAGGCAGGACCAGCGCTGGGTCTCGGCGCGCGAAATGTCCGGGTTGCCCTTGTCCACCATCGGTCGCAAGGCATTGCAAGTGGCCCGAGACTCCGGTGTGGCGGCCGTTTGCGGCGGTGCGGCCGGGGCAGCCTGATCAATCTCGCTGCGCAGAGCCGGCCGCCAGCGAGCGCGTGACCGTCAGGGTGCCCAGGCTGCTGGCGTAGTCGGCGATCCCGCTGTAGAGGTGCTCGGCGACCTCTTGGCGAAAAGAAGCCTTGCCCAGCAGGGCCTCGTCAGATCGATTGCTGATGAATCCGATCTCGGCTAGGACGGCGGGCATCTCGGCTCCGATCAGGACAACAAACGGGGCCTTGCGGATGCCTCGGTTGCGGATGCTGGAAGAGTGCTTCGACACCCCGCTGTGCAGATTAGCTTGCACTTTTGTGGCGAAATCGCGGGACTCCTCGATCTTCTCTTCGAGGGCGATCTTCGAGACTAGGTCTTCCAACTCGTGGATGGACCGGCTGGCGGCCGCGTTTTCCAGGGACGCTACTCCTAGTTCCCACGAGTCGGACGTGAAGTTGAGGTAATAGGTCTCGATGCCGCGGACCCTGCTGCTAGGCGCTGAGTTGCAGTGGATCGAGATCATTAGATCGGCCTTGCGCTCGTTGGCGATCTGGGTCCGCTCCTCCAGCGGCACGAATGTATCGTCCGTCCGGGTTTGGATCACCTCGGCACCGAGGCGCTCTTCGACCAGCCTGCCCAAGCGCAGGGCGATGTCGAGCACGACGTCCTTTTCTTCGAGGCCGCCGCGGCCGATCGATCCTGTGTCGTGGCCACCGTGACCCGCGTCGATCAGGACCCGTTCCAGCTTCAGCCCGAGCGCCCGGGTCAGGCTCAGCCTTCCGGCTGCGGTTGTCTCCGCCGCGCGCGGTGCTGCGGGGGATACCGCTTGCGCCGGGGTGAGGGCGAGCACGGTCCGTTGCGCCCGCGGAGTGCCGGCAGCGCGGATATCGATCACGAGCCGGACGGGGCCCGCCAGCCAGAACGCGTCGAAGGACACCGCGGTGCGCAAGTCCAGAACGATGCGCGATTTGTTGTTGCGATTCTGGGCGAGCCGCGCCTTGGAAAGGAGCCCGTCGTTGATCTCGAGCTGTCGGCCCTTGATCAGTGAATCCGCTAGCCGGCTGCCGAACAAATCGATGTAGAGCCGGTCCGGCCGCTTGAGCCAGTCGTATTTGAGCGCGGCCTTGCGGTCCGTTTCCAAGACCACCCGAGTGCCGTCTGCATAGCTGTGATGGCGAATCCCTGAAATCGCAGCGACGCCTGTCGCGGCGGGAGGCCCGGAAGGGTTGATCACCTTGCCCGCGGCGTGTTCTTCATCGGACAGCGCCGGAGTCCCGGCGGCCGTTCGCGGGGCTTGGGGAGCGCCATCGGGTGGCTGGCTGGCGCGGGTCGGAGAGGCGTCTGGTCCCGCTCCTAGCTCGGCCGCCATCGCGCGGGCCGCCTGGCTGTGCTTGCTGTGCGGGTATTCCCTGGCTAGGAATGCATACGTCTCGATCGCGCGATCGCGGTATTCATCCTCCCCGAAACGCTCGGCCATCTTGTGAAAGACGTCGGCCAGATGCAGCAGGGAGTCGTCGCAATAGCCGCTGGAAGGATCGGTGAGATGAACCTTGCGCAGCGAGTTGACTACCAACTGGTATTGGCGGAGGCCCAATTCGGGCGCGGGGACGCTCTGCAGATCGTTGTAGAGCTCGGCAGCCTTGCGGTAATGCTTGGCGGCGGTCTCTCGCTTGGAAGCGGATTCAGCCGCCACCGTGCCGAGCAGGGCAGCCAGTCCCAGGGCCAGCGCCGCTCGGAAACGATTCCGTCGAATTATCGGCAAGCCAGTCAGCGCTCACCCGCCGGGTCGTTGCGCGCTTGGGCCCAAGCGCGCCCATCACGATCCGGTGTGGGGCACACTCCTTACAATTAAAACATTAGCACAGAGAATGTTGCGGTGCAATCGTAGCTAAGCAGAATCGCGCCGGCCGGCCGGGCGATGTGTCCCTTGGATAATGGAAAGGCTAATGCCCCGAACCATTCGCCCCGTTTCGGGCATCGCCGGCACTCTCTCGCTGCCGGGCGACAAGTCGATTTCGCACCGCTATGCGATGCTCGCGGCTCTGGCTCGCGGGCGCAGCGTCGTGACCAACTATTCAACCGGCGCAGATTGCGCGTCGACACTTGCTTGCCTGAGCTCGCTTGGCGTGCGTTGGGAGCGCCAGGGCAACCGAGTCGAGATCGAGGGCTGCGGGCTGCAGGGTTTGAGCGCTTCCGAAGCGCCGCTGGATGCGGGGAATTCCGGCTCCACGATCCGAATGCTGTCCGGAATCCTTGCCGGCCAGCCGTTCGAAACCATAATTCAGGGTGACGAGTCGCTTTCGCAGCGCCCGATGCTGCGGATCATGACGCCGCTGAGGCGGATGGGAGCTGAAATCGAGGCCAGCGAAGGTCAGTTCCCGCCGCTGATAATCCGGGGCAGGTCCCTGCAGCCGATTCGCTATGACCTGCCTGTTGCCAGCGCGCAGGTCAAGAGCTGCGTTTTGCTTGCTGGCCTCTACGCCCGGGGTATGACAGAAGTTGTAGAACCGGTGCAGACACGCGATCACACCGAGATCGCTCTCCGACGGTTCGGGGCCGATGTCCGCGTGGATGGAACGTCGAGATCGGTAGCAGGCTATCCCGCTCTGGCAGGGTGTGCGCTGCGCGTGCCGAGCGATCTCTCCTCGGCAGTCTTTTTTCTCGCTGCGGCCTTGCTGCTCCCGGACTCGGACCTGCTCATCGACGGCGTCGGGTTGAATCCGACCCGTTCGGCCGTATTGCGAGTGCTTCGCCGCATGGGCGCGCACATCGAAGTCCACCGCGAGTCCGACTCTGGCGGCGAGGCCAGTGGAACGCTCCGGGTGCGCGGCACTGGCAGGCTTGCCGGCGGAGTGATTTCAGGGGAAACCACCGCCGCGGTCATCGACGAGATTCCCATGCTTGCCGTGCTCGGGGCCGCATCTGAGGACGGATTGCGCATCCGGGATGCAGGCGAGCTGCGCGTCAAGGAAACGGACCGAATCGCAACCGTGGCCGCGAACTTGCGCCAGATGGGCGTGGAGGTCACCGAGCACGAGAGCGGCATGGACATACAGGGCGGCCGTAAGCTGCGCGCCGCACAGCTGGATTCCTGCGGTGACCACCGCATCGCGATGGCCTTCGCGGTGGGGGCGCTGGCGGCGGACGGCGACTCGGTCCTCGAGGGAGCTGCAGCGGCGGCTGTGTCGTTTCCGGAGTTCTTCGACGTGCTCGCGTCGGTTACTCGAGGCTAGCCGGCGTCGCGGTTCAGTCGTGCGGCAGGGGTTTGATCTGCCGGTCGTAGCGCAATTCGCCGCCCTCGATCCAGAGGATCTTCGGTGATCGATCGCCGCTTTGGAACTCGTCCGGCACTTCTGCATCGAAGCGGTCAAAGATTGCCCGCAGCCGGGCGACGATTTCGGGATGCTCGGCAGAGACATCGCGCTGTTCGGCTGGATCCGTCTCCATGTCGAAGAGCATGAGCGGTTTCGGTGCCGGTCCGGTGACCACGCCCGGGCACTGCGTTCGATTGGCTTGCTCGAACTGGGCAATGATCGTGATGCCGTCCGGACGCCGCGGATCCACGTAGGCGTTCGGGTCGTCGAGACAGGGGAAGCCCGGCTCCGGTGCCCGCACGTGTAGCTTCCAGCGGCCGGAACGGATCATCTTCAGCTCCTTCGCCGCCAGTGCGAAGATCGCCTCGTGCGGCGATTCGCTGGCGCGTCCTGCCAAGAGCGGCAGGATGTCGCGGCCGTCGATTGTCCGGTCGCTGGGAAGCTCGCCCCCGGCGGCTGAGACGATCGTCGGGAAGATGTCGATCGAGGCGAGCACTGCGCCTGATACTTGGCCCGGCGGGATCCTGCCCGGCCATCGTGCGATGGCCGGCACTCGCAAGCCGCCGTCGAAGGTGGACGCCTTGGAGGCGCGCAGGCCGCCGTTGTAGCCTCCGTAGGTCGCGCCGTTGTCTGACGTGAAGAAGACCAGGGTCTTGTCGTCCAGCGAGCTATCGCGCAGCTTGTCCAAGATCTGTCCGACCGACCAGTCAAGTTCGCGCATGGCATCGCTGTAGAGGTCATCGGGCGTTTCTGGAGTGTAGAAGTCTTCCGAGGCCGCGAGCGGCTTGTGTGGCATCGCGTGCGGGAGATACAAGAAGAACGGTTCGTCGCGGTGGCGCTCGATGAAATCGATCGCTCGTTGGGTGTAATCCTTGGTCAGCTCGGATTGCACGACCGGGTATTGAACGACGGACTCGTTTTGGACGAGCTGGACGGGGCGCATGTCGTTCGAGTACAGAATGCCGTAGTACTCGTCGAATCCTTGTTTGCGGGGCAGGTACTTCTCGACATGGCCGAGGTGCCATTTGCCGATTGCCGCGGTGGCGTAGCCCAATGGCTTGAGTGCCTCGGCAATCGTGATCTCCGAGGGCGGGAGCCCGATGTCATTGCGGCCCACGTCCGGCGATGGGTTGACCACCAGTCCTGTCCGGAACGGATAGCGGCCCGTGAGCAGGGTCGCCCTGGATGGGCCGCAGAACGGCACCGAGACATAGAAGTTGGTGAGGCGGATCCCCTCTCGCGCCATGCGGTCCAGGCGCGGGGTCTTGTGCGCCTTCGCGCCATAGGAGGACAGGTCTCCGTACCCTAGGTCATCGGCAAAGATGACGATGAAGTTCGGCGGCCGTTGCGCCGCAAGCGCCAAGGGCAGCAGCAGGAGCGGCAACAGCAGGGATCGACACGGGCGCTGCAACATGACGATGGAGAGTCTAGCCGATCTTCATCGTTCACGCTGGCCGCAGCAGCACGCGGGTACCGCGGTGACGCCGAGATTTGCTACGCCTCCAGGAACGCACGCCCATGGCTGGGCCTAGCTAGCCTTGGGCGAATGGTCCATGGAAGGGGCGGATCATGGTGCCAGCGCAGCGTCTCTGGTAGTGCTGAGGATGTTGGCCAGCGATTGCCGGGGCAATCCGTCAAGCACCGGTCGCAGCACCCACCGAAGCCCCTTGGGCGGACTGCGAGTCAAGCTGATCGAGCGGTGCTCAACGATGGCTCCTTCCGCTGTGTCGGCGAATCTCCAGTACACTACCATCCGCCACAGGAAGCCCCTGTCATGGCCCGGCGGCCTGAGCGACTCGTCAGGCTTGCCGACCCTTACCACCTCCCGGATGCTGGTGCTTTGGGTGCGCCCCCACCATCTCTGACTGTCCAGCCGGTCAAACTCCACGGTGTGCTCGGTCTCAAGCACTGCCGTGAGAACGTTCTTCTTCAACAAGCGCATCGCCACGCGCATTTGCGTGCCATCTCTCCCGAGAATCCGGGAGTGTATCACTCCCGGTCCGAACGTGTCCGCATGGGTGTCGTAGGCCGCTACGACTGCAACGAGTCGCTCCGCATCCGCGTGCGGCACCAGCAGGGCGGCAGTCCAATCGTGGATCAGTCCGCCCGGCGTTTCCCGCATGTTGGGAATCGGCGTGGGATCAACGACGATCTTCCCGCGAGCTAGTGCTTTGGCCCGGGCTTGGTCTTGCTTGCCCCACAGGAACGGTGAGTCACCGGCGAGGCGGCGCTGGAACTGTGTGTCGGCGGCAGCTATGTACTCGGAGAATGCCGCGGCCGCACCGTCGTGCATCCGAACCACGCCGAACTCGAATGCTTGGAGTGTTTGCGCTTGCGCTGCGCTCAGTGCGGCGACGATCCAGAGTGCTCGGAAGACCGTTCGTGCGGAGCGGGCGGAGCAAGTTGCCGAGCGCTCGGCCTGGACTGAAAGGTTGGGGCGCGAATCAATGAGGGGGCTCGACGATGCTCGGTTCCGGCTGGTGACTCGGGCCATCAATCCCAGTTGCAACGCCGTTGGCGCGACCGACCTGTAGCCTAGCGCCACGCTCTTAGAGTAGCGGTATCGATCAAATCGAGTCTGCCTTCTAGGCTGCCAGGCTCGGAGCAGCGATTTGGGCTGAGGTTAGTGGCTCATCGTGTCACTGCCCACGAGGACCATTGGCCTGTCGCCCGCCATGCGGCCAGCCAGAAATGGCCGATACTGGCTTCTCCGTAGGGCCATCTCGGAACCACCGAATGCGCTCCTCGACCTGGGACGCCCGGAGGCACTGGCTGGCGGGCAGTTCTTGTCTCTAGGCCTGGCCACGTACCGTACAATTGGCGAAGTGCCATGATTTCCCGCAACTTACGGTTCAGTTCCGTGCTTCCGGTGTTCGCCCTCGTCTCTCTGGCAGCGCTTGCCGCCTGCTCGTCCCAGCCGCCTCAGGAAGAGCGCATGCCGAACATCATCTTCCTGATGGCGGACGACATGGGGTATGGAGATCCCGGCAGTTTCAACGAGGATTCGAAGATCCCGACCCCGGCGATGGACGCGTTGGCAGCCGGAGGCATGCGGTTTACCGACGCGCATTCGGGATCGGCCGTCTGCACGCCGACGCGCTACGGAGTGGTGACAGGTCGCTATGCATGGCGCACGGCGCTCAAGCGGGGAGTCCTTTCGGGATACTCGCGCGCGCTCATCGAGCCGGACCGGATGACGGTCGGCAGCGTGCTGCGCGAGCAGGGCTACCACACGGCGGTTGTCGGCAAGTGGCACCTCGGGCTGGACTGGACGACGCTGTCGGAGCCCGCCAGCTGGGACGAGGGCGACACGTCCGCCGCGTTCCAAGCGGCCTCCGACTTCTCCAAGCCGGAGGGCTTGGAGATCGATTTCACCGCGCCAGTCACCAACGGCCCTGCCACCCTCGGTTTCGACTACTCCTACATCATTCCGGCTTCGCTCGACATGGCGCCGTATGTCTACGTGGAAAACAATGCCTGTGAGAAGCCCGCCACCGTGCATGAGCCGGGCCGGTTCGACGGCCCGGTCTTTTGGCGGCCCGGAGAAGCCGCGGAGGGTTTTGACTTCTTCGACGTGCTGCCCAACCTGACCCGGCACGTCGTGGACTACATCGAACGCCGGGCCGAGAGTCCCGACCAGCCGTTCTTCCTCTACTTTCCGCTACCGGCTCCGCACTGGCCGTGGGTTCCCACAGACGAGTTCATCGGACGCAGCGGCGCTGGCAAGTACGGCGACTTCGTGACCCAGGTCGATGCCCATATCGGGATGGTCGTAGAGGCCCTCAAGGCGACCGGCCAGTTCGAGAATACGCTCTTCATCGTCACCAGCGACAACGGCGCGGAATGGGATCCGAGCCACATCGAGGAGTTCGGCCACTATGCCAACCACGCCAGCCAGCGCGGCAAGAAGCGGGACGCTTGGGAGGGCGGGCACCGCATGCCCTTTATCGCCTCGTGGCCGGCTAGGGTCGCGGCGGGGTCAACCAGCGATCAGACGATCTGCCTCACCGACCTGATGGCGACCGCAGCCGACATCGCGGGGTACGAGCTGCCCGCCGATGCCGCGCAGGACAGTGTCAGCATCCTGCCTGCGTTGCTCGGAACCGATAGCGGTCCCCTGCGCGAAGCCACGGTGCATCATTCAGTTGACGGCACGTTCGCCATCCGCCAGGGCAAGTGGAAGTACATTGACGGGCAAGGCCCGGGTTCGCAGCAGTGGGATGGCCCCCAGCCGGGCGACCCGCCCGCGCAGCTGTACGACATCGAAGCCGACCGCCACGAGGACAACAACCTCTTTAGCGAGCACCCGGAAGTGGTGGAGCAGCTCAAGGCTGTGCTGGAGCGCTACAAGGAGCAAGGGCACAGCAGGGTGCTGTAGGCTCCTGCGCCAACGCGTGTAGACCGTCGTTCAGCCCTTGCTGACCCACCAGATGTGATCCGGCTGCGTCTGCGGCCTCGGCGGCTGCCGGGCCCGTTCCAGCAGAGCTTGAATCTCTGCCATGATGGCGGGCTGGTCCGCTGCAAGATCCTGCGTCTCTTCCGGATCGGCCTCGAGATCGTAGAGCTCGAGTTCACCCTCAGGTGCAGGCCGCACGGCCTTCCACTTGCCCATGCGCAAGGCTTGGGAAGGGATCTCGTCGAGAAAGGTTCCCGACCCACTGTCGTGGCGCGGCAATTCCCAGTACAGGTATTCGTGTTCGGCCTGCTCGCCGCGGCCCAGCAGAGTCGGAACCACCGAAATCCCGTCAGTGCCCGCCGCCGCCTCGTCACCCGCGAGCTCCAATGCGGTCGCTAGGAAATCGTGGAAGCCCCAAATGTGGTCGCTGTTCGAACCCGCAGCGATCTGCTCCGGCCACCGTGCCAGCATCGGCACCCGGATGCCGCCTTCGTAGAAGTCGCGCTTCGCTCCGCGCAGGTTCCCGCTGCTGCGGAAGTAGTCCGTCCAAGTCGCGGCTGCCGCGCCGTTGTCGGAGGTGAAGAACACGATCGTGTTCTCGTCCAAGCCCAGCTCGGCGACGAGCTGCAGGATTCGACCCACGTCTCGGTCCATGCGTGTGATCATCGCCGCCAGGGTTGCGTGCGGCTCCGGAGGTCGAATCAAGCGCCCCGGCCGATTCGGGTTCTCGGACAGCTCTACTTCTTCGAACGTGCCGGCGTATTGGGCGTAGATCTCGTCCTCGGGCACCACGTATTCCGCGTGCGGAATGGTGAACGGCACGTAGCAGAAGAAGGGCCGGTCCTTGTTGCTCTCGATGAACCCTAGCGCGCGCTCCGCAATTACGTCATGGGAATATGTGCCCCGCCCGCTGCCCTCATTGCCGTCAAGCGGCAGTTTCTGATCGTTGTCGTAGATGTAGTGGGGATAGAAGTAGTGCGCATGCGCTTGGTGCAAGTAGCCTACGAACTCGTCAAAGCCCTGTTTCCAAGGCACCCCCTCGGTGCCGATATCGCCTAAGCCCCACTTGCCGAAGCAGCCCGTGGCGTAGCCGCGCTCCTTCAGCAACTCCGCAACGGTCACGTCCTCCGCCAAGATCGGCACGCCGCCGGGGTTGGAGCGGACCGAGGTGTGCCCCATATGCATTCCGGTCATCAACACGCTTCGCGCCGGAGCGCACACCGAGCATCCTGAATACGCGTTCGAAAACCGCATGCCTTCGGCGGCGATGCGATCAATGTTGGGAGTTCGGATCTTCGACTGTCCGTAGCACCCAAGCTCGCCGTAGCCGAGATCGTCGGCCATGATGAACACGATATTGGGCGGTCGCGCCGCGCTGCCTCCAGGCGTTACGGCCGAGTCACCGCATGCAAGCAGAGCTGCCGCCCCGGCAGCAGTGGCTGTGAAGAACTCGCGGCGACTGGCGGCGACTGGCACGGATCTTGGCGCTGGCATAGCAGGCCCATTCTAGTCCAGCCCCTTGTGGAGCGAGCTTGTTTCGTGCCGTCGCTACGGCTCCTTCTGGGCGAGTGCGCCAGGTGGCAGCAATCCTCGGCAGTCGCGCTCGAATCCATGCGCCCGGCGTCCTCATCACGCTCTTCTGCACGACTGCGAGACTGAGGTCGCGGCTAGGGCGAACGTGGGCCAGGATTCCGGCGAGGAGGAGGCTGCCTACTGAAGCCGGCGCCCCAGCCCTAGTGCGGTCGGGTCACGGACTTTTGGGGAGGAATCGCCGACCGCCATCATGTGCTTAGAAGCTGATCCGCAAACCTCCGTTGACCTGCCGGAACAGCCCGGGCTGAATTCCTTGCGGAGCCCGTGACGAGATGTAGAGCTGGTCAAACGCGTTCTTGATCGTGAAGTATGGCTCGAACAGCCAAGCCTCCCGCCGAATCTCGTAGCCGACTGCCAGGTTGGCAACTTGGTAGGCCGGAAGTAGGCCGACCGTTCCGTCATTGGACGGCTCCAGCGTCTCGCGGTTGTCCCCGAACTGACCGGCCACTGCATTGAGGTCAAGCTGGAAGCTCAACCCGCCGAACTGCTTGGCGCCGAAGAGCACGCCGAACGTCTGCCTGGGGGCATACGGCAGGCGGTTGCCGCCGTACAATTCGTTGTTCCTGAACTCTGCAACCGGCAGATACATGTGCCGGAAGTCCGTGTAGACACTCCAGCCCGGCAAGTCCGCGACGCGGTTCCAGTGGATCTTGGCCGAACTCTCGAAACCTTGGTGCATTGTCGCGCCGCCGTTGGTCACGGTGGTTGTGGCGCCTCCCGATTCAGCCGCAGTGATGATCTGGTTCGAGAAGTCCATCCGGAAGAGAGTGAATTCACCTGAAACCGCTCGCTGGCCAGCCAGACGGACGCCCGCCTCGTAATTCCACGACAGCTCCGAATCGAGTTCAAGGTTCTCGCCGTTGCTATTGATGGCGATCTTGGTTCCGGGAGGGGCGAACCCCCGGTGGACACCCGCGAAGAGGGTCAGGTCGTTGACAGTACGGATCGAGAAGCCCAGCCCTGGAATGACCGTCGTGACGCCGTTGTCCTTGCGGATATTGACATCGGTCGGGACTCCCTGCACGCGCTTCCGCACGATATGGCGCTCCTGCCTGTACCGCACGAAGCGTGCGCCGGGCGTGAGCGAGATGCGAGAGCCGATCTTGAATTGATTCTGAACGTAGCCTGCGAAGGCTCGGCCATAGCGGAACTCGTCGTCGCGCGTGACGCCGGCGCGGGCGTCGAACACGTCCCCATTGATCCGCCGGTCCCGAGCCTTCTCGTAGATGTAGCGCGCGCCAAGGTCGAGCTGGCCGTGCCTGTGCTGTCGGCTGAAGTTTGACTGCGCGCCGTAGACGTCGAACTCGCGGTTGCGATTTCCGGCCGAGTTGCGCAAGTACAACGCGCCTCCGCTCAGGCTCGGGTCTCCAACCACACCCAGGTAGTCGCGCCCCCTGTCGGTACGGTCGAAGTCTTGGCGGCCCCAGTACCGCTTGGTGCTGTAAAGGAAGGCCGAACTGCTCAGGGTAGAGGCAGGACTGACTGTCACGGCGTGAGAGAGGGACCCGCTCCGGCGCTCCACATCGAGAGCGTCCGATGGGACGGCGTTCAGGTTCGGGTCCCGCTCGAACATTGGCTGCGTGAGGCCCACATAGGTCGAGTTCGAGATCTCGTCGTAGACGACGGCCTTGATAGCGAGGGTGTGCCGTTGGCTAGGACGGAAGCTGAACTTTGTCTGCACGTCCTCGATGTCATAGAAGAAGCTGCGCCAGCCGTCGCCCTGCTTGTGCAGATAGTTGGTGATCCAACCGATCGACTGGTCACGCTTGCTCGCTCCCAGCGAGGCCTCCCCCACGAACACGCCGCGCTGTCCGCCCTCCACGTCGACTTCGCCGTGGAATCTCGATGGAGGATCCGGCGTGACGAAGTTCACCACTCCGCCGACGGTCTGCGGGCCGTGGGCGATCTGGCCGCTGCCCTTGAGGATTTCAACCCGGCTCATGCGCTCAATGGGCGGCGAATAGTACATGTCCGGCTCGCCATACGGCGCGAGTGCGATTGGAATGCCGTCCTCAAGGATCAGCACTTTGCGGCTCCGGTTGGGGTTGAGGCCCCGCATGCCGATGTTAAGCCGCATGGCGACCGGCCCGGAGTCTTCGCGCAGGTTGATTCCCGGCACGCGGCGCAGCACCTCGTTAGCATCGAGCGGCTTGGCGGCGTCTAAGTCTGCCTTGCTAACGATGTGCAACGAACCAGGAATTGCGGTGCGCAGATCTTCGACCGTCGCCACCACTTCGATCGTGGCTGCGTTGCGCCTCAGTTCCGTCAGCTCGATCGCGAGTTCAGCCGCATCGGCCGAGCCTGTCACTTCGACAGGCTCAAAGTCCGGGGCAACCACGCGGACAGTGAGAGATCCTTCCGGGATTCCGGAAAGAGTGAAGTTACCCAAGCTGTCCGTGCGTGTAACTACTTCCGATTCAACAGCTTTTACCGTGGCTGTGGCCACCGGGAAGCCGCCGGGGCCTGTCACTTGCCCGCTGATGTCGCGGGCTGGCAGGCTTGCGCAGAAAAGTAGCGCGGCGGCTGCGCAGCCCACACGCCAAGAAGGCTTGATCATCGACAGGTATCCTTGTTGGTGTCGGAGATTCGACTGCGAGGCGGATCCAGCGCGGCCGTGAGAGTTCCAACTTATCCAATAATGCAAACGAATGTCAATTAGAGAACTGTATGACTTCTGTAACAACGAGCAACTCTCCACTGGTCGGACACTTGCCGGCGGCATCCGCTGCAAGGGCCTTGCGGCAGGATCGCCGACCCAACATGTGTGGTCTAGGGAGATGCGAAGTCTCGGCGCAAGGGATCTGGCGCGGTCAAGCGCTCCGGCGCTCCGTGCGCCCCCTTGGGCTTCTCGCCGATAGCGTCAAGTGGTCCGGCCGGCGCGGGACATGCGTGCCGAATGTGCGCCACAGAAAATCGTCGTGACCCGTTGCAGGACTCCGGACCATGCGGTACGCTCTTGATGCATACTGCGGCTCACTCGAGTTGAGTCGGCTGCTGTGTTTCGTGGAGGGGCAGACATGATCCATCTTAGAACTCTGGGATGTCTGGTAGCGTGCCTGGCGCTTGTCGCTGGTGGCGCGTTTGGCCAGACCTTCTATGGCAGCTTGGTCGGGTCCGTTCAGGACTCGACAGGGGCCGTGATTCCGGGAGCGAGCGTCACCGTGACGAGCCTCGCTACCGGCGAACAACGCGTGCAGGAGACGGAAGCGGCCGGCCTGTATCGCTTCGTGAACTTGGTTCCGGGCCAGTACCGCCTGGAAGCTCGCTCTGATGGCTTCAAGCAGTTCGCGCAGGAGCCAATCACGATCGAGGTCGATGCGAGCATCCGCATCGACCCGGTGCTGGAAATCGGAGAAGTCACCGAGGTTGTTGAGGTCGTTTCCAGCACGCCTCTGCTGCAGTCGCAGACATCCTCGCTTGGCCAGGTCGTCGAGTCCCGCAAGGTCACCGAGACGCCGCTCAACGGCCGCAACGTGCTGAACTTGGTCGCTCTTGCTCCGGGTGTCGTGCCGCAGGGGCAATCCATGCAGAGCCCCACCGGGGTCAACATCTTCGCTTGGGGCAACTACCAGATTGGTGGCGGCCAGTCGAATCAGAGCGCCACGACGCTGGACGGCGCGCCTGTCAACATCGGCTACGCCAACCTCACCGCCTTGGTCCCGACCCAGGACGCCGTGCAGGAATTCAAGATCCAGACCAACAACCTCGGTGCGGAGTTTGGACGGTTCGCCGGCGGTGTCATCAACATGGCCACGAAGTCCGGCAGCAACCAGTTCCATGGCTCTGCCTACGAGTTCCTGCGGAACAAGGTTCTTAATTCCAACACCTTCTTCAACAACGCCAGCGGCATCGGGACACCGCCGTTCGTCCAGAACCAGTGGGGCGCCAATATCGGCGGCCCGATCGTCAAGGACAGCGTTTTCTTCTTCTCCTCCTATGAGAGCTATCGCCAGCGGCAGGGCCGTTCGCTGCTGCTCGACTCGCCGACCCCGCTGCAGCAGCAGGGCGATTTCTCGGAGGTGGGGCGGGCCATCCACGATCCTTTCTCGGTGTCCAGCGCGGGCGACCTCCCGCGCACCCGGTTTGAGAACGACACGATCCCGGCTGCGTTGCAGGACGCCACGTCGAGGTCGCTGAGCCACCTTTGGGATCAGCCCAACCAGCCCGGGCTGAACAACAACTACGCCACTAATGCCAGCGACGGCGGCAACAACACACAGTTCAACAATCGCGTGGACTGGAGCGCGAGCGACAAGCACCGGGTGATGGGGCGCTGGACTTGGTGGGACAACCTCACTTTCGGCGTCGATCCCTACGGCACTGGCGCCCACATCGATGCCGGACCGGAGACCTTCACAACTAACCAATTCGTGCTCGGAGATACGTACTTGATTTCGCCGACGACGATTCTCGACATCCGGCTCTCGTGGACGCGTTTCCGCTACGACCGTTCCCCAGCCAGCCAAGGCATCGACCTGACTCAGTTTGCGTGGCCCTCATCGCTCGTAAGCCAGATTCCGGACAACTTCCGCCACATCCCCACGCCCTGCGTAGAAAGCTACTCGTTGTTCTGCGCCCAGGGGACGGGGAGCATCATCATTGGCCGCCAGGACAACGTAGCGGCCCTGCCCAGCCTTACATTGATCCGCGGGCGGCACACCTACAAGATCGGGGGCGATGTCCGCAGGCTGACTCACAACTACGCTCAGAGCAACACGCCGAGCGGTATTTTCCGCTTCAACGCCAACTTTACCGCCGACGATCCGTTCGCCCCAATGGGTGGCTGGGGCTTCGCCTCCTTCCTGCTCGGCACCGGAACTGGCGGCGGCATCACGACACCCGGACTCGTTGCTGGCCAGATGATCTATCGTGCGGCCTATGTCAATGACCAATGGCAGGTCAATGACAGGCTGACGCTGAACATCGGGTTGCGCTGGGAGCTCTCGGGGAATTTCTCTGAGCGCTACGACCGCATGACCTCGCTTGCGCTCGACTCCGTCAACCCCTTGGCCGCCGAAACAGGGCTAGACTTGCGAGGACAGCTGGCGCTAGTGAATTCGGATTTGCGCCAGCCGAGAACGCGATTGAATGACCGCAACGCCTTTGCGCCCCGTCTCGGCATCGCATACCGCTTGGACGACAAGACCGTGATCCGCACGGGCTACGGCATCTTCTGGCTGCCCAATGATGTCGCGTTTTCGATCGCGCCCAACCAAGATGTCGTGACCACCATCGCGACTCCTTGGATTACCTCGCTCGATGGCGGCGTCACTGCATTCCGTCGCTTGGCGGATCCTTTCCCTGATGGAGTCTTGGTGCCACCCGGACGAGACACGACCTTCCTCAACACGCTGATTGGCGGGCTCGGCATTCGCTCGCCGGTGCCGGACCAGCCGCTGAGCTACATGCAGCAGTGGAACTTCAATATTCAACGCCAGCTCGGTGACGGCACTCTGGTCGACTTGGCTTACGCCGGGTCCAAGGGCACCAGCCTGCCGGTCAATGCCCAGACGATCAATCAGCTTCCGGACCAGCACCTTAGCCTCGGCCCTGCGCTAAACGAGCAGGTGCCGAACCCGTTTCACGGCACGTCCATCGCCACTGGGCCGCTGTCGCAGCCGACTGTCGCACGCGGGCAGCTGCTTCGTCCCTATCCGCAGTTCACGAACGTGGAAATGGCCGGGCCGACCAACCGCAGCTCGACCTACCACTCCTTTCAGGCCAAGGTGGAGCGGCGCTTCAAGGGGGGCGCGAGCTTGCTGGCCTCCTATACTGCCGGAAAGCTGATCACGGACGCTGGCACGCTTACCGGTTGGCTGGATGGCCTCGAGGGCTTCAGCGCGCAGGGCTGGGCCACCGGGGGCAATAACAACGATCTCCGGTCGCTCAAATCGCTGGCGGCGTTCGACGTATCGCAACGTTTCGTGCTCAGCTACGTCCTCGACCTGCCCTTCGGCCGGGGCAAGCCCTTCCTCGGCGATCTTTCGGGGGCTGCCAACGCCATCCTCGGAGGCTGGGGAATCAACGGCGTAACCACCGTCCAGACCGGATTTCCGATCGGCGTGTCGCCTTCCCAGAACCTTTCCAACTCTTTTGGAGGATCGCAGTTCGTGGACAACAACGGCACCAGCGCGGCACGGTCCGGCGACCCGCAAACGCGACTGAACGAGTACTTCAGGAGAGACGTGTTCAGCCAGCCGGCGGCGTTCACCTTCGGCAACACGTCAAGGGTT
Organism: Bryobacterales bacterium; assembly: GCA_022824585.1. Lineage (GTDB taxonomy): Bacteria > Acidobacteriota > Terriglobia > Bryobacterales > UBA6623 > VXMF01. Next base: position 4,071 of record JAJDZN010000188.1, on the reverse strand, counting down.
CTGCCGGATGTGCGCGGGCCCGGCATCGCACAGTGGGACTTTGCGCTGTTCAAGCGCACGCAGCTGGGCGAGAGCGTGGGCTTGGAATTCCGCACGGAGTTCTTCAACCTGTTCAACACGCCGGTCTTCCGGCATCCGGGAACAGCGTTGGGCACTCCCCAGTTCGGCGTGATCAGCGGCACTCGGGGCGTGCCCCGACTTGTGCAGTTCGGGCTGCGACTACTGTTCTAGGCGGTTCGCGCAAGCCCGGCGAATCGGACCGGCGGGCGGCCCAGCCGCCCGCCGGTTTCCATTGCGATCCAAGAACTCGCGATAATCTAAACCGGCTTCGATGGCTTGGACAACGCTCGACTCGGCGGCCGGTCTTCGCGCAGCCGCCGCACTGTTGCTGCTGCCCGCCGTTCTGTCGGCGCAGCCAGAGCTCGGCCAACCAGATTTCCGGACTCGCTTCCAAGAGGGCCAGGCAGCGCTTCAAGCCGGTCAATTCGCCCGAGCCGAGACTGAGTTCCGGGCCGCCCTCGGTGCCGAGCCAGGGCTCTCCGAAGCGCGCGTAAACCTAGGCTTGGCCCTGTTCTTGCAGGGGAAATACCAGCGCTCGGTTGACGAGCTGGAACAGGCGGCTCGCGCCCTGCCGGCCCTGCCCGCCGCCCATCTATTCCTCGGTCTCGGCCACCTCAAGCTGGGCGCGTCCGACGAAGCCATCGCTGCGCTGTCGCGCAGCCTGGAGCTGGACCCCGCCAACCTCGAGGCGCACAGGGCGCTGGCGGCATGCCACTTGGCGAAGGGGGACTACGCCAGCGCAGTACAGGAATTCCAGGCGGCGTTCTCGCACAGCCCGGACAGGACCGAGGCATGGTATCTGCTCGGGCGCGACTACATGGGCCTGATGAGCGATCTGGCGGGACGCTTGGTCGTGGAGCAGCCGGACTCGGTCTGGGCCACTCGTCTCGGGGCGGACATGCTGGCGCTCAGCGAAGCTTGGGAGGCCGCCGCGAACTACTATCAGGCCGCAGCTGCCAAGCGAGCCGGCCTGCCCGGCCTGCACTCGGCCTTGGGCTCCGCCCGCTTGCGGCTCGGACAGCTGGGCGAGGCCGCCGCCAGCTTCGAAGACGAGTTGCGCACGGATCCGCGCTCCGAGCAGGCACTGCTCGGGCTGGCCGAGATCAGCTTGGCGCGGGGAGATGCCGCTTCCGCGCTTGAGCGAGTGGCCGCGGTCTGGGATTCGTTCCCGCAATGGCTGGGATCCCAGCCAGCGTTCGAGCCCGGGGTCATTGCGCCCGAATCTGCGGCCAAGCTCTTGCAGTCGCTTGGCCAGTCTGAGGCCGGACCGGCGGCGTTCCTAGCCTGGGCCCTGTCCGCCAATCTCGGCGATGAGGCAGTTGCCGCCGCCGCCCGCGCGCGATTCGAGCGCGCCGTCCAAGCCGCTCCCGTGCGCTCTGGCGGTGCCTCCGAGGCTGTCTCTCTGTGCGCCGACCATCTCTACACGGCGTGCGCTCAGGCGCTGGTTTCGCGTCGCTCGATGGCGCGGGCAGAGCTGTTGCTGCTTGGCAGGGCCTACCTTGCGCTCGGCCAGCACGAGCGGGCATTGATCGCGTTCACGCACGCCATGCGCGGAACCGACGAGGCGCCGCCTGAAGCTGTCTATTGGACGGTCCGCACGCTCCGGTCGCTGGCGGACTTGTGCTTCGAGCAGGTCGAGAGGCTGGCCCCCCAGTCCTGGCGCGTGCATCAATTGCGGGCGGAGGCCCACCGCCAGCGGCAGGCCGACGATCAGGCGATTGCCGAGTACCGGCGCGCGATCGAGCTCAAGCCGGATGCGGCTGAGTTGCACCGCAGCCTGGGGCTGCTCTACTTGCTCAACAACGCCTACGATGAGGCCCAGGGAGCGCTCGAGAAGGCCCTCGACCTTGACGGCGCAAACCCGCGCTCGCTGTACGTGACAGGCCGGTTGTTCGTGGCCAGGCAACAGCATGCCGAGTCCATCCCCTACTTGGAGACTGCCCTGCAGCTTGACCCCAACTTGGTTGAGGCACGTCCAAGTCTCGGCCGGGCATACCTGCGAGTGGGGCGCGTCGAAGAGGCTGCCGCGCAACTTGAGCAAGCGCTGCTTCTCGACTACTACGGCGATATCCACTACTCGCTCTTCCAAGCCTACCGCCGCTTGGGCAACATGGAACGGGCCAGGCTGGCGCTGGACAGGTCCACCGAAATGCGCAAGCGATCGTTTGCTCGCGACCGCAGCAAGTTTGAGCGATGGATCAAGAGCGAGTAGCCCGGACCGCGCTGACGATCGCAAGCCTGCCGGTTGCGGCGGTGCTGCTGCAAGGTGCGCCCGGCGACATCCAATTCCGCGATGTCGCGGCAGCGGCGGGGATCGACTTCGTGCTGCACAACCACCCGACGCCCGAAAAGCACATGATCGAGACGATGGCGGGCGGTGTCGCCGTCTTCGACTACGACGGCGATGGCCTGCCGGACATCTACTTCACCAACGGCGCCGTGATCCCGTCATTGAGCAAGGAAGCGCCGAAGTACTGGAACCGCCTTTATCGCAACGATGGCGAACTGCGCTTCAGCGATGTCACCGCCGAGGCGGGCGTTGCGGGTACCGGATATGACACGGGCGTTGCCGCGGCCGACTACGACAACGATGGCGATGTCGACTTGCTATTGGCCGGAGTCTTCCGCCTGACCCTGCTGCGCAACGGAGGCGATGGTGCCTTCGAGGATGTCACCGCGGAGTCCGGCCTGCGAGGCGGCGAGTGGTCGGTGGCTGCGGGTTGGTTCGACTACGATGCCGACGGGCACCTTGATCTGTTCGTGGTCAACTATGCGCACTGGAGCTTGGATTTCGAGACATACTGCGGCGACGAGAGGCGCGGGCTTCGCGCCTACTGCGACCCGATGCAGCTGACTCCCATACCGAATCGCCTGTATCGCAACACCGGTCAAGGCACGTTCCAAGACGTGAGTGCGACGACTGGCATCAGCGACCATTCCGGGCGCGGCATGAGCGTGGCTTTCGCCGACGCCAACGGCGATGGCTGGACTGACGCGTTGGTCACGAATGACAACCTGCCGAACTTTCTGTTCCTCAATCAGGCCGGAGAGAGCTTCGAAGAAGCGGGGCTGTTCTCGGGCACGGCTCTGCTGCAGCATGGCGACCCGGTGGCCAGCATGGGCGTCGATTTCCGCGATTACGACAACGATGGATTGCCGGATGTGGCGGTCACGGCCTTGATCGCCGAGACGTTCCCACTGTTCCGTAACTTCGGTGACGGCTTCTTTGAGGACGTGACCGGTCCGTCCGGCTTGGCGCTGCACTCCAACCGCCACAGCGGCTGGGGCAACGGGCTGTACGACTTCGACAACGATGGCTGGAAGGATCTGTTCACGGCCAACTCCCACGTCAACGACATCATCCGCGAGTTCGAGCCGACGACGCCGTATCGCGAGCCCAACAGTGTGTACGGCAATCTTGCGGACGGGTCCTTTGAAGAGGTCACGGCTGCCGCCGGCGAGGCCTTCGCGAGCACGGCAAGGGCCCACCGCGGCTGCGCGTTCGCGGATTTCGACCGCGATGGCCGCGTCGACGTGGTGGTGTCCTCGCTGGGTGGGGCGGCCGAGTTATGGCACAACACCAGCCCGGGAGAGCAAGCGTGGCTTAATGTCCGGCTCGTGGGGACGATCTCGAACCGCGACGGGATAGGCGCGACGGTTCGCGCAGGTCGGCAGGCAAACGTGATGACCAGCGCGGTCGGTTACGCCTCGTCCAGCCATGACGGGGTGCATTTCGGCCTAGGGGAATCCGAAGATGTTTCCGTGCAGGTCACTTGGCCCAGCGGCAGTATTCAAGACGTCGGGCGCGTTTCGGCGAATCAGGTATTGGAAGTGCGCGAGCCCCGGCAGGTTCCTTGATCGTCCGAATTCGCGGGGGCGGCACCGCGCTGAAGATTCACAGTGCGGTCGGGCGATCCGCGCGCGCGGGCAACTTGGCAGTGTCGGACCAGGCGGCTGTCGGTAACGCCATTCATGTTGGCTTGCGGATCATCAAGGCCGGTGGTTGCGCCG
>JAJDZN010000187.1 GCA_022824585.1 Bryobacterales bacterium | reverse complement strand
CGTCAGCGCCGCGAGGAGCGCGCCGCCGCCGAAGGCCATGAGGATCCCGACGGAGCGATCATCGGGCCGCCAGAACAGGGTCGTGAGCGTTCCAAGCGGCAGCGAGCATGCGCTCAGAATTCCCATCGAGAGCGCAAGAAGGGTCAGGGGTTCCAACACCGCAAATGCCTCCCAACTGCTCAACCAGAACCGACTTAGCCTTCAGCTCTTCGCACGGACTCTCCGTCGGAACAATCGGACCGATTGGTTCGCTCGTCTCAGCCTTCAGAGCCGCTCCGAGCTCATCCAATCAACTCTCCATTCCCCACTGTGCAGCACCTTCTTGCCGAACCGAGCAGCCGTCCACCGATCCGGTTGCCAACACGAGTCCCGCGACCCCTCCAAGAGCAATGGCCGGGCCGCACATCCAATCCAGCCTACCAACGCTCATCCTCTGGCCCGGGAGCAGCAGATCAAGCACCTGTCACCTCCAGACTCTTCGCCACCGTCGGTCTGCTTCACGGCCCACTCGGCCGAGCACTCTCGATGCGACTGGCCGATGCGGGGAGCTGCCGGGCACCTTCGCTCAGGGCGCTAGGCATCAGCGCACTATCAGGCAAGGTCGTTGAGTGCCTGGCCGCCGAAGAAGGCTATCCTAACCGCATGCGACTGATCTTGGCTGTCCTAGTTGCCTCGTCCGGAATGCTGGCGGGTACTGCTGATACGCTCGCCGGCACGGGCATCTCCGGCGCGACGGGGGACGGCGGTCCGGCGACCGCCGCTCGGGTCGGAAATCCCTATGGCCTCACTCTGGGTCCGGACGGCGCGCTGTACGTTTGCGAGATCGACACTGACCGGATCCGTCGCGTGGACATGGGCGACGGCACGATTTCGACGGTTGTGGGGACGGGCGAGACCGGCTACTCCGGCGACGGCGGACCCGCCGTCGAGGCCGAGCTCAACGACCCGTATGAAGTTCGCTTCGATGACCACGGCAACATGTACTTCGTCGAGATGCTCAGCGCGGTGGTCCGACGGGTCGATGCCGGTGACGGCACGATCACGACGATCGCCGGCACTGGCGAGCGCGGGTTCTCCGGCGACGGCAGCCCGGCGGTGGAGGCGACGTTCAACCGCCCGCACTCGATCGCCCTGGACGGCAAGGGCTCCTTGTATGTCGCGGACATCGGCAATCACAGGATCCGGCGGGTCGACCTTGCCACCGGAACCGTGACCACGTTTGCAGGCACGGGCGAGCGCGAGCCTACGCCGGACGGCGCTCCGCTAGCCGGAACGCCTCTTAACGGTCCGCGCGCGCTAGCGTTCGCGCCCGACGGAGACATGTACATCGCCTTGCGCGAGGGCAACGCGGTGTATCGGCTGGACATGGAGGCAAAGCGCCTCTACCACGTCGCCGGAACCGGCGCCAAGGGCTACACCGGTGATGGGGGGCCTGCATCCGAGGCCACCCTGGCGGGCCCGAAGGGCATCGAGGTCGGCCCCGACCTGGCGGTGTATCTTGCCGATACCGAGAATCACGCGATTCGCCGGATCGATGCCGCAAGCGGCGCGATCTCCACGGTGGCGGGCGACGGCACGGTCCACGACGGCCCGGACGGCGATCCGCTCCAATGCGGCCTGGCGCGGCCCCACGGTGTCTACGTGGACCGAGTTGGCAACGTCTACATCGGGGACAGCGAGAACCATAGGGTCCGCGTCGTGCGCCCCTAGTTCCGGCGCAGCGGGTGTGCCATCATGGCGACGGGGCACGCCCATTCACGGCTGTCCGCGGGAGGGACGAAATGCGCGGAATTGCAATCATCTGTCTGGCCGCCTGTATGGCGTTGCCGGCAGTTGCCGAGCGGGTTTTCGACATCGATGGCCCGATGGAATTGCACATCTGGATGACGGCCAAGAGCGGCCAGGCCGAACAACTCGAGAAGACGTTCGCCGAGGTGTTCTACCCGGCCGTGAGCAGCATGCCCGGCTTCCGGAGCGCGCTGTTGATGCGCAAGCCTGCGACCTCCGAGTTCACAGTGCGTCTCAGCTTTGACACCGAGGAGCAGCGGATGGAGTGGGTTGCCTCGGACAAGCACCAGCGGGCTTGGCCTGCGCTATCGTCGCACTCGCGGGAGACGCGCTACGACGGTTTTGCGGTCGTCCATCCGAAGTAATCCCGCGCCACGCTGCGAGCGTCAGGGTTTCTTCTGCTCGCTGGACGGACGCGACTTGGCCTTGTCAGGATCGGATGCTTCGACGAACCCGTTCAGGATACCGTTCATGAAGCGCGTCGAAGCGTCGCCGTCGTAGCGCTTGCCGATCTCGAGGGTCTCGTTGATGACAATCGCGGGGTGCGTGTCGCCGCCGCGCAGTTCCGCCAGAGCCAGTCTCAGCAGGTGTCGCACCACAGGTTCGATGCGACTCGGCTGCCAGCGGTCGGCGCTGTGGCGCGCGATGATCGCGTCCAGCTCCGCAACGTTCTCGGCGGCCTCGCGAAACAGCCGCTCGGCAAAGGCATCCACCGGCTGGGGATCATCGGACGCCAGGCGCCCGAAGAAGTCCGCAACGACTTGGTCCGGATCCGCTCCCCCAGCGTCCCACTGGTAGATCATTTTCAGGGCGCACTCGCGGGATCGGCGTCGGGAGAGCATGGCGTAACGCTGTGGCCGCTGCGGTCAGATGGCGCGGATCGCGCTGAGCAAGTGGGCCATTTCGATGGCTGAGGCGGCGGCTTCGGCCCCGGCGTTGCGGCTCTTGGCTCCGGAGCGATCCATCGCCTGCTCGACGGTATCGCAGGTCAGCACGCCGAAGATGGTCGGCACGCCGGTCTCGGGTCCGACGCGCGCGATCTGGCTCACCGCCCCCGATGCCACCTGCTCGTAGTGCGAAGTCTCCCCGCGAATCACGGCTCCCAGGCAGATCAAGGCATCGAAATTGCCGCTCTGCGCCAGGGCCCGGGCGGCGGTTGCCAACTCTAGCGAACCGGGCACGCGGGCCACGAACACCTTGTCCGCGTCGCCGCCGTGACGGCGGATCGCGTCCAGCGCCCCTGCGAGCAGCCGGTCCGTGATGAAACTGTTGAAGCGCGACACGACGCAGCCCAAGCGCAGCTCCGCTGCCTCGAGCCCGCCTTCCAGTTCCGTGAATCCTTCGCGCGACATTGCAGGCGCAACTTCATCCTAGCCAATGGGGCCGCGTCGAGCTTCGGCGCGACCGGCTCAGCGGCGCAGGGCTTCCGGCACCCGTGTGCGATCGTGCTGCTCGAATTGGATCGTCCATTCCAGGGGCACGGTCGTCGGCAGGTAGCAGACCTTGTCGTCGCATGCTTGGTAGCGCAGGCTCCCGCTAATCTTCAGCGCGCCGTCTTCGAGCAGATCGCCGAGTTCGTTCGCTTGGCCGATCATGATGTCGCGCACCAGGCGGAACTTGCCCTCGTAGACGGGCACGCGCTCGTCGATCGCTGGAAGGTGCAGGGTCTTCGCGTCAGGAAACTCCGTGTCGTAGAGGGTCACGCCAGAGCCTTCGTCCATGGTCCAAGCGATGGGAATGTAGCCCTCGACCTCCGGCGCGTAGACGTGCATCTTGTCGTTGAGTTCGATGTCGAGCACTAGGGCGAATCGATTGCCGCCGCGCACGGTCTCGTCGCTTGCCCAGCTGGTCAGCTTCAGGTGCGATGTCCGCTGCTGTGTCCGCGCGCCTCCCGCGTCGGAACCCAGTTGGCGGACCAAGATGCGGCCGGCAGTGAAGCGATCCCTGTAGTTTTCCTCGTGAAACTTTTCCGCCACGGTCCGGTCGGGATTCAGCAGGAGCTCGACCGGATGCGGGATGCCGTAGAACTGGTGCGTTTCCGGCACGTCCTCGTTCAGCACTCCGAAGGCGCGGATGATCTCGGAGTCGGGGTCGGAAAGCAGCGGGAATCCGATTCCGGCCCGCTCGGCGAAATTGCTCAGGGCCTCCCGCTTGTCGTAGCTAATGCCGGCGATGTTGACACCGCTGGCTTCGAGGGCTTGGCGCTTGCGTTCCAGCTGCACGAGCTGGCCTTTGCAGAACGGTCACCAGTCCGCCGAGCGGAAAAACAGCAGCAGCAGCCCCTGCTCTCCCGTCAGGCTGGCGAAGTCGCGGGCGTTGCCCGACTGGTCGATGGCCTCGAAGGCCGGGGCGGTCTCCCCGACTTCCGGGCCGGCTGCGATAGCTGAAGCCAGTGCGGACATAAGGAACAGTGACGCCGCCAGGCCAAAGGCCCAGTTGCGTCGGCGTGAGCCGGGTCGGAACATTCGTTCAGTGTATGCCAGATTGCACTCATGTGTCCCCGACTGTTAGACCCGTGATTCAGCAGCCCAGCGACATGCGCGCACCGCCGGACCGCGGTCCATCGAGCGCCCGCAACCGCTCTTTCCCGACTGTCTCAGGTAGCTGTTAGGGTGAGAGATGGCGTGGGCCTCTCTGGCACCCCGCTAGGTCCGCGAGCTTAGTTCAGCGATGGCAACCCACTTGATAGAAGTCGCAGAGGGTATCGTCCCCTCCGAAGTGCTTCGGGAGCTATACGAGAAAATGCTCCAGTGCTACTACGTCGAGGAGCGCGCCAAGGTCTTCCTGAAGCAGGGCAGGCTGGC
>JAJDZN010000059.1 GCA_022824585.1 Bryobacterales bacterium | reverse complement strand
CAGAAACACACTAGAAATGGCACAAACACGGGCACTTGACGTAGCTTTGCACTATGTCGAATGCTGCCAATAAGTATCACTCATGCTCGCGATCCATGTATGATTTGATTAATGACGTCGCTGCCGTACGAGCACGTATCGCTATTGTTGTTCAGACTCGCTGAACGGATGGCATGACTCGCCCCTGGTGTGGTGTTAAGGATTGGGGCTTATAGCGATGGCTAGTCAGATGGCCGATGGTCATCGTCGGGCGCTGACGGGCTGCGCAAATCCACGAGTCAGGCGGGTTCCGGCGGGTTGACCCATCGCAGCCCGTCATGGCCTCGTACGCACAAGATGCGACTCTCGGTTACGCTCTATCAAGTATATAATTCCCGAGATGCTGGGAAATTCTGACTTCCGGTCCGGATGTGGTAGCGACGCACGATTACTCGTCGAGCAGGTTGAGACCGTGGCACCTCAGTCCTTGTTCTTCTTGCCTGTCACGCCAGCGCCGCCACCCAACGAGCAGCACCACGAGTCCAACCGCCGCCGTCACCAACCGCCTCGGCGTGACGCTAGCTGGGCGGGAGACGTTCGAGAATTCGCTTCACGTCAGCCTGGAGCTCGCGGTAGTCGGACCGCAGATCGCGAATATCCTCACGGAGCCAGCGGGCGAACACGGAGGCCACGGCCACAACGGCAACAACCAAGCTGATACTCGTCACGACTGTTTCGACCATCGTCACCGACCCTTCGGCAGGTTCAGAATCTTCTTCTGCGGCGTGCGGGTAATGCGTCCGTCGCGTGCCAGTTGCCGAGCGCGCTGATTCACCTGCTGCCGGGTCTTGCCCAAGGCCGCCGCAATCTCATCGTCGTCAGCGCCTTCCGGGTGCGCGTTGATGTACGCGAGCACTGCGTCCTCAATTGTCGTCATGTCCACGATCCCTTCGTGGGCCTTAGAACGCACGCTTCCAACTCACCAAATATACTCTACTGGACAGTGACACCCATTGTCATATCAGCCCCGCAAAAAATGGCCCACCACTCGAGATCAGTAATCTGGAGGTCCCGGACGAGCTACTGAAAGGCTCGCGTGGTTCCGGGTTACTGATCCAGCGGCTCCGTTCGGGGCCGCTCCCCGGAGGGAGCTTCTCATGGTCATCGTTCGCACGCTTCGCCACGGACTTCCGGCGCTCGCCACTCGCGCACGGAGTGGTTCTGGGGACCTCCTCTGCCTCTCCACGGCCATCGTGACATCCGCGGCGACCGCACGCGTTGACCTTCGTGGTGGCACAGCGGGAGCCGGACGATCTGCCACTTTCGGCCGTAAGCCCGAGGCGTCCAGATAGTGCCCGACTGCGCCACAAACTCTGCCAGTTGTGTCGTTACGTGATACAATCCGACGGTAATGGCAGCATGGAGAGCACCACGCTGTCCGAGGACTTCCAATGCCGACGGTGGCGCTCGAAGGCCAGTTCCGCTTCGTGGTCTACACCCGAGAGAACAGCTTCGAGCCTCCCCACGTGCACGTCTGGGTGGGAAATGAGGATGTGTGTCGCATCGAACTGATCGGAGGCACCTTCATGGACCGTCCGCCGCCCGGCACCTTCAGGGACATCGCGAAGGCCTACGCCAAGCACGCTGCGAAGATCAGCAGGACGTGGGACGCCATACATGGAGAGAGACGATGGTGAACGCCGTACTGGTCAAGAACGCCAATCGAATGATGACGATTGCCACCCTGCTGGAGGAGGGAATCGAACTGAGCTTCGCAGACGGATCCATGGGACTGCTACCGTACGCCGACGTTCCTGGGATCAAGGACCGCGCGGCTCTCGCCAGCTTGGAGTTGCCGAATCCCTACGAGATAGTTTTGGAGACGGCCCAAGGGGAGCGGATCGAGATTCCCTGGGATTTCGCCCGCCACTACTGCGACGCGACCTATCGGCCAACCATTGAGGTGCTCGCCATGCGGGGTAGGGAGACGCTTGGCGAGCGCATCCGCCGGTTCCGGGAATCCTCCGGATTGACGCAAGTGGCGCTGGCCCGCGCCGCGGACATCGGCCGGGTAACGCTGGTGCGGCTGGAGAAGGGCGAACAGACGCCGCGTTTCAGGACCCTGGAGGCGATTGCCAAGGCCCTTGGGAGACGGGTCCCGGAGTTGCTCGTCGAACCGGAGTGGCTGCTCCAATAGCTGCCGCAAAGCTTCCTTGGGCGAAATGGCTGGATAGCGATGCCAGTAGCCGCGTCGACGCTGAGGTCGGCCGTCGAAGCCAATCTTGCTGATCTGCGCCGCAATCGAGCCTCCGGTAGGGCAACGGCTGTGGTTTCGAGCTACGGGCCGCTGGGGTTGACCGTCCAGCGGCCCGGCCTGCGCCAACGAAAGTGAGAGAGCCATGAGACCAGGAGGTCGCATTGCGCGCGTTTTCGTCCCGCTGACCGCCGTAGTGATCGCCGGAGCCCTGTCCGCGACGGCGGCTATCGCCGTGCTCGACTACCGCCGAGTGGAATACCTTCATTTCGAAGGCCATGCGCGCAGACGTGTCCGGACTTATGGTGACCTCGGAGATCGTTCGGGCCGTACCCGTCCATGGGTCGGAGCCGAAGTCCGACGCCCAACTGGAATTTCTCTATGGCAACAGTGTGGGCTCTGAGCCGACGACCCCAATCAACCTTTCGTCGGAGGGGTTGTGGCTTGTTCGGATTCGCTTCGCGGACGACAAGCCGCCGGATATTGACTCCATCCCGAGCGTGAGCATCACCAGCGTCAGTGGTTTCGGCGGCGTCGAGTGGTCGGGAGACAGGTGGAATCGCCTCTACGTGACGAGCGACAGCGATTGGGCGCAGGTCCTGGGCGAGCGGATGGCCGTATTCACTCCCGGTGAGGTCGTGGTCTTGATCTCGGACCTTCCGGACGACGTCGCGTGGTGGGTGGACTTTGAGCGGCTTGGGGAGCTCAAGCAACCGTAGGCACGTCCGGTCCTCGTCCACCGCAGGTCGTAACCGACCGTCGCGGCCCGGCGCTTGACGTGCTGAGCCTGGAGGCCTTTCAGCAACTGCTCCTATTCGCCGTGTGGCCGACCAGCAAGAGTCACGGACCGAACAATCGTACGGCGCACCCACCACAACTATTGCGGTTTCCCCGTGGGTGCGGGGACAGACGTGACCCCGCTGCGTATTGCCCAGGAGACTTACGACCAACGAGGCGGCGCATCGAACGCGTGCAGCCGATGGTCAGGGAGCCGGCGGTCCGTCCAGCGGAACCGCATCCGGCGGCACGTCTCGCTCGGGACGCATCAGCAGTTCCCGAAGCCCACACTGGTCGGCGAGGGTCAGCAGGACGAAGAGATGCGTCGAACTCGGCACCGTGCCCCGCCGCCACTCCCGGAGCCGATAGGGGGTCACGCCGAGGCGGTGGGCCAGGGAGCGCCAGGAAAACCCGCCAGCCGCCTTGAATCGCTCCAGCCGCGCGGGGAAGTCCTGCGGAAAGACCGGGGTGACGGGGCGATGGATCCGACGCTGGCGGCTCACACTCCTAGCTATCCCATGGCTGGCCGGCGTCGTCCCCGAGCAGCAGCTCCAGGCCGCCGGGCACACGGTCCGCCAGTCGGAAGAGCGCGAACAGCGCCCCGCCGCAAGGCTCCGTGCCCCGCCGCCAGCGCTGCACCTGGCGCACGTCCACGCCGAGGCACATCGCCACGCCCTCCCAGGAGAGGCCCGTACGTTGCTTGAGCCGCTCCAGCCGCTGGGGGAAGTCCTCCGGCAGGAAGGGCCAGCCCAAGACGAGGTGGCGCGGTGGAGTTGCATTAGGTCGCATCGCCGCGCTCCACGATGAACAGGTCGTCGAACCGCGCGATGTCGAGCGCCTGCTGGAGCCGCCGTCGCATCCGGGGCGACGGGCGGCGCTGTCCGGTAATCAGCTGGGAGAGGTAGCCCGAACTGATGCCCATCTGGCGGGCGAGCTCGTTCTGGGAGAGGTTGGCCCGGTTGAGTCGATCCCACACGGCATAGGGGTTCAGGCGAACCTTGGGACGGGGCCGCTTACCGGACATGTCGGTCAGCCTCCATCGGAGATTCCGGCTTGAGATCCCGTTGCCGGGCGTGGCTAGCCGTCCCATTGCCAGCCGCCACGTCCGTCAGATGGGCGCGGGCGATCATCCGCGCCAGTAGGCGCAAGCCTCGCAGCCGAATCTCCTCCTGGGCGTGGCTGAGCCGCGGATGGTTGGTCAAAGTCGAAACCTCCGAGGGGAAGCGCGGTCCCGGCGTCGGTGTGTGGCGGGGCCGCCGGACGTACGCCGCCGATCAGTCGGGCGTGGGGATCTGTGCTATGCAGAAGTGTAGCAAAAGATCAACTGAGTGGCGGTATCGACCGGTTAAATGCTTGCTCTCATTCAGCAAAGTGTTCTATGCTTCTGGCATGACAGACGATGACCGAACAGAGTCGGGGATCGGTGCCTACCTCCGCGAGTTGCGCGGGGCCCGGAGCCTGCGCGCGGTCTATCGCCAGACGGGCATCTCCGACCCCTACCTCTCCAACATCGAGAAGGGACACCGGCGCCCCGGTCCCCGGGTGCTCCAGAAGCTGGCTACCTTCTACGGGGTGTCGCTGCACGACCTGCTCAAGCGTGCCGGGCACCTCGACGACGATGCGGACGTCGGGTCCGACGAGGAAGCGAACGTCGACCGGGCCTTCGACTTCGTCATCGCCGATCCCAAGTTCCGGTTAGGCACCCGACCCGACGGACCGCTGAGCCTGGCGGCCAAGCGATTCATCGTGGAGATGTACGAGACGCTCACCGGCAAGCGGCTGTTGGAATGACGCGCACCCTCGACGACTTCTGCGACAGCCTCATGGACCAGGGCCCCGACTTGGTGCGGCTGGACCCGGCCGGTCTGGCCGACGCCTTCGTCAGGTACTTCCGCCTCTCGGGGCGTCCAACCCTCGACGAGGTGACCAGGGTGCTGCGCGACGCCGGGGTCGCAGCCGTCGTCGCCACCCACCTGCCCAGCGGCCTGCGGGGCTTTCACTGCGTGTTGGCGGCGGGCGCGTACACCATCCACTACTCGACCGACCAGTGGGCGGGCGCCTGGGAACACACGGTGCTCCACGAGACGTACGAGATCATCTACGAAATGCTCCAGGACCGCGCCCCGGACCCCGCCCCACCCAGGCATCTCTGTCGAGACGCCGACCGATTCGCCGCCGCGGTCCTCATGCAGCCGGCGGCCTTCACTCGACTGGCCGTGGCGACCGGGCTGGACGTGCTGGCCTTACGGCAGCACTACCGCCGGTCCTATGCCTCCGTGACCTTGCGGCTCGCCGAAGTGCTGCGCCAGCAGCCGTTGCTGGCGGTGCTGTATGAACGCCGGGAATCAGGCGCGCCCGCCGCGTGGACGGCGCCGTCGACGCCCGGCGCTTTTCGCGCCACCGTCGTTGTGCGCACGCCGGGATTCGGGGTGCGGACCGCCGGCGTCCTCTGCGGCCGTCGGGGCGGGATGCCCCGTCGGGGGCGCCCGCCAGCGCCGGGCTCCGTGGCGGCGCAGGTCGTGCGGTGCGGCCGGGCGAGCTACGCCGAGGAAGAGCCAAGTGAGAACGGCCTGGTCACGGGCGACGTCGCCGTCGTCGCCAAGCCCGTCGTCTGGCACGGACGATTGGCCAAGATAGCGCTCGTCGCCGTGCCCTATCGCGACCGAGCCGCCCTTCGGCCCCAGCGCACCGGCGCCGACGTCGATCATCCGCGTGGCCGCGATGTCGTGACGTCGCGCCCGGAGAGGACATCCGCATGACGCAACAGGCTGACGCCCGACTGGTGGCCCTCTATGCCCGGGTCTCCAGCGACCGCCAAGACGTCGACCTCTCGGTGGCCGCCCAACTGCGGGCGCTCCGCGACTACGCCGAGAAGCACGGCTACGTCGTAGCCAGGGAGTACGTCGACGAGGCCGAGAGCGGCCGCATCGCCGATCGGCCGCAGTTCCGCCGGATGCTGGAGGCGGCCAGCCGCTCCGACGCGCCCTTCCAGCAGATCCTGGTCTGGAAGTTCTCCCGCTTCACGCGCAAGCGCGAGCACGCCGTGGCCTTCAAGTCGATGCTCCGACGACGCGGTGTGCGGGTCGTCTCCATCACCGAGCACGCTGACGACTCGCCGACCGGCAAGTTGATGGAAGCGATCATCGAGAGCGTGGACGAGTTTTACTCGGAGAATCTGGCGCAGGAGGTCACCCGCGGCATGCGGGAGGCCGCGGCCCGGGGCTTCTGGATCGCCACCTACGCGCCCTACGGCTACCGGAAGGTCCACGTTCAGGACGGCGCCAAGCAGCGTCCGAAGCTGGAACTCGACCCGCCCGCCGACGCGGTGGTCCGCCGCATCTTCGATCTGACGCTGCACGGTCGGAGCGTCCTCGACATCGTCAGGGTCCTGAACGCCGAGGGCATTCCGACAAGGAACGGCGGCCGCTGGCTGAAGAACACCGTTCACGGCATGCTCACCAATGAGGCGTACACGGGCACGCTGGTCTGGGGAACGCGGAGCAAGGACAACGCTCCACCCGTGCGCGTCGAGGACGCCTTCCCCGCCATCGTGACGCCGGAGGAGTTCGCGAGGGCGAACCAGCTCCTGCAGTCCCGCGCACCGACGACGGTCCACCCGCGACGCGCGTCCAGCCCGTATCTGCTCAGCGGCCTCGTCATGTGCGAGGCGTGCGGCCGGGCCTTGACCGCCGCTGAAGCCAAGAGCGGCCGCTACACCTACTACGTCTGCCAGTCCCTGCTGAAGCGGGGCCGGGACGCCTGCACCACGCCCCGACTCAATGCCCGGCGCTTCGAGGCGACCATCATCGGCCAGATCAGGGACCACATCCTCACCGAATCCAATATCCGCGACCTGGTGCGGATGCTCGATGAGGAGATGGACGGGGTGGCGCGCGAGCAGCGACTTCGGCTGGAGACGATCGAGAAAGAGCTGGCCGAGGTGCGCCGGCGGCTGGGTCGCGTCTGGCAGGTCATCGAGACGACGGACGTCGAGATGGCGGACGCTTCCGTCCGCATCCGGGCGCACCGCGAACGGCAGCAGCGCCTGGAGATCGCGGCCGAGGACGCCCGGGCGCTGCTGGCGGAGCGGCGGGTGATGCTGGACAGCGCCGACATCATCACCGCCTTCGCCCGGGAGATGAGTGAGTTCCTGACCACCAGCGAACTCACCGAGTCCAAGGCCTTCGTCCGATCCTTCGTGAAGACAATCCGGGTCAAGCCCGGCCGGGCCACGATCCACTACACCATCCCAATGCCGGAGGACAGCCTCATCGGCGGAGCGGACACCGCCGAGATCGCCCTTTCCGGGCGAGTTATGAGTACGGTACGTACTGGTAGCCCAAGTCGGATTCGAACCCACCACCTACGCAGTGCCAATGAGCCGCTCGTCCAACCCAGCTTCTTGCCACCGCCAGATGCAGATTCTGTAGACGTACGGCCACCAAAGCTCGGCTCGTCAGACTCCCTAGACCTCGATCAGCTCGTACGCCTGCGGAGCCGGTACCGGCTGCCCGTCGCCCTCAAGCTCCTCGATGTAGAGCTCAATAGCCTCTCGAATCAGGCCACACACTTCCGCCTTCGTCTCGCCGACAGCCACGCAGCCCGGCAAGTCAGGCACGTGCGCTCCATAGCTCATCGGGCCACGCTCGATTACGACGGCGTACTTCATTGCGCCACTCATTTCAAACCACTCTGCTTCAGGATACTGTTCCAGGTCCCCTTCGGGATAAAGAAGCTTGGCTTCCCGGCCACAACCACGATCCCCGGCTTGTCCGGGTGCTTGAAGATGCGGTGACTTCCTCGTGTTCGTGACTGTCGCCACCCGTCTCGTTCCAGGAGCCGGATAGCCTCTCGAACCGTTGGCACACAACCCCTCCGGTCCGCCCATTGCTATGACCAATCCTGCGCGAGGTGAGCCTCGGCACTGCCTGTGTGACCCCGAATAGCAGTCGCATCAGAGTCCGAATGCCTGACTTCACCCGCGAGTCGCTACGCGCATCGCGGTCGCCAAACCTGGTGGACCTGAGTTGACGGTAGACAGTACCGTCTTTGAATTGCGGCTGGCTCTGTGAGCGTCACAGGCTCCTTCGTGCAATCGTCTTGAAGCGGACACACGCAGGCACGGCTCGTTCCCAATGCTCTGCGATCAGCCAAGCGAGTGGCCCCAGGCAGTCGTCTCATAGACGTTGGTTAGAGATGACGGGCTCTGAAGCCAGGAGGCCGCGAAGCGTGTTCAGGTCCGGTAGAGCCAAGAGTTTGGACAGCCCTTCGTCTATGGCGCGGCGGGCGGGGCAGTGAGACATTGTGGGGAGGCGTTGGAACTCGGCGTCGGCCATTTGGTCGAAGAGGTGGGCGAGGCTCTGACGCTGAGCGGGTGAGAGGCGACGGGTGTCGAGGACGGGCAGCGGTTGCAGGTCGGCTTTCTTGAGGGCGACCCATCCGCCTTCGGTGCTAGTTCGCTGGGCGACGATGGTCAACAGGCCGAGGCTGGAATTGAGCCAGACCGCAAGCGCTTTCTCGACGGACTCGTCGTCGACGCTGACGGGCCACCAGACGTTGGACAGGGCTTTCGTCTCCGAGCGCATGGCGACGATCCGGGCCGTGGTGAGTCGCAGTCGTTCGGCGACGAGGAGACGGCTGGCTTGCTGCCACAGGTGTAAGCCATACCCAGGCCGCTGTCCGCCTCTCGGCTGTGGCAACGGCGACAAGTAGGAGTCGGGCGAGCATGTCAGCGATATGCGCTGCTCTGTGTCGTGACCCTCAACGAGTGGATACGCCGTTAGGGACTTGGTCTTGTCGAACCCATCGACGAGCCGGCGCCTATCAGGGCCGATCTGACCGAGTTCGCCAACCCGGCAGAGCGGTACGCGGGCAGCGTGAGTCTCGCCTGGAACCCAGACTTCGCCGTCGTCTAGGAGCCTGAGCGCGCTGCGTAGAAGGTCGGCGCGGGCGAACTGGACGCCGGACCACTGTTTGCCGGCCAGCTTGGATTCCGGGAGGGAGATGACTTCGCCGATGTGCTGGCCATCGACTTGAAGCAGCGCGGTGCCGGTGTCTTCGAGTCTGGCCGGGGTTGTCGCGGCAGTGGCCCGGGCCAGCCGGTGGGCGTCGAGGACGCCGTCGGGGTTGCGCCAGAGGTTGACGAAGGTGGTGCGGTGGTCGGGGATTGCGCCGTTCTCTGGATGGCGGGTAGCGATGAGCAGGGCCTCGGAGAGGTCGGTGCTGTCGGAGAAGTTCCAGCGCAGCGGATCGTGGGAGGTGACGACTATGTCGAGGGCAAAGTCGCGCTGGATCAGGTCGCGGGTCCGCCGCCAGGAAGGTCCGGTGCAGACGGTGGCGGGGAGCACCAAGGCCAAGCGGCCCTCGCCGGGCCGCAGCTTGGGCGAGGCCGCCGCAACGAAGGCCGCGCCGAGGCCGGCAGTGGCGGATGCCTGCTTGGACGTGAGGCGGCGCGAGAGTTCGTTCTGAAGTCGCCGACGGTCCCGCGCCGGCAGGCTGCCAAACAGCAGGTTGCCGCCCACGGATCGGGTGAACGGCGGATTCATGATGGCGAGGTCGAGGTTCGGCAGGGTGACTTCCTGCCCTTCCGCCGCACCGCGAGGACCGCGACCGGAGACCCTGGCGCGGTCCAGGGTGGCGATGCCCATGTCGGCGGGAGACAGTGCGTGCTGGACGGCAACCGAGTCCGATTGCAAGAAATCCAGGGAGCCGAGCGATATCTCGGAGCCTTCCGCGCCCAGGGACATGACGTAGAGGTTCATGCGGTCGAACTGAATCTCGGGATTGAGCATTGCGAGGCTGGTGGCGGCGAAGTGGACGGCGGAGAGTTGGACGTCGTAGCCGTGCAGGGCTTCTTCGACCATGGCCTTGTGCAGGTCGGCAGCGCGCTGTCCGCCGGCCTCACGATGGCGGCGTTCGGCTTCGGTGGCGACGGCCATGAGGAGGGTGCCGGTGCCGCAGGCGAGGTCGGCCACGGTGAGCGACGCGGGGAACTCGTGGTCGCGCCAGTCCACCTTGTGGGGCCAGTCGTGAAAGACGAGCCGCGTGAGCAAGGTGGCGGCGGGGACGGAGGTGTAGTAGGCGCCAGTGAACTTGGCGTCGGTGAGCAGGGTGTGGAAGAGGCGGCCGGAGAGGTCGTGACCTTCGACCTGGCGGGTGCGTTGGACGGCGGACCGCAGGGGATCGATGACTGGCAGCTGGGTGTCGTCCGGGCCGTCGAGCAGTACGTCGAGAATGTCGATGGCCAGGTCGAAAACAGGTACGTAGTCGATGTGGTCGCAGATGAAGCGCCAAGCGGCGCGGAGACCGGGGACGCCCCGACGGAGGGCTTCGGCGACGGTAGGAACGTGTTCATTCGCGGGAGCGAGGCGGTCCTGGAAAGCGAGAGCATTAAAGAGGACGAGGCAGCCGATGCGCAGGGCGGCGGCGCGGTCTTGTTCCTGGTCGGTCTGGGCGATGATGTCGGCGACGCGACGGGCCAGGCGAGCGTGCCGGGCAACGGGACCGGCGGCTTGTTCGAGTGCGTGGCCGACGACGCCGGCGGCGGCAGTGACACGATCTACACCTTCGAGGTCCAGGGGAAAGGCGCGCAACTCGTCGGCCAGGTCGCGAACAGACCCGCGCCGGACGGGAGGCTCGTTTCGCGGTGCGCCGCGCGAGCCGTGCAGCCACCACTGGAGGTCAGCGGCTTCGAGGCCGGCCTTAGTGTTTTCCACGTGCCGAAGATGGTCGGGGTACAGGACACCGAACGCTCCCAAAGCTTCGGGAAAGTCGTTCAAGCGGGCGTCGAGTTGGTCTTCTAGGAGACGGCGAGCGCCGTCCCACTTACATTCGAGAATGACCGGATCGCCGGTTCGCAGCTGGACGCTGATGTCGGGCGCGCCCCTTCGGCTGCGGCGCTCCGCTCTGGCTGATAGACCGTAGCCGCGCAGTGACTCTGCAAGAAGGACGTTGACGCCTTCCTCGCGAATAGTTTCGGAGTCGGTCTGCCTAGCTGCCATTACCGATTGCCCCGTCGCTGAGAATTCGTGGAGCCGTGATCAGCGGGATCCCGTGGTTGGAACAGAAGTGTTCGCCTCCACACCCAAGGCGCTTACGACCTCTTTGATCCGCGACAGGCTTGCGGACGCGTAGTCGGTCGCCTCGTACCGCTGTATTTGCTGTTCCTTCAGGCTGAGCCGCTCTGCCAAGTCTTTCTGGCTCAAGCCTTGAGAGATACGGGCCTTGATCAGAGTGGCCGGCAATTCGGCGACCACGTTCAGGTTCTTTATCTCGAAGTTGCCAGCCTTTAGGGACTCATACTCGCGCAATTGCTCCTCAAGGTCTGACAGCTGGCTTCTCACGGCGTCTTCCCGCGCCTTGGCGATGCGGGGATGCACCCCCTCGGTTTCCCTGGAGCGCTGCCTAAAGCTGGCGAGGGTCTGCGAGAACCTCTCCGCCTGATTCTTGGTGATCCGGTACTGCCGTTCATTCTTGATCATGCGAGACCTCTCAGGTCTATGGCGACGATCCCCTTGGCTCTGCCGGTCTCCTTGTCTGTCTGGAAGAACTCCAGAAACGACAGGCCGTCGGCGTCAGCGATGACCGAGGCTGGGAAGAGCTCGCCCTTGTATTTAGCCTTCTGGGTGGCTCGCCCCGGGTCGAAGGTCAGGAGCACGGGATCGAGGGCCGCCGGATCGACGCCAGCCTCGTCCCAGCAGGCGTCGTAGTCGTTGGGCCTGGTCTTGCTCGTCACGAAGCTCCCATCGAGATAGACGGTCCGGCAGCCCGCGCCCTTCAAGTTCTCCAACGCGGCCTTGAGACCGGTCATGAGGTGCTGCCTCCAAGGAGTGTTCCCGAATCTGTCCTTCAATTCGTCCCAGCTGGTCCAGTGCACGCCTGGCGGAAGGAGCCCGTCGGCACCCACTTGGGGCATCATGTACACAACGATATTATTGCGTGCAAGGCTTGTCTATGTGTCGAGCCATCGTCGCACGTCCGCCGCCGTGCCGCCGTCTGTGCAGCGTCTCCAACCTGTGTCCTCCAACGTCCCCACACCCGAAACGACAACCTTCTCGTCTCCAGGCGCGAGGCTGCCGTCCTGAGTTCTATGCCCAACGCCCTCGCCGTGGCCCTGTTCTCCTTCCGCCACACCAGCTTGTGCAGCGCCGCCATGGGTTTAACAACATCCCCCATCAGGCTAGACGAAATTGAGGGCTTTCGTCCTGAGATTCTGCGTGGCGCTGTAGCCCCGGACGTCCGACACGCGCCCTAGGTTGCGGCTGGCCCCCGATCCCCAATCGGCTAGACTTCGGCTCCTTGGCCTGCGCGGACTTCCTCAGCGCGCAGGTCGTGCAAGGCACGCCAGGTAACCGCGGCAACGTTCGGCCCGCTTCGTGGAATCGCCGGTCAGTGGGCGTAGAATCGGTTCGGGCGGCGCATTTGGCTTTCGGGCCGGATGAGGATTGAAACCTTGCCCTTGTTCTTCTTTCTCTAGCTATGTTGCTGTCCCCCGGTCCATCGGGACAGGGGGCCGCGCTAGTCGGGATCAAGCGTCGCGGTCTGACTAGCGCTAAACATGCGGAGGTGGAGAACCAATGTCGCAGCGCTCGTCCCACAGATCAGACCCCGCCCCGGATGTCTATGCCCACTCCGCGAATAGTGCTGGCGAGTGGCATGGCCTGACCGAGCATCTTCAGGCTGTCGCCAAGCAGTCCGCCGAATTCGCCGGGGTCTTTTGCGCCCGTGAGCACGGCTACTGGCTTGGGCTGTGGCACGACCTGGGGAAGTTCAGCCCCGAGTTCCAGCGCTACCTGCGCGGTCGCGGCGGCAGCGTGGACCACAAACGGGCCGGGGCGCGGCTGGCGCTCCAGCGTCTGAAAGCCGCAGCTCTTGCTATCCAGGGACATCACGGCGGCATGGACGCCTGGCGGAAGTTTGCGGACTGGCTGAACGATCCTGGCCGGGCGCATGCTGCTCGTGAGGACGCGGCGCGCCGACGCGCCCGGCAGGCCGTCCCAGCGCTTGAGCCGACGACCGACATCCACCTTCCGGCCGAGGCCGCCGCGTCCACGCTCGCCTCCGAATTCCTGCTGCGTCTCCTGTTTTCAGCCCTGGTCGACGCTGACCATCTGGACACCGAAGCGCATTTCGAGCCGGGGCGAGCCGCGGGGCGCCGCCTCGATACCGACATCCCCGCGCTCTGGGAACGCTTCGAGGCCAAGCATGGCGAACTGGGCGTCAAAGCCGCCGGCACTGCGGTCAACCAAGTCAGATCAGACATCTACGCAGCCTGCCTCCAAGCCGCCCAAGGGCCGCGCGGTTTCTATCGGCTGACCGCGCCCACCGGCGCGGGCAAGACGCTCTCGGCCATGGCCTTTGCCCTGCGCCACGCGCTGCGGCATGACCTGCGGCGCGTCATCGTCGCGACGCCGCTCATCAGCATCACCGAACAGACGGCGCAGGCGTACCGCGACGCCTTCGCGCCGTTGGACAACACGGTGCTGGAACACCACAGCGGTGCGTCCGCGCGCAACGCCGACCAGGAACCCGATGAGTACATCGCAGGCGCCGACGCCGAGCGCGCCCGGTTGGCGGCGGAGAACTGGGATGCGCCGGTCATCGTCACCACGGCCGTGCAACTGTTCGAGAGCGTGTTTGCCAACACGCCGCAGCGCTGCCGCAAGGTCCACCGCCTGGCCGGTAGCGTGCTGATCCTGGACGAAGCGCAGGCGCTGCCCACGTACGTGCTGGAGCCCATCCTGGACGCCCTGCGCTCGCTGACGACGGTGGGTCGCGCCTCCGTGGTGCTATCCACGGCAACGCAGCCGACCTTCGAGAGCATCCCGGCGTTCCGTGAGCTTCGGCCTCGCCAAATCGTGCCCGAACCGCGGCGGCATTTCGAAACCTTACGGCGCGTGACTTATGACTGGCGAGTGGATGATCCCTGGACGTGGGCTCAGGTGGCTGACGAAATGCGCTCGCAGGATCAGGCCCTCGTCATCGTCAACACTCGTACGGACGCTATGGATCTGCTGGACGCTTTGGACGATCCGGACGCGCTGCACCTGTCCACGCGCCTGTGCGGCGCGCACCGCTTGGATGTGATCGAGAAAGTCAAAGCTCGACTGGCCGGCGGCCGGCCCTGCCAGCTGGTGGCGACCCAAGTCGTCGAGGCCGGCGTGGACCTGGACTTTCCGCTCGTGCTGCGGGCGCTAGGGCCGCTGGACTCGATCATCCAGGCGGCTGGCCGCTGCAACCGTGAAGGGCTGTTGGATGGACACGGGCGCGTGGTCGTGTTCCAGCCGGAGAAGCGGCGATTGCCAAGCGGGCCTTACACGACAGCCACAGATATCACACTTGCCCATATCAAGGGCGAATCCGATCCAAACGACCCGGGCCGTACGGCGGGCGCCTTCTTCCAGCGTCTGTTCGACACGGTGGCCATTGACCGAGCCGGCATCCAAAAGCTGCGCAAAAGCTTCGATTTCCCCGCCGTGGCCCGAGAATTCCGCATGATCGACCGGGGTGGCGAGGTGGTAGCCATCACCTCCTATGGCACGGAGGCGGAGCAGGACCGTGTGGTCGGCAGGTTAGACGAACTCAGGCGCGGTTACGGGAATCCGCGCGAACTGCGACGCCAGCTTCAGCCCTATCTAGTCACCCTCTACCCGTACGAGGCGCAGCGGTACCGCGCACATGGGTTTCTACCTGCTGCGTCCGATCTAGCTATCCCTGGATGGGACCAATATGACCGAGTGCGCGGGCTGATTGAGCCGGATAAGGAACGCGCGATCCTCATCGCCTGAGGAGAAGAGAAGAAGCCAAGATCAAGAGTATTGTTTCCTTGCCTTGTCTTCTTCTCTACTATTTTGCTCGCTAGGCAGAGAGCATTTGCTATGTTTGAGGGGAATCAGCCAGCCGGTGGATTCCGCCGCCGGCTCTTCGGGAAGGACTACATGTGGCCGCGTACCACCCAGCCTTGACCGTCCGTGTCTGGGGCAGCTGGGCCTGTTTCACTAGGCCCGAGATGAAGGTGGAACGGGTGAGCTACCCGGTGATGACGCCGTCGGCGGCGCGCGGCGTGCTGGAGGCCATTTTCTGGAAACCCCAGTTCGTCTGGCGTGTCGAGCGCATCGAGGTGCTCAAACCGATCCGCTACCACTCGATCCTGCGCAACGAGGTCAGCAGCCGCGCCAGCGAGCGCACGGCCCGCCGCTGGGCGCGGCAGGGCGGCGGCTACGCCGCAGCACAGGACCGCACCCAGCGCCATACCCTAGCCCTGCGGGACGTGGCCTACGTGATTCACGCGCAGATTGAGGTGAAGCCCGGCGTCGCTGACGACCCCGCGAAGTTCCGCGACCAGTTCCGTCGGCGCGTGCGCAAGGGCCGCTGCTTTGCCCGCCCCTACTTGGGCTGCCGGGAGTTTGCCGCGGACTTCGCCGCGCCGGACGGCAGAGAGCGGCCGATCGAACGGACCGAAGACCTGGGGCCGATGCTGCTGGATCTGGACTATGCGGCCGACGGCTCAGGTCGCGGGACGCCGCGCTTCTTCGCCGCCCACCTGGAACGCGGCGTGTTGCACGTGCCCCCGCGCCCGCTGCGCGAGGCCGCCTGAGGTGCTGCCGCAACTCTGCGACTACGCCCGGCGGCTGAAGCTGACGCCCCCGTTGTACGACGAGCGGCCAGTGCGCTACATCGTCGAACTGGATGCCTCGGGCCGGCTGCTCAATCCGCAGCCCACGGACACGGCCGATCCGGCCGACCGCAGCACGCGCAACGGCAAGCGCCGACTTGTGCCCACGGTGCAGCGGTCCTCGGGTATCCGGCCGCTGCTGCTGGCCGACAACGCCGAATACAGCTTTGGCCTGGCACGCGACCCGGCCAAGCAAGCCCGCGTGGATCGGGCGCACGCGGCGTACCTGGACTTGGTCAACCGCTGCGCGACGGAAACGGGCGACAGCACTATCCAGGTAATCGCCGATTTTCTGAACGAGGATCCCGGGGATCAGTTGCACCTGAACGACGACTTCGACCGTGGTGCCAACGTTACGTTCCGGGTCGGCGCCGACCTGCCAATTGAAGCGCCCGCGGTGCAGCGATTTTGGGCGCGCGAGCACGACCCGGCCCGCGCTAAGGGCGCGGTCATTGGCCAGTGTCTGGTGTGCGAGCGCGAGCGTCCGGTGCTCAAGCGCTTGCCAGCCAAGCTCAAACGCGTTCCAGGCGGTCAGACCTCGGGCACCGCGCTCATCTCAGCCAACGCGGAGGCCTTCGAGTCCTATGGCCTCGACGCCTCGCTGATCGCGCCCACCTGCGGTGAATGCGCCGAACTGTTTACGACTGGCCTCAATCACCTACTGGCTTCCGAAACGCAGCGCACCGCGCTGGGCGGCGCGGCCTTCGTCTACTGGACGCGCGAGGACGCGCCTGAAGCAAACCCGATGCAGGACATCGATCGACCCAATCCCGAGCGGGTGCGAGCGCTGCTGGAATCCGTCTTCGAGCGCCGCGAACCAGCCCCGTTTTGCGACATGCCTTTCTACGCGCTGTCGCTATCCGGTAGCGGCGGACGGGCAGTGGTGCGCGACTGGATCGACACGACCCTTGGCGAAGTTCGCGTGCGGCGGGCTCACTGGTTTGCCCGGCAACGCATCGCGGGCCGGAACGGTGAGCCCCCCGAGCCGGTGGGCCTGTATGCCCTGGCGGCCGCCACCGTGCGTGACGCCGCTACGGATCTGTCACCCACCGGCCATCGTGCTTTGCTGCGCACCCTAATGCGCTCAGCGCTTACCCCAGCACCGCTGCCGCGGAACATCTTGAGCGAAGCCGTGCGCCGTAACAGCGCCGAGCAACGCGTGACCCGCCCGCGTGCTGCACTCATCAAGGCTGTTTTGCAGCCCCAAGGGCTCAGAGAAGAGGAGGACCTTATGGTTCGATTGGACCCTGACAACCTGGATCCCGCTTACCGCTGCGGCAGGCTGCTGGCCGTGCTGGAATCGGCGCAATACGCGGCGCTGGGTATCACTTCGGTCACCGACCGCTTCTATGGGGCCGCCTCGTCGGCCCCGGCCTCGGTGTTCGGCCGCTTGCTAAAGGGAGCGCAACCGCACCTGACCAAGCTGGAGCGTGATAAGCGCGGTGCCTATTTCGCGCTGCAGCGACGGCTGGAAGACGTGCTTGGCGGGATGGATGGGTTCCCGAAGACGCTGGACATGGAAGCGCAGGGGCTGTTCGCGCTGGGTTACTACCACCAACGGGCGCATGACCGTGCTCAGGCCCGCGCCCATCGCGAAGGCATCGATCCCGAGACCGGCGAAATCGACGCCGAGCAACAGGAGAACTGAAATGACCGATTCGATCACCACCAACGTCAACCGCCGGCACGACTTCGTGCTGCTCTTTGACGTGACCGACGGCAACCCCAACGGCGACCCGGACGCCGGCAACCAGCCGCGCGTGGACCCAGAAACCATGCATGGGCTGGTGACCGACGTCTCGCTGAAGCGCAAGGTTCGCGACTACGTGGATGCGGCTCGCGGCGACGAGGATCGGTTCAAAATCTACGTGCAGAAGGATGGCGAGGCGCTCAACGCCAAGCACGAACGGGCCTATATCGCAAAAGGCTTGAAGTCCACTGGCACGAAGCAAGCGCGTAAGGACATAAACGAGGCACGTGATTGGATGTGTGCCAATTTCTATGACGTCCGCCTCTTCGGGGCTGTTATGAGCACGAATCCCAACTGCGGCCAAGTGCGCGGGCCTGTGCAGCTCACTTTCGCGCGCTCGCGCGATCCGGTCGTACCGCTGGACCTGTCGATCACCCGAGTAGCCGTCACTCGAAAGGAGGACGCGGAAATCGTTGCGTCCGACGACGACTCGGATGCGGCCGCCAGTGGCAAGCAAACCGAGATGGGGCGCAAGTCACTGGTTCCCTACGGGCTCTACCAGGCTCACGGATTCTTCACCCCGCACTTTGCCTCCCAGACAGGAGTTGACGCGGACGATCTGGCCTTGTTCTGGCAAGCCCTGCAGATGATGTGGGACCTGGACCGCTCGTCGTCGCGCGGGCTGATGGCCTGTCGCGGGCTGTACGTCTTCAGCCACGCCAGCAAGCTGGGGGACGCGCCAGCACATACGCTGTTTGAGCGGGTCAACGTGAAGCCTCTCAGCAATGGCCAGGCTCCACGCTGGTTTGGCGACTATGAAGTGCGAGTCAACGACGGCGATCTTCCCGCCGGCGTCACGCTTACGCGGCTGGTAGGGGCGGAGAAAGGTCAGGGTTAGGCAAGCGAAACAAGGGCCGGAGGTCGCGGCTACGACCTCCGGCCCCGAATGTTTCATGGGCGGCGGGGATGGTTCCCCGGGTCCCGATTTAGCCCTGGTCCTTTGGGGTTCAATTCCCCAGCCGTCCACTACGTTCCTATAGTACCGGCATGATGGCAGGCCATATGTGGGCCGCTGGGCCTGCGCGATGGTGAACAGATAATCAGGTGATTGAGGGAACATTGGATCGGCTTGAGGTTCTGATCTCGGCCATTGAGCACTACGCCTACTGCCCGCGGCAGTGCGCCTTGATTCATGTCGAACAGACCTTTGACGAGAACCTGTTCACCATGCGCGGACGGCTGGCGCACGAGCGAGCCGACTCGGGCGAGACTACGACCGAAGACGGCGTGCGCGTGCTGCGCAGCGTGCCGCTGTGGTCGGAGACGCTGGGACTGCGGGGCCGCGCTGACGTGGTGGAACTTCGTCCCGAGGGACCGTATCCGGTGGAGTACAAGTCGGGCGGTCGCCGCACGCGCCCGGCTGAGCTGCAGCTCTGTGCCCAGGCTTTGTGCCTGGAAGAGATGCTGGGCGTGGAGGTTCCGCGCGGGGCCGTCTACCTCGTGCGCACGCGGCGGCGCGAGGAGGTCACGCTGGACGCCGAACTGCGCGCCGAGACGCGGGAAGCCATCCAAGCGGTCCGCCGTACGCTGTACGCGCAGCAGTTGCCGGAAGCGCCCAACGACGCGCGTTGCCCCAAGTGCTCGCTGATCAACGCTTGTCTGCCGTCGGTGGTGGGCGAGCCGTTCCGTCTGCGCGGCCTGCAGGGCGCGCTGTTCCGGCCGGTGCAGGTTGCGTCGGATGTATGAACTGCTGAACACCCTCTACGTGATGACCCAGGGCGCGGTGCTGAACCTGGAATCGGACACGGTGCGCGTGCGGGTGGAAGGCGAAACCAAGCTGCGGGTTCCGCTGCTCCGGCTGGACGGGATGGTGGTGTTTGGCCGAGTGACCGTGACTCCCTTTCTGATCCAGCGCTGCGCGGCGGACGGGCGCGGCATGGTGTGGCTGGACCGGCGCGGGCGCTTTGTCGCCCGCGCGGAAGGTCCGCTACGTGGCAACGTACTGCTGCGGCGCGCCCAGCACCTGGCGCTGTCTGACTCGGACCAGCCCTGGCGCATTGCCCGCCAGGTGGTGGCGGGCAAAGTGCAGAACAGCCGGGCGCAACTGCTGCGGGCGGCGCGGGACGCCACGGCCCCCGAGGCACGCGGGGCGCTGCGCGAGGCCGCCGAGCAGATGGCCGAAGGCCTGAGGCGGCTACGGGATGGAACCGACCTGGACGTGATCCGCGGCGAGGAAGGCTACGCGGCGCGCACCTACTTTGGGGCCTTTGAGCACATGCTGCGCGGCGACCGGCAGACCTTTAGGTTCGACCGCCGCACGCGCCGCCCACCGCGCGACCCGGTCAACGCGGTGCTGTCGTTTCTGTATGCGCTGCTGCAAGCGGAATGCGCCGGCGCCGCGGAGGGCGTGGGGTTGGACCCGCAGGTCGGGTATCTGCACGGGCTGCGGCCCGGCCGACCGGCGCTGGCGCTGGACTTGATGGAGGAGTTGCGCCCGCTGGCCGTGGACCGGCTGACGCTGACGCTGATCAACCGGCGGCAGCTGGGCGCGGACGACTTTGAGCAACTGCCGGCAGGCGCGGTGCACTTGAACGAGTCCGGCCGCCGCACGGTTATCAGCGCCTACCAGCGGCGTAAGGAGGTGGACGTGACGCACCGCGTGCTCAAGCGCAAGATTCCGCTAGGACTGGTGCCGCACGTCCAGGCGCGGCTGCTGGCCCGTCACCTGCGCGGGGACTTGCGAGACTATCCGCCCTTTCTCGCCGCCTGAGGGGATAATGGGCCGTGGAATTGTTGGTGACCTACGATGTGGCGACCGATACGGCGGCTGGCCGGCGCCGGCTACGACGCGTGGCGCTCGTATGCCAGGCCTATGGCCAGCGCGTGCAGAAGTCCGTTTTCGAGTGTGTGCTGAACCCTGTGCAACTGGAACGGCTCAAGGACCGGCTGGCGGCGGAGATCGACCCCGAGTACGACAGCCTGCGGTTCTATCGTCTGCGCGAACCCCATGCACAGCACTTGGAAATCATGGGTCAGCGCCCCCAACACGACATTCGCGACCCGCTGGTGCTATGAGCGCCGCGAACCGCCGGCGACTCCCCGAACCCGGGCAGGTTCGCTCGGAAATGAGGCGCGGAGACGCTGCTGTACGCCCCGTTGAACCCAGTTTCCGGCCTCCAGCGCACCAAATACCCGTCCTGCTACCCTCAAGAGGCGTCCACCAGGGCAAAAATCGCCCCTGTGGGACGGTTGCACTCGGTCTTATGACCGGGTGAGGATTGAAACATCATTACGGCTATACCGGTACTAAGGATACCGCGTTGCACTCGGTCTTATGACCGGGTGAGGATTGAAACAGCAGGGCTTCGATGCTAACGAGTACTACGGCGCGTTGCACTCGGTCTTATGACCGGGTGAGGATTGAAACTTATTGGGATGGTCCGTTACGAGGTCTCGACGCCGTTGCACTCGGTCTTATGACCGGG
>JAJDZN010000281.1 GCA_022824585.1 Bryobacterales bacterium | reverse complement strand
AGTGTTCCTCACGGCCTGGCACATGCTTGTGGGCATCGCTAGGATTCGGATGCTGGAAGACGTTCTGGTGATTGGCGGATCGAGCGGCGTGGGCATCGCCGCGATCCAGATCGCCAAGCTGCACCACTGCCGTGTCATCGCGACGGCTGGCGGAGACGACAAGCTCGCCAAGGCCAAGGCGCTAGGCGCGGACCATGTCATCGATCACTACAAGCAGTCGATCAAGGATGAAGTGAAGAGCATCACCGGCCGGCGCGGCGTGGGCCTCGTATTCGAGCATGTCGGCGCGGCGACGTTCGGCCACTCCGCGGCATCGATGGCGCGTCACGGGCGCTTGGTCACTTGCGGCGCGACGACGGGATTCGATACCACTTTGAATCTCGGGCACCTTTTCGCCAAGCACCTGAGCCTGCATGGTTCGTACATGGGGACCATGGGCGAACTTTATGACCTGCTGCGCTTCTTCGAGCGCGGCCTGCTCAAGCCGGTGGTGGACAAATCCTTTCCACTGAGCGATGTCCGGGGAGCGCATGAGAGGATGGCGGCCAAGGAGCACTTCGGCAAGATCGTGATCGTGCCGGGATAGAAGTCGTGGGACCGCCGAGGCACCGGCGCGATAGGTTCATTCGCAGACTTGAAGCGCCACAGATCTAGAGTGCCCGCTTGCCCGATACAGTAGGTTCCCGGGCTATTCGCGCTCTCCAGTCCGCTACCACGCGGGCGTCCATCCTTAAGACTCGCGCCGCCGCCATGTCTAGCACCTTGCGCGTTTCGCAGACATTCATCTGCGGCCACGGGAGAAGTTTCTGATCGCGAGTCTGATCGAATGCTCTAGAAAGCGCCCGAATCGATTGATCGCCAGGGTCTGGGACCAACAGAGCCCGGAGTGACGCGAGGGCATATCGCGGGTACGTGAGCTTTCGCGCCCGAGCATGCAGCAGCGTCAGGACTCCCGGCGTCGAATTCCACCATGCGCAAAGAGCCTTTTCGATTTCAGCATCCAAGTCCTGGGTCCTTACCGGCGTCCAAGCCGACCCGAGCAGAGGCTCAGATGCGTAGCATGCACAGGCCCGAACCTGATGGGTGTAGATTCGATTAGCGATCAACAGGCGACTTGCCTTCGGTGCTAGACCTTCCTCGGCATATCTGCGCATTCCTTTTCGAGGAACGCCCAGCACGTCAGACTTGGCTGCCATCGTATTCTGCACGTCGGTCGGATGATCCCAAAGAAGGGGGAAAGCCCAATCGACTCCGTGTGGGCGCTCCGCGGGTTGTCTGGGAGAATTGCGCTCCGGGCTGTACTTTGCACCTGACCCGATTGGTGTCAGAAAAGCATCACGGATCCTTCGCCCTTCTGGCTCGATCTGGCAGACTTCTGACGCGGACAGCAAATGCATTCCCACCAACGACTCGAGGATATGGACCGCTTCCGCTAGTCGGCCATCATAGAACTGCGCGGCTGTCCAGTCGCCTTTGCGCACACGATACTCGGGGCAATCGAACTCGCTCCCCCAATCATCGAGCGCTTTGTGCCCATTGATCAAGTCTGCGAGCAAAATCGCTTCGTGAGGATTCGCGGGCATGCGCGCAAGTGAAATGAATCTGGTGGATTCTCGGTGGTCGCATGGGCGCCGCGCCAGAAGTAGCGATTCATGAATCGTAGTGTTCTCCGAGAAACTAATGTGCTGCGGATCGTGGCTCGTAATGATCGTCTCAATCTGAAAGCGCTCGGACAGGAATCGCCTTTCACCGATTCCAGAGGCACTTGTGAGAGCGGTTGTAGGAGCCACCTTCGCCAGTGTTGCCGAGCCATCCTTCTTCAGCAGGGCATCGGCTAGCGGTGTGAAAAACGTTCGGACGCTTGTCTGATCAATGGCGTTATAGGCTAAGCCATCCCGCTCCACTAGGAACTCAGCAATCGCCATCTCGCGTTGTTGAAGAGGGCGCCTGTCACTGAGGTCGTATTGACGATTTCGGATGTCATTCCGCGTAAAGGGTGGATTCATGATCACTAAGTCGAACAGCTGGGTCAGGGACTCGTCGGGAGCGGCGCCGGGCTCGGCACGCTCAGCATCCAGTTCCTTGGCAGTCGGTAGCGGAGCCGCAAAGCTCGCGATGTCGCGCTCGTCTGCTGCTGTAGACAGCAGCTCGAGCGACCCAGCCTTGTATTCCTTGTTCGGCTGCGGGCCATGTTGCATTGTGAACAGATTCATCCGCCTGTAGTCGACACGGGGGTTCCCGAGCGTCAAGTTGCAGGCGGCAAGCTGGACACCATGCCGGTTGATGTCGAGACCATAGATAACATCTTCGACCAGAGCTAGGTGTAGCAGGTCCAGTTCGGCTCCTGTTCCGGCTGCGCTCTCGTAACGATCACGAATCGAATGCATGACGGCCATGAGGAGCGTTCCGGTTCCGCAAGCAGGATCAATGACCTTGAGCCTTGCCAGTTTCTCCACGTCAGACCAATCCTGCGATGACTCACTGAGGGCGAGTCTAGCGAGCAGAAGCGCAGACACATTGTTCGTATAGAACGATCCGTCATACCTCGCCGAAGACAGCAGGCGATGATACAGGGGTCCCGCATGGTCGAACCGTAGGGATGCCAACTCGTCTGCAACCGCAATTGCGTTCTCTGCGATCCAATTCAGTGGCTGGGTCAAGTCGGCATCAGGAAGTGCGTTCACTACCGCAAGAGCCGGAGAAAACACCGGATGATAGTCAATAGCGAGAATCTCGCGCCACGCAGCACGGATAGCAGAAGGCAGTTCGTCAAGGTCGACTCGCATCACCTCTTCAAACTTAGTGATTGGGCCCAGCGGTTTGACGAGCCGCAGGCGCTGGTGCAGAAGCGCGGCATTGGAGAGTATTAGAGCCGCGATCAGCGGTGATGCCTTGAGATCTTCGCCTGTCTTGGGGAGCGCGAGCGCGTCGGCCAGAGTCTGCGAGGACCCTTGCCGCTCAAGGATTTCGGCGGCTTCACGGACAGTGTGCTCGATTGTCTCGGCGACGCGTCGACGAGGGACATCGGCATGGCGCAGGCTGGACGCAAGATCGTCGATCGTGCCCACTCGCCACGCGGTCGACGACGCGAAGCGCGGTACGGGTGCAAATGCGATCTCAGATTTCGCCAAAGCCACCTTTGTGGCCTTCGACGAGACTGAGCCGTCACGCAGGTGTTGTGCGTAGCAGACGGCGAAGGCAAGTGCCCGGGGACGGCCCGAGAGCCTGGAGCGCGCTTGGACTTCCGCTTGACGGCGCTTGGCCTTGGTGTCGCCGATCTTGGCTTCAAGGAAGATCTTGACGCTTGGCGTCGGGCCTTCTTGAGTGACTGTGATGTCGATCGCATCGGCAGCCCCGCGGATCTCGGCCGCCGCATTGATGCCGTCGTATTCCTCAAGGAGTAGCGAAAGGTACGTGTTCAGCGTTTCTTCCCGGAGGTTCGCCATCCGACCAGTTGGTTTCCAGACCCTTCATTTATTATCGCAGATTCTTCGCAGTAACCTTGGTTCGGCAGGCTGACCGCGTTTCGCGGCTAGCCGAGTCCGCTAGAACCACGCGATACCGATATACTGGAAAATCTGGCCTGTTGCGGGTTCGCTTCGCCCTGACGCTTTCCCTTCCCGCTTATGAACCGCGTTCGCTTTGCGCCGTCGCCGACGGGCTTCTTGCATATCGGCGGAGCGCGGACCTATGTCTTCAACTGGTTCTTCGCTCGCTCGACGGGCGGCCAGGTTGTCCTTCGCATCGACGACACCGACACCGGCAGGAACACCGAGGAGTCGCTGCGCTCGATTTTGGACGGCCTGAAGTGGCTGGGCCTGCCATGGGACGAGCAGCACCTGCAGTCTGACCGCCGCAGCCTTCACATACAGGCGGCCCAGTCACTGCTGGCCGCCGGCGTCGCCTACCGCGACTTCACTGCCGAAAGCGACCCCAAGGACGAGCGCGCCGACGGCGCTCCCTGGCTGTGCAACCCAGGCATGCGCGAAATGTCTTCTGCCGAGAGCGAGCGGAGGGCAGAGGCCGGCGAGCCGTTCGCCGTCCGCTTCCGCGTCCCTCGCGATCGGCCTGACGGCGTTGCGTTCAGGGACCTGGTACTGCGAAAGCAGTTCCGCAAGTACGCGGACATCGAAGACTTCGCCCTCTTGCGCAGTAACGGACTACCCACCTATCACCTGGCCTCAACCGTGGACGATGGCGACCTCAAGATTTCCCACGTGATTCGCGGCCAGGACCACCTCGCCAACACCTTCAAGCACATCATGCTGTTCGAAGCGCTCGGGTACGACGTGCCTGAATTCGGGCACATGCCGCTGCTCATCGGACCGGACGGATCGAAACTTTCCAAGCGCCGGCATGGCCCGGCCGTAAGCGTAACCAGCTACCGGGACATGGGTTTCCTTCCCTCTGGCTTCGTCAACTACGTCTGCCTGCTGGGCTGGTCCCCCAAAGACAACCGCGAGGTCCTGACCCTGAAGGAGATTCGAGACCTATTCCAAGTCGAGAACATGCTGCGCACCAACGCCACCGTGCAGTTCGGCGAAGAGGGAGGGGCCGACCAAGTCGACCCCAAGGCGCTTTGGCTGAACGGGCAGCACCTCAGGAACATGCCAGTTGAAGACCTGCTTCCATTCGCAGAGCGAGCCTTGCGCGAAGCGGGCTGGTGGGACGATGCGTTCGGCGCCGACCGGCGCGACTGGTTTGCCGCGGCGGTCAATGATCTGCGTTCCCGCTTGAACTTGCTGACTGACTTTCAGCGTCGCTGTCGGGCCTATTTCAAGGACGATTTCGATTTTGAGCCCAAGGCGAAGGAAAACTTAAACAAAGAAGGAGTCCGCGATCTTCTCAAGCGTCTGGCCGACCGCTTGGAGGCGCTGTCAGACTTCACGGAGGAGAACATCGAGGCCGAGCTGCGCGCGCTGTCCGCGCAAGAGGATGTCAAGGCCGGCCTGCTCATCAACGGCTCGCGGGCGGCCCTGACCGGACAGCCGGTCGGCCCGAGTGCTTTTCGTGTCTTCACGCTGGTTGGCCAGCAGCGCGCGGTGCAGCGGCTGCGCAGGGCCTGAGTTCGCCAGAGAGTATCCGACCATGCTGCTACTTGGAATCGGGGGCTGGCTGCACGATGGTGCGGCCGCTGTCATGCGCGATGGGGCTATCGTGGCCGCCATCGAGGAGGAGAAGCTCGCCAGGGAGGCTCATCGCGGCGGCTTGCCCACCCGTGCCATCCGCGCGTGTCTCGACCTAGCAGACGCGACCGCCGAAGGAGTCGACTGCGTGGCACTGGTGCGGCCGCTAGGCAGAGGGGCGGACAACACGTTTCAAATTCGCCTGAGGTCGCTGTTTCCGAACGCCCGGATCGTAGTTACGGACCACCACGATGCCCACGCGGCCAGCGCTTACTATGCGTCCCCGTTCGAAGAAGCCCGCGTGCTGACCCTGGACCGCCAAGGCGACATGCGCTGCGGAGCAGTCTGGCAGGGCCGAGGCGCCGGGCTCGAATCTGAGGAAGACCTATACGCCCCAGACTCCCCGGCCGTGGTCTACAGCCGCGTGACTGAGCTGTTGGGATTTCGCTCGGGGCGAGAGGAGCACAAGGTCCAGTGGCTCGCGCTCTCCGGCGAGCCGCGCTACGGCGATCTGTTCGCCGCGATGATGGGCAGCGGAGCTAGCCGGTTGCCGACGCTGGACCACAGCTACTTCGATCCGGCACGCCCGACGCAAGGGGCATTCAGCGACAAGTTCTACCGCGAGCTGGGGCTGGAACCCTCCGCAAGCATCTCGGACACGATGCAGCGCGACCTCGCCGCTAGCATGCATCAGGCGGTTACAGGCGCAGTGTTGCGCATGGCGGGAGACGCTAGCCATCTCTGCTTGGCGGGCGGTATCGCCATGAACGCCTTGCTCGTGGAAGCGCTCGAGCGCAGCGGGAAGTTCGGGGAGGTCTTTGTGCAGCCCGCCGCTGGCAACGCCGGCACCGCCGTCGGCGGAGCGTACCACGCTTGGCACAAGGTGCTGAAACGCTCCGAACGAGTGCCGATGACGGACCTCTTCCTCGGGCCACGCTACGGCAAAGAGGACATCAGCCAGGTCTTGGAGAATTGCAAGCTCAACTTCCGCTTCCTGCTCACAGACGCCGAGCTGATCGGCTCGGCGGTGGAGCGCTTGGCTGACGACCAGATCTTGGCTTGGTTCCAAGGCCGCACCGAGTTTGGCCCCAGAGCGCTCGGCAACCGCAGCATCCTGGCCTCGCCACTGAACCCGTATTCCACCGAGAACCTCAACGTATACATCAAGCGCCGGGAGAACTTCCGCAAGTTCGCAGCGTCCGTCCCCGAGGAGGCCGTGGAGGAGTACTTCGAGAGCACCCCGGCGTCCCGCTACCTCGCGACTGTCTCGCGCGTCAAGCCCGCTCACCGCGAGACCTTCGAGTCTGCCCTGCTGGACGGCGAGCGCATCCGGTTGCATGTGGTCAGGCGGGCCGACAACCGCCTGTACTGGGACCTGCTGAACGAGGCCGGCCGTGTCAGCGGCCTGCCCGTTCTCTACAACACGTCGTTCAACCTTTTCGGCGAACCACTGGTCAGCGACCCGCGCTCAGCAGTGCGAAGCTTCTACGCTTCCGGCATCGACGCGCTATTCGTAGGCAACTTCTTGCTCGAGAAGTAGCCGCCTCCTCCCGGAGTCTCAATTCGCAGCACGCTGCCCCGCCGCGCCTCGAAGTTGCCCTTTGACGGCAATTCCTTTCCGTCAAGCGTGTTACGGCCGGCCTTCCCCGCCCCTCCCCGGTGCGCGCCCTTCGGTGCGAGCTTGCGCCGTTCGGAGAGGATGGCCAGAGAAACGTCGGCCAAGAATTCGTACTCCCGGATCACTCCGTCACCGCCGCGGCGCCCTCCCTCGCCCCCGCTGTCCGGGCGCAGCGAGTAGCGAGCGATCCGAACCGGGTATTGCTGCTCCAGCGCCTCGATGGGCGTGTTAAGGCTGTTGGTCATGTGGGTGTGGACCCCGCTCAGCCCGTCGGCCCCGGACCATGCGCCCATGCCGCCGGCCACGGTCTCGTAATAGCCGAACGCACGTCCGGTCGCGGGGTCCGAGCCGCCGAAGCTGATATTGTTCATCGTCCCCGAACTGTCGGCGGGGATCTCTCCGGGAAGCGCTTGGCGCAGCGCCCCGAGCACCACGTCGACAATCCGTTGCGAGGTCTCGACATTGCCTGCAGCGGTGCTCGCCGGCAATACAGCGTCGCAAACCGTGCCGGGCTTGGTGAGGATCTTGATCGGTCTCAGCGTGCCCGCGTTGTAGGGAGTCTCAGAATCGACCAAGCACCGGAAGCAGTACATCACCGCCGACGTCGTGACCGCACGGTTGGCATTGACACCGCCCCGCGTCTGCGGGTCGCATTCACGAAAATCCAAGATTGCTTCGGAGCCTTGGATCGTGAGCGTGCAACGGATC
>JAJDZN010000183.1 GCA_022824585.1 Bryobacterales bacterium | reverse complement strand
TCATCCAGCCCATGTTCCACTTGAAGCCGAACCCTAGGCCGCCATGCGACGTGGGACGCGTGACCTGGGGCCACGCCGTCGATTCCTCCGCCATCGTCATGACATCGGGAAACTGCCCATAGACCTGCTCGTTGAGCGTCCGCAGGAAGCGGATTGCTTCGAAGTTCTCGTTGCCCCCGTGATGGTTCGGTATCCATTCCCCTTCCTGCCTGCCATAGTCGCGGTATAGCATCGAGGCCACCGCATCCACGCGAATGCCGTCGACGTGATACTTCTCGCACCAGAAAACGGCGCTGGCCACCAAGAAGTTCGCGACTTCCGCCCGGCCGTAGTTGAAGACCAACGTGCCCCAGTGCGGATGGCGGCCGATCTTGGGATCCATGTGCTCGTACAAGTGCGTCCCGTCGAAGCGCGCCAAGCCGTGCGGGTCGTCGGGGAAATGAGCCGGGGCCCAGTCGATGACCACTCCGATCCCGCGCTGGTGCAGCGTGTCGACCAGGGCCATGAAGTCGCGGGGCCCCCCGAACCGACTGGTCGGGGCGAAATAGCCGGTAGTCTGATAGCCCCACGAGCCACCGAACGGATGCTCCGTCACCGGCAGCAGCTCCACATGGGTGAAACCCATCTCCTCGACATAGTCGGCTAGCCTCGTCGCCAGCTCGGCATACGTCAACCAGCGGTCCGCTTCGTGGGGAACGCGCATCCACGAACCCAGATGCACCTCATAGATGGCCAGCGGAGCGTCGTGCCGGTTCCGCGCCGCCCGTCCGGCCATCCACTCCGCATCCGACCATTCGTAGGCTTCTAGGTCGCAAATCTTGGAGGCTGTGCGCGGCGCCGCTTCGCAGGCGAACGCGTACGGGTCCGCCTTCTCCGCCTCATAGCCGTGACGCTCCGAAACGATGCTGTACTTGTAGAGCGCGCCATCGCCGACCCCCGGAACGAATCCCTCCCACACGCCGGACGCGCCCCGGTTGACCAACGGGTGGCGGCTTCGGTCCCAGCCGTTGAAATCGCCAATCACGGAAACGGCGTCAGAGTTGGGTGCCCAGACTGCGAAACGGGTGCCGGAGGACTCGCCGGTGTACGCGGGATGCGCACCCAAGCTCTCGAAGCTGCGATAGTGGGTGCCGGCTGCGAGCAGGCCAAGGTCCCAATCGGTCAGGAATTTCGGCTGTGCCATTGGGTCCATCGCTAGTCCTGCTCGGCGGAGCGCCGGGCCCGCTCGATGCCAGTCAGTGCTGACACCACACCCCGATCTGCTTGGATCTGCTCAAGCGAGAGCCGCGCCCTGCGCGTCCAGTTGGGACGCTCCTGATCCGTACCGGGCGTATTCTGCGGATCGGTCTCGCCCCAGAGATCCTCTAACGTCACGATGA
Source organism: Bryobacterales bacterium (assembly GCA_022824585.1). Classification (GTDB taxonomy): domain Bacteria; phylum Acidobacteriota; class Terriglobia; order Bryobacterales; family UBA6623; genus VXMF01. The sequence continues at coordinate 43,783 of JAJDZN010000183.1, read as the reverse complement.
CACACTCTGCTTGGGACGCGCCCAGCGTGGTCAAGCAGGCCCGCAGCACAGCGTCGGCGGCCGGCTGCCCTCCACCAATCAAGCGAAGCTTGCGCAAGTGGCTGAGAAGGGCCCGCTTGAGTCGTTTTCGCCGCTTGCGGGCATCGTCGGCGTGGTCGTCGTCCAGCAGGCCCAAGGAGGCTTGGTCGTCGATGTCGCGGCCCGTCCAGAACGAAGCGAACATCGCGGTGTCGTGGGTGTTCACCGAGGCCACGCTCTGGCGCGTCGGAGCGTTGTAGGGAGGCTTCCTGTCTCCGCTGTACTCGAATTGCGAAACATACATGCGCCTCAGACCGTGGTCGGCCATGCGCTGCCGAACGTATCCCGGCACCGTGCCCAGATCCTCTCCCACCACGGCTGTGTCGGAGCGCTGCGATTCCAGGCACAGGATGGCGTAAAGCTCTTCGGCGGGATAGCGGACATAGACGCCTTGATCCCCGCCGAAGCCTTCTGGAATCCAGTACAAGCGGTGCAGCCCCATCAAGTGGTCGACGCGGAGCACTCCGGCAAGCCGCATGTGGTGGCGAATGCAGGCGACAAAGTACGCGTGTCCGTGCTCGCGCGCCAAGCGGGGATTGATCGGCGCGAAGCCCCAGTTCTGCCCCTTGCTGAAGAAGCGGTCGGGAGGAGCGCCTGCGGCGATGCCTTGGGAGAAGATGTCCGCGTGGCGGTGGCTGTCAAAGCCGCGGGGATGCACGCCCAAGGGCAGGTCAAGGCACAGCTGGTGGCCGTCTTCCGCGGCTCGCTCGGCCAATGCGTTGAGTTGCTCTTCAGCGATCCACTGCGCGAACGCGTGATAGGCGCAGGCCGGGTCCCGCAGCGTGAACTCCGGCAGCTCGCCAAGCCCGCGCTCAAGTCCAGCTCGAAAGGCAGCGTAGGCGCGCAATTCCGCATGCCGTTCCGCGAAGCGGGCGAACGTTTCCTGGCGCTGTCCGCCCAGCCTCGCCAGCGCCTTTTCCAGAGCGGCTCGCTTGCCGCGCATTAGGCCCCGATAGTCGATATGCGGGCCTGCGGGCGCATCACCGATTCCTCCGAACTCGGGCGACCACTCTGGCACGGACGGCAGGTCTACGAATAGCTCGTTCCAGAAGCAACGGCTGACGGGCATGTACGGGCTCGGCTCGAACGGTTCGTCCAGAAACGAGGCGAGCAGCGGCAGCGTGCTGACAAATCCGCCTCCCAAGCTCCCTAGCCATGCAGTCAGTTTGGACAGGTCCGCAAACGTGCCAACGCCGGGGGAATTCCGCGAATGCAGGGCATACAGGGGGGCGAACGCGCCCCAGCCCCGCTTCAGATCGCAGCAAGCGCGGGGCGCGCGGATGAGCAGGCCACCAGATTCGTGTCCGGAGACCCTGACCCGATAGCGGTAGTAGCCAGCCCCGATGGGCGGGCCGTCAATCGGAAGTTCGACTACCGCATAGCGGCGACCGTGGACGGATACCTTCCGGCTGCAGGGCAGGCGTCGCACTTCCGCCGAAATCTGGCGCTGAATGCCGGATTCGTTCTTGATCGAGACATCGAGCCGCTCAGCCTGCAGGGAAATCGGCAAGCGGAGCCGCAGCGAGACGCGCTCCCGCTCGGGCACGCTCCCCTGCCCTACCCACGAGACGCTGACCGGGTCGCTGATGCGCTCCCAGCGCTCGATCTCCGCACGCCGGACCTCACGCGGAACATCTTCAGACTTAGCGACATCAGCGCCGAGGTTTCGCAGCACGGCGAAGAGCGCCTCCCGCTCGGGGTATCGATCCTGGCGGAACCCGTCACGGTGGACAGCTTGGACGCCGTATAGGCGCGCCAGTCTCTGGAGCGGGGGATCAGCCACCTTCCGCCCTCAGCAGCGCGAAGCTGCGATCAGTCAGTTGATACTCGCGGCCGTCCAGTTCAGTCGGCGCGCAACCGTCCCGCGCGGTATCAAGCTCGACCTTCCAGCCGGACATCTCGGGCAGTCGGAAAGCACAGCGGCGCTCCGATCCGTTGAACAGCAGCAGCAACGCGGCCCCGCCACCGGCAGCAACGAGCGCGCCGAAGCACCGCAGGCTGTCGTGGCTCCAATCCCCGGCAGCGATCTCTTCACCGCTCGGATGAAGCCAGGCGACATCTTTGAGCCCGGTCTCGGGATCGGTGAGTCCTTCGAAGAAGCGCTCCCGCCGCAGGGCCGGTTCAGTCCGGCGGGTCCGGGCCAAGCGCCGCGCGAATTCCAACAGCGAGCTGCCCTCCGCGTGCGTCCAGTCGACCCAGCTGGTCTGATTGTCCTGGCAGTAGGCGTTGTTGTTGCCCCGCTGCGTGCGCCCGAACTCGTCGCCGGCTGCGAGCATCGGCACGCCCTGTGACAGAAGCAGGGTTGCCAGCAGATTGCGCTGCTGCCGCTCACGCACGGCCAGCACCTGTTTGTCCGCGGTCGGGCCTTCTGTGCCACAGTTCCAACTGTGGTTGTTCGACTCCCCGTCACGGTTGCCCTCCCCATTGGCGGAGTTGTGCTTGCGCGTGTAGGTGACGAGGTCGGCCAACGTGAAGCCATCGTGGGACGTGACGAAGTTAATGCTGGCTTGGGGCAAGCGCCGGCGAAGCCCGAAGATGTCGCTGCTGCCCGCCACGCGGGAGGCCAGCTGCGGCGTCATGTGGGCATCACCGCGCCAGAAACGCCGGGTCTGGTCGCGGAAGCGCAGGTTCCACTCGGCCCAATCGGAGGGGTAGTTGCCGAGTTGCATGCTGTCGTGGGAATTGACATCCCACGGCTCGGCGATGAGCTTGACAGAGCCGAGGACCGGATCTTGGCCGATTGCGCTGAGCAGGGGCGCCCGGCGATCGAAGCCGCGCTCGGCGCGTCCGATGACGGTGGCAAGGTCAAACCGAAAGCCGTCCACGCCCATGGCTTCGACCCAGTACCGCAGGCTGTCCATGACGAGGCGCACGACGGCCGGATGCTGGGTGTTGAGCGTGTTGCCGCAGCCGGTGTAGTCCACATAGCGGCGCCTGTCGCCAGGCTCCAGGCGGTAGTAGCTGGCGTTGTCGATGCCGCGAAACGACAGGGTGGGGCCATCATGGGCTTGCTCCGCCGTGTGGTTGTATACCACGTCGAGGATGACCTCGATGCCCGCTTGATGGAAGCGCTCCACCATGTCGCGGAACTCCCGCGCCACGGCCGCGCCGGCGGCCGCAGCGTAACGCGGTTCGGGCGCGAAGTAGCCCAGAGGCTGGTAGCCCCAATAGTTGGCCAGCCCGAGCTTTGTCAGTCGGTGGTCGTCGACGAAGTGCTGCACCGGCAGCAATTCGACGGCCGACACGCCCAAGCCGCGCAGGTGCTCCAAGACGGGCTCGGCCGCCAAGCCCGCATAGGTGCCTCGCAAGCCGGGATCCACTTCCGGGTGGAGTTTCGTCAAGCCCCGGACGTGCAGCTCGTAGATCAGCGTGTCGCGCCAACTCGTGCCCGGGCGGCTCGACGCGCCGGGTGGAGGGGCCGTGTCGACCACGATGCCCAGGGGGGAGCAATCGCCGCTGTCCAGATTGCTCTCGGCTTGGTCCAGCGCACCTGGATCGGGATAGGTGTCAGACCTGTAGGAATAGACCTCCGGCCCCCACTTCGGACGGCGGGCGATGGCGCGGGCATACGGGTCCAGCAGGACCTTGCACGGGTCGAATCGGTGGCCCGCGTCGGGATCCCACGGTCCGTGCACCCGATAGCCGTAGATCTGGCCCGCCCTGACCCCGGCGATACCCGCGTGGAAGACCCCGCCCGTCCGCGACTCCAGCGGCAGCACCTCTGTCGGGCGCCGCTGGCGCGGCGAATCGAAAAGGCACAGCTCGACCGCTTCGGCGTGCTCGGAGAACAGGGCGAAGTTCGCGCCGCCGGGGCAGAGACTCGCTCCGAGAGGGTGCGGCGTCCCCCGAGATACGGCTCTGCCCATGTTCTTGCCAGCAGCGCTGGGACAGGGCGGTCCGCCCACGCCGGCCGTGCCCGGAATCCACGACCTCAGGCCCACCGGGTCGCTCCTGCGCGTGACCGAGAGGGTTCTCGCGCAGCAGGTTTGACGGCCGCCGCCGATACCGATAATATAGTCGAAGAGGCCGCTCCGTTCGCGTTGGCTCGGGAGGGTGGTGGTCTCTCTCTAACGTAGAGTTCACACACGCAAGCCGCGGTCTGAGTCATTGGGGGATTCGTGGCGTTGCGTAGTACTTGCATTGTCGGCCGGGTGAGTCCAGCTGCCGTCTGCGGCCCTTGGATCGGTCGTTGGGACTGAAGTCATGCAGAACACGAGGACATCCTTGCGCACCAGAGCGCCGCACGTCGTACACGTCGCGCGGGAGTGCGCCGAAATTATCGCTGCCGGCGGCGTCGGCGACGTGGTGCTACAGCTGGCACTGGAGTGTGTCAAGCAGGGGCTGCATTCCACCATCTTCCTGCCGCACTACGGCCGCTATAGCCACGAGCGCCAAAGGGCGCTGGTCGAGCGCATCTCCGCGATGCTGCCTTGGCACCATCACGAGGTGCGCTATCTGGATCCCGAGGCGTACGACATCCCGATGGCCTATTTTGACAGTCCGCACCGCACTGAGCCGGCAGCTATCGAGACGATCCAGTTTTCCGGGCCAGTGCGCCTGCAAGTGGCGCAAGTGGTCGCTGACCGCTTCGTGGGCAAGCAGCGGCCATACACCTACACCGCCGGCGAAGTGAAGGCAATCTTGGAGGCCTCGCGAGACGGCATGGTTTGCGGCGCCGAGACCCCACCCAGGGCGTTCCTGCTCGAAGAGGGCAGCGGGCATTTCGACTATTTCGCGATGAACGTGCTGTTGCAAAAGGCCGCCTTGGCCTGGATCGAGAAGCAGCGCCGCCCTGTCGTGGTCCATTGCCACGATGCCCACACGGCCATGCTGCCGATGATGGCCAAGCTGGCCGAGCCACCCTCGCCGCGCGCGGACAGCCGCTTCGTGGTGACGGCCCACAACTGCGGCGCCTCCTACCGCCAGCGCTGCGCCGATCTGCGGTTCGTGGCGGCAGCCAGCGGGCTGCCTCTGACGGCTGTGTCCCAGTGCGTGATCGATGGAGAGTTCGATCCGTACGCAGCGGCTGCGTTGTACGCCGACCAGCTCACCACGGTCAGCGACGGCTATGCCTGGGAAGTCCAAGGGGCACACCTGCACACCTCGGGCGGCGACGCCGACTTGCGCGGCTTCTCGGAGTTCCTGGCACAGAATTCGATCCCGCTCGAAGGGATCGCCAACGGCGTCTCGGCTGCGCTGAAGGGTCCGGAGGCGATCCGCAAGCAAGTGCGGGTGCGTCTCTCGGAGGCTGGCGGCTTCGGCTGGAAGCCTGCCTTCCGCAAGCGCTTGGCGAAGCAGCTCTCCAAGCGCGAGCTGGACCCCGCTTGGGGGGTGCGCTCGGCGAACCGCCACGGTAGCTTGCGGTGTTTGGTCGACGGCGGCTGCCTGTTCACGTTCGTTGGCCGCTGGACAGACCAAAAGGGCGTGGACATCGCCGTACGCGCCGCGCAGGAAGTGCTCGGCACGAACGCCGAGGCCGGCCTGTGCGTGTTGGGCGAGGGCAACCAGCCGTTCGTCTTCTCGGGCCTGCTGCGGCTGGCGGAGGAGTTTCCCGGCCGCGTGGTAGTGATCAAGGGGTTCAGCGACAGTCTCGCGGCCAGGATCTACGCAGCCGGAGACTTCCTGCTCGTCCCGTCGCGCTTCGAGCCGTGCGGGCTGATCGACATGATCGCCCAGCTGAACGGAAACCTGCCGATCGTCAACCAAGTCGGCGGCCTGTCCAAGGTCATCGATGGCGTGACCGGCCTAGGCTACTTCGCTACCACCGATCGCGAAAACCTGCGCGGCCTGGTGAGCGCCATGCGCCGCGCACTGGCCTTGGCTGCGAATCCGGAGGACCTGCGGCGGATGCAAGAGGCGGCGGACCGGGAAGTCCGCGAGAAGTACAACTGGACAGCGACGCTGAAACGCTACGCTCGGCTGTACGGAGTGCGCCTGCCAGCCTCTGGCAGGGCGACCAAACTGACGCCGTCGCGCGCGTCCGTGCGCGCCGCGAGCGCTCGACACCATGGCTGAGATACCGACTGACCCCGATTCGGCGGCAGGGTCGCGCAGCGGCCTAGCGGGCGTAGCCTACTTCTCCATGGAGATCGGGCTGGACACGGCCATCCCGACGTATTCGGGCGGCCTGGGCGTGCTCGCAGGGGACACCCTTCGTTCCGCGGCCGACCTGCGCATTCCGATGATCGGGGTGACGCTCCTGTACCGCAAGGGCTACTTCCGCCAGTCCATCAGCATTGCAGGGCAGCAAGCCGAGCACCCTGTCGAGTGGGCGCCGGAGGGCGTGCTGGACCGTATGGATGCCAAGGTCTCGATCGAGATCGAGGGCCGCGACGTCACCATCGGCTGCTGGCGCTTCATCATTACCGGCGTTACCGGCCACAGCGTCCCGGTGTACCTGCTGGACAGCGACCTTGACGAGAATTGCGAAGCGGATCGCGCTCTGACGCACTATCTCTACGGCGGCGATGACCGCTACAGACTCTGCCAGGAGGCGATCCTCGGCATCGCTGGCCAGAGGATCCTGGCCGCGCTGGGCCACGGCGGTATCGAGGTCTACCACATGAACGAGGGGCACTCGTCCCTGCTGGGCCTGTCGCTGCTGGAGGACCAAATCGAGTCCCGGCGGGGCAAGCGCCCCACGAAAGCGGATCTGGCGACGATTCGGGACAGGTGCGTGTTTACCACGCACACGCCGGTCCCGGCCGGGCACGATCGCTTCCACCGACCGCTGGTGGAGCAGGTCCTTGGCAAGCCCAGAACAGACCTGCTGGCGGCCGCCCAGCTGCTCGACGGCGACGCGCTCAACATGACGAAGCTCGCTTTCGAGTGCTCGCGCTACGCCAACGGCGTCGCAAAGATCCATCAAGCCGTTTCCCAGCGGATGTTCCCCGGCTACCGCGTCCGCGGCGTGACCAACGGCATCCACCCGGTTACCTGGGCGGCCCCGGCAATAGGCGATCTCTTCGACCGCCACATCCCGGAGTGGCGCAAGGACAGCATCTACTTGCGCTACGCCAGCGACATTCCCGTCGACGAGATCATCACGGCGCACCAGGAATCGAAGCTGGCGCTGATCAGGACCGTGCGCGACCGCACGGGCGAGGTGCTGGACGAGGAGACCTTCACGATCGGCTTCGCCCGGCGGGCGACACCTTACAAGCGCGGCGACGTGCTGTTTCAGAACTTGGATCGGCTGCGCTGGATCGCCCGGAATGTCGGGCAGTTCCAACTCGTGTTCGGCGGCAAGGCGCACCCGCGCGACGAGGGAGGCAAGGGCACGATCCAAGATGTCCACGAAGCGGCTCGCGCCCTGGAGGGACTGGTCAAGATCGTCTACCTGGAGAACTACGAGATGGACCTGGGCCGGATCTTTACTAGCGGGTCGGACTTGTGGCTGAACTCGCCGGAGAAGACCCGCGAAGCGTCCGGGACCAGCGGCATGAAGGCGGCCCTGAACGGCGTGCCGAGCCTGAGCGTGCTGGATGGCTGGTGGCTCGAAGGCCATGTCGAAGGAGTGACCGGCTGGTCGGCGGCGAACTACCGGGGTGCGCTCGATGATCGGGCGAGCGTCGCCCACGCCCTGTACGACAAACTGGAGCGGGTGGTGCTGCCGCTGTTCTACGAGCAACGCAACGCCTACGCAGCCGTGATGCGCGGGGCGATCTCGCTGAACGGCTCGTTCTTCAACACGCAGCGGATGGTGCGGCAATACGTGTACCACGCCTACGAGCGACGTTGACGCCGAGCGCTTGGCTGCACCTGCGCAGCCTCGTCGTCCCAATCGATGGACTTGTTCGGCCGGGCGACCGGCTCGGATGGTACCTGATGATCGCAACCGACCTTATTCGCAACTGATTGCAAGAAATGCGCTGCCTTCGTCAAGGAGCAGTTCGAGGCGGTCTCTTGTTATTATCCGAGCGTATGGGCGGGGGCCCAGCTCACACCGAGATCGGGATAGCCACTAGACGCAGGCCTATAGTGAAGGACGCGGGAGAAGGCGAAATGTCTGAAATTCGCAAGGAAGTTCACGAAGAGATTGATCGGATGACTGACAGACAAGTCGCAGGCTTGAAGAGATTTCTCGCCACCTACCCGAGCCCCCTTGCTGCTGCGTGCCGCAATGCCCCGGAATCGGACGAGCCGGAAACCGAGGAAGAAGCGCGGTTGGTAGCGGAGGCCGAAGAATGGTTCAAGCAAAACGGTGGCCAGGGGATCCCGCATGAGGAGATCAAGCGAGAATTCCGCCTAGAGTGAGCTGCTCATGGCCCGGAGCATCGCTTGGTCGAGACAGGCACGATCGGACCTTAGGAAGCTGTCAAGACGAGACTCTGACCGGGTCGAGCGCGCGGTAGAGAGATTGGCTGTCTCTGGACAGGGAGACGTAGAGCGGGTGAGGGGCTTCGCGTCGCCTCAGTACAGACTCAGGGTGGGTGATTGGCGAGTGAGGTATCGCTACGAAGAGACAGACACGGAAGAAGAAGGTATTTCAGTCACGCGAGTGCTTCACCGTCGCGAGGCGTATAGGAAGTCCGCGTTGGCTCGCCAAGACATCCCGGACGCGGATAGCTTCGACGAAATCGCGGACTGGGAGAGGCCGGAGTTCCGCAGCGAATAGGTCCTGGCCTGACAAAGCCACTTGACGCGGCTTGCTCCTACAAACCACGCACACACCAGACCGCCCTTACCGACTCGGCGGGAGGCAGCCCTTGGACCTGCAGGCAGGTTTCGACCTTCGCTGAGACTCCGAAGGAACTGATCTCGGTACGACGCGCTACCCCGCGAGCCTCGCGTGGCTACTTCACGCGCTACCGGACACGGGCGAACGGGCATTCACGCCCGTTTTCTAGCAGAAGACTCACACCATGTTAAGAACCATGTCAAAAACCGCTTTCGTGCGTATTATGTAAAATCCGTTAATTTCTTGTACACAATTCGCAAGGGTGATTGCTATGGGTCCCCATTCATGCCATCGCAGCCAGCCTCAGACGTGCGCACCACACCCCCTGAGCCTTGCCCTCTCTCCGGCACGGGTGGCTCTTCCGGGTGTCTTGCAAGCGCAGTCTCGAGCGCCATAGCAGCGCACTGTACGCGATTGGTGAGTCTTGCTGAGTTCGGATCCGGGACATGGGTGCTGACCGCGCTGTGCCGTCCTTCCCTGCCTCGAATCGGATTCAGGGCCACCCACGGGCAGGGATTTCAACCTGGATCACGAACTCCTTTTCGGGACGGCACGCAGCGCTGCCGGGGAACCGCCAGCGACGGGTCGTCGCATCCAAGTCACCGCGGCTATCACGCAGGACCCCATTGCTTGCGCTCTCGCGCTGGGTGGTTGTCTGGCAAGTGCTTCCGAGCGCACGCTTTGCACCACCGAGAGGAACGGGGCGCGCAGGTTCAGGGCTGAGTGCAAGTCCAGCCGATCCCAGACGCACAGCCGCTTCAGGTTTCTCCGTCTGGCTCTTCCGCCAGACCGCATCCGGTGCTGTGAGTCTCGCAGCCTGGCTAGGACCGTTTGGCTAGGCGCACGCGGTGAGAGGATTCGGCGTGCTCAGAGGCTTCGTGCACCGCTGGGGGCGCGTCCGTTCCGGATCTCGAATCGCCGCCGCAATGAGCGCGACATCCCGGCGCCATCTGGCGCTCTGGATTTCCGCCAGCACCTTGCTCCTAGTGCTCGTCGGCGCGATGCAGTTCCGGTGGATACGTCAGGTCAACCACTCGCAGCGGGTGCTCGCGACGGAATCGCTGGAAGAATCCCTGGAAGGCGTGATCGCGGATCTCGAGACAAAGGTCTGGGCCCTGCTGGCAGCCTTCAGGTCCAACGCCGGGCTGGATTTGGCCAGCCGGCCGGACTACTACAAGCAAATCTACTACTTGTGGCATGAGCTTGCATGGGAGGGGCCAGCGGTCGCCCGCGTGCTCATCTTTGACTTCGGCGAGGGAGGAACGGGCCGGCTTTCGGAGGTTGGAGCGGGGCGCGGCGGCTTCCGGGAGGTGGCGTGGGACAAGGACCTCGCTCAGGTTCGCACCTACATCCAGAAACACGGATTCCGAGGCGGCCGGGGGGTCAAGGCGAGATGGACTGGCACTTCGATGTACATCCCCGAGGCAATGGCGCTGTGCCGTCCCATGGTTGCGCATGTGCAGAGTGCGCGATCAAGGCAGGATTGGCCTGCGGTTACGGGATATCTGGTCTTGCAGTTGGACCGGGACTACATCCGCGATCGATTGATCCCAAAGGTCTTGGGGGAACGCTTCGGGGGCCACTCCGAAACGAACGGGCCGTACGAAGTGAGGATCGCTCTCGATGACGAGAGCCTGTTCAGCGATGTGCGGCTCGAGCGCCCCAGAGCGGAGAAGCCGGCGTCGGTCACGCCTGCATCCAAGCTTCGCCTCGATTGGCAAGAGCGAAAGCAGGCGTCAGCCCGCGAGGGAGCGCCAGACCGGGCGCTTCCCTTCATGCTCTCCCACCACCCTGTGGCCGCCGAGGTGGAGCGTCTGGGCGTCGCGCAACGAATCTGGGTGCAACGGCACACCAATCCAGGACTGCTGAGCGATCTATTCCTACCTCCTGCGGATCACGCCCTGTGGCCGGCTGAGGCGGTCGGAGGGAGAAATCGTCCGAGAATGGCCGACGTCATCAGGCGGCAGGGCGGGATGCCGAGGCTTTTCGTGGTCTCCGACAAGGAGTACGCAATGACACTTGAGGCGCGGCGTGCAGGCATTCCGCTGGCCCAAGCCATGAATCGCAGCTATGCCGGATCCCTCGTGCTGGGGACCGGATACCGCGTCATTTCACAGCCTCGGAACGGGATCGGTCGTGGGTGGCGGACATCACGTAACTGCCAACCCTGACAGGGTTTGTTTAGTTGGCAACTGTGCTGGAGGTGTTCGGCCGCACGGTCGTGGGATGGGCCATGAGCGCGTGCCAGTCCGCCGAACTGGTGCAAGCGGCGCAGGGGATGGCGGCACCGAAGCGGGCGGAGCGGGGGCCAGCTGCCTGACACGGGTGCCGTTTCCGGTCGGCTCTCGTTCAGCCGTGGGGGCGGACCTACGGGTCGCCCGGTCCGGGCATGCGGTAGCCGACCCCGCGCTCGTTGAAGATGTAGGCGGGGCTGGTCGCGTCGTCGCCGAGCTTGTGGCGGAGGCTTCTGACGAAAACGCGCACCGTGTTCGGCTGCACGTCCTCGCTACCGGCCCAGACCCGGCTCAGCAGCGTGTCGAAGGGCACGACCCGTCCCGCGCGGAGCGAGAGCACGCGCAGGAGCTCGTACTCGGTGGCGGTGAGCTCGACGGCGTCCCCGCCGACCGTTACCCGGCGCCGCTCGTAGTCGATGGCGAGTTCACCAAGCACGAACGCCTCAGGCTGCTCGTGCCGGCGCAGCGCCGCCCGGATGCGGGCTACCAGCTCGGTGGGCGAGAACGGCTTGACGATGTAGTCGGCCGCGCCCGCTTCGAGAGCCTTGGCGACCGTCTCGTCGCGGCCGTAGACGGAGATGAAGATGACCGGCTGGTCGGAGAGCTCGGGGATCCGCCGCATCAACTCGATGCCGTCGGCGTCGGGCAGCATCAGGTCGAGCAGCACCAGCCGGGGCCGCTCGGTGCGGAGGATCTGCGGCAGTTCCTTGGGCTCGCCCGTCACAAGCGGGGCGTAGCCCGCGTCCGAAAGCGCGTCGCGCACGAAGCGCAGCGTCTGCGGGTCGTCGTCCACCACCAGGATGCGCGCCGGATCGCCCGGCTGCGAGGCCGCCCGGGGGCCCTCGGCAGCGCCCTCTGGCGGCCCGCCGGCCGCAGGCAGCGTGAAGGTGATCGTCGTTCCGTGGCCGGCACCCGCGCTCTCCGCTCGGATCCGACCGCCGTGGGCCTCCACCAGCCCCTTGCAGATCGCCAGGCCCAAGCCGTGACCGGCAGGGGCCCGTGAGCCGGCGTCGGCGTGCTTGCGGAACAGATGCGGAAGCAGCTCCGGCGTCACCCCCTGCCCCTCGTCGGAGACCGAGACCGCGACGCTCGCGCCCTCATGCACCGCCGCAACCCGGACCGGCGACGATTCCGGGGCGTGCCTGGCGGCGTTGGCGAAGAGGTTGTTGAGCACCTGCACGACGCGCCGCCGGTCGGCCAACACGGCGGGCAGGCCGGCCGGCAGGTCCACGAGCACGGCGTGCCGGCCGCCGCCGCCCACGAAGGTGTTCCGCGCCCGCTCCACGAGGCTGGCCAGCTCCGATGGCTCGGGAGCGACCGAGAGCGTACCCGCGTCAATGCGCCCCGCGTCCAGCAGGTCGCCGATCAGGCTGCGCATCTGGCCGGCCTGCTCCTCGATGATGCGGTGGAACTCGCGCATCTCGGCCGCCTCGAGTTCCTCCCCGTCCTTCAGCAGCGTGTGCGCCGAGCCCCGGATGGACGCCAGCGGCACGCGCAACTCGTGGCTCACCAGGCCCAAGAAGTCGGCCCGCATGCGCTCGATCTCGTCCAGCGGCGCCAGATCCTGCATGGTCACCACCACCGAGCGGACCCCCTCCCCCTCGGCTAGGATCGGCGTGGCGTTGACCAGCGTCCGAACGCTGCGCCCGTCCGGCACCGACAGCACCATCTCCTCGGAGCGCACTGTCTCGCCGGCGCTGAGCTGCCGCGCGATGGGGATCTCGGCCAAGGACACTTCGCGGCCGTCGGCACGGCGGCAGGAGATCACATCTAGCAGTTGCTCGAGAGCGTGCCCGGGCGCTCGCAGGCCCTCCACGATGCGCCGCGCCTCGCGGTTGAACCACACCGGCCGGCCGCTGCCAGCGTCGAACACCACCACCCCGACCGGCGAGGTCTCGACCAGGGTCTCGAGGTCGGCCCGCGCGCGCTGCTCGCTGCGATGCGCGCGGGCGTTGGTGATCGCGGCCGCGGCCTGCGACGCGAACAACACCAGCAGCTCTTCATCGTCGGCGGAAAACTCCCCGCCGTCCGCCTTCTCGGCCAGGAAGAAGTTGCCGATGTCCTCGCCCCGGTGGCGCATCGGCGTACCCTGGAATGTCCGCGAGAAGGTGGGGGCGGGCGCGATGCCGAGCGCGCGCACGTAGCCCGCCAAGTCGGCCAGCCGGAGCGGGCCCGGCAGCTCGCGCAGGTGCTCGAACAGGCGGAGGCTGCCGGGCCAGCACATCAGATCCCGCTCCCCCTCGGCGCTGAAGCCGGAGAAGACGAAGTCCCGGGGAGCGCCCGCCTCGTCGACGGTCGCGATGACGCCATACCGGGCGCCGGTGAGCCCGCGCGCGCTAGCCACCGTCTCGCGCAGCACGGTGTCGAGGTCGAGGCTGGTGTTGATCTTCAGGATGGCCGCGTTGAGGGTGGAGATGCGCTCGCGCAGCGACCGGTTTTCCCGGCGGAGGTCGTCGGATCCGGTCAAGGCTCTACCCTCGCGGCAGCGGCGCGCGGCGGATCGCGCCGCCCCCAGTATCCGTTCACACACTCACAGGTCGATATTAATGAAACCAATATGGTCGTTTCCTTTGCGTTCATCCTAATTTAACACGATGGCCTCGATGCTGACTAGAACGCAAGGAGATGTCAGCGCGACGCCGTGCGGGGTTCCCTCGGCGGCGGGGTGGTCGTTCGCGCGGCCCGGGCTGAGTGCCGCAGACTCGGCCACGGAAGCCTCCGCTTGAGTGGTATGCTTACGGCACGCTGTTGATGGAAAAGTCAGCATGGGGCTGTCAATCGCATAGTGGAAGAGGCTATTGGGACACTTAGCATGCAGTTACACTTCGAGCGAACACACGGCATAGTGATCGCTACCTGCTGTGCTCGCGTAGATGGAGACAATGCTCAAGCATTCGAGCGCGCACTCTGCGATATCGTTCAAGAGGGTGACCGTGCCTTGGTGGTTGACTTCGAACTGCTCAAGTACATCGGCAGCGCCGGGCTGCGTGCGATTCTGCTAACCGCCAAGAATCTCGAGCAACGGGCAGTAGGGTTCGGCTTGTGCGAGATTGAACCACATATCCGCAAGTTGTTCGCGATCGGTGTTGACGAAGTCGTCTCGATCCATAAGACCAGGAAGGAAGCTGTCGCAGCGTTCAGCGGCTGACGTGCCGCGGACCCGACCGACTTGCCGATGGCTGAATCGAGGACCCGGCACTTGGCGGAATCGATTCGAGGTTCTGAGCAATCAGTGTGATTCCGCCGCTCCGGAGGGCGGGAGCGGCTCAGTCGTTCCAAGCGGGCTCGTCGCGGCGGTTCAACAGGGCCGAACGATAGCCGGCCGTACCGACGTCCAAGGCGATCTGCTCGAAGGTGACACGCAGCGATCTGTCGGGACGATCAGCGCTTCTTCACGAGCGTCAGGCAGTTCTTGCCATCCTCGCGCCTGTACTCCAGCTCGTCCATCAGCTCCTTCACGATATACACGCCCAGTCCACCCACCTTCCGCTCATGCACACCGGCATCGATGGCCGGTTGCGGGGCATTCTGCAGCGGATCGAACGGGCGCGCTTCATCGACCAGCTCGATCTGCACTGCCTCCGGATTCGACTTGACCGTGATCTGAAAGCTGTGTCCGCTCGCTCCATACCCGTGATTGATCACGTTGGTCGCCAATTCGTCCAGCGTCAGCTGCACATGGAACAAGAGGTCGTCGGGCCATTCATGCTCGGCTCCGAACTCTGCGACCGCCCGCTCAATCTGACCCAGCGCCTCGAGGCTGGACTCCAAGTTCAGGCTGAGCCGGTCCCCCATCGCTGCCTAACCCCGCTGGCTGAGTGCTAGGCATGTGATGTCGTCGAACTGCGGTTCATCTCCCGCAAACCCGTGTACCGCTTGGAATACCCCGGCGGTGGCCGTCTCCGCCCCTTGCGGCGCCTGATCGCTGAAGGTATCGTGCAACCGCTGCAGGCCGAACTGCTCCCCGTCGCTCTTCTGCGCTTCGGTCACCCCGTCCGTATACAGCAGCACCGTATCGCCTTCCTCGAGCGTCACCGAATGCGTCCGATACTCGATTCCCGGCATCACGCCCAGCGCGACCCCCCCGGTGTTCGGCAACAGTTCCGCGGAGCCATCGGCATGCACCACCAACGGGCTGTCGTGGCCGCCGCTGGCATAGGTGTAAGTGCGCGTCTCGGGGTCGAACACGGCGTACAGCACCGTCACGAACATCATCTCGGCGTTGTCATCGCTGAGCACGCCGTTGACCGTCGTCAGCACCGCCGCCGGATCGCTCGATCCGATCGCCGCCCCCTTGAGCAGCGTCCGACTCGACATCATGAACAATGCTGCCGGCACACCCTTGCCCGACACGTCGGCGATGGCCATGCCCACGAGGCCATCGGGCAGCACCTGCACGTCATAAAAGTCCCCGCCCACCGCTTGGGCCGGTTGCATGTTGGCGTGGACCTCGAAGCTGTCCTCCCTCGGGAACTCGGTCGGCAGGATCGAGGCCTGCATCCGGCGGGCCACGTCGAGTTCGCTCTCTAACACCGCCAGCTGGTCGCGAGACTCCATCGCCTGCTTCCAGACCACCGAGTTTTCCAAGGTGCGGTCGATCGTCACACGCAAGTCGCCGAAATCGATCGGCTTGGTGACAAAGTCGAACGCCCCCCGATTCATCGCCGTGCGGATGTTCTTCATGTCCCCATAGGCGGAGACGACCACGGCGCGCACGTCCGGATCGACGCTCGGAATCCGTTGCAGCAACTCCAGTCCGTCCATCTGGGGCATGTTGATGTCCGACAGCACGATGTCGAAACGATCCTGCCGGTCCAGCTTGTCCAGCGCTTCCAGGCCGTTGTGGGCAAACTCCATCACGTATTGCCCGGAGCGGATCTCGCGCCGCATCCGCTGCCTGACCAGTTGCTCCAGATCGGGCTCGTCGTCGACCACGAGGATGCGGTGTGGCCCGCCCGGTGTCACTTCCGCTGAACTTTGCACAAGATCCTCCCGTTCAGAGCCGCCCATGCCACGCCGACGGCAAGCACTTGCAGCCGTTAGACTGCGGTCCGCCCTCGTCTATGCCCATAGTGTCACTATTCTATAGAGGATTATATACGAGAGTACTCCGTCAGGCCGCCCTCGCCGTGGCGCTCGGACTACACACAGCGCCGTCGGACGTCGGTCAGGTGCATGGGGGAGCCTCTCCCGCCGCAGATAGACTCTCGATGAACGCGACCCTGCGTTCCCGGATTCGGAGTCGGTTCACATTCTGGTATGTTCGAGAAATGAGAGCTTTCCGTAGTGCTTCCTTAGTCATTAAGGCTGTTATCTTCTGTACCGCCCTGCTAGTCGCTCCGGCTCACTCCGGAGCTGCCTGCGCGGAGCGCAGCATCGCAGCTAGCGCAGTGAAGACAGAAGCAGACGTGGAGGCGTTTGTGCACTGTGCCCACGAATTGATCCATGAGGTGGGCATCGATGCGGCCTACGAAGCTTTCCACAACGATCCGCGTTGGAAGAGCGGCCCAACCTATATTTTTGGCGTGGAGCTGATTCCTGACGGGACCAAGGCCAGGTCGCTCCTGTTCCCTCCGAGCCCATCCCGGGAACACTGGACGACGTTCGACCGCACGGACAGCTTCGGGGCTGATCGCCAGCCGACGGCAGTGCGCTTGATCGAGGAGTACGGCGGCGGCTGGTACTACTACACGTTCAGGAATCCCGTCACCGGGACCCCCGCCCCGAAGGCGTCGTACATCCTGCCAGTCGATTGGAACGGGACTCCGGCCTACATCGGCTCCGGCGTGTATCGGCGCGACTTCCCCGGGGCTTGCGAGAGGGAGGAGGTCAATGCCGCGGGGCTGTCCGCCGAGCCTTCCGAGGCCAAGCTGAGGGAATTCGTACGCTGCGCAGCACTGCAGGTCGAGGCCAAGGGGTACTTCGCGACACAGATGTTTCGAACCGACGAGCGCTGGAAGTCAGGCTCGGTCTACGTGTTCGGAGTGGATCTGGCCGGCAACCACGTATTCACCGGCCGCGGGCTGGCCGTGAACGGAGTGAGCCTTGCGGAATGGACCCGAGGCGGCTTGGGCGGGGACCCTTTCTTGGGTCGCGACGTGGCTGCCATCGGGGATGCGTTCGGCGAGGTCTTCCTGTACTACAGCACCATCAACCCGGCGACCGGCAGGGTCGGGCGCAAGGTCTCGATCGTCCAGCGGGTCACAGCCTACGGCATTCCGATTCTCGTCGGTGCAGGCTACTTCGTCGACTAGCCTAGGCAGCGCAACGCCCGATCGCGCAGCCATGGCTGGCTGGCCTGTGCTGATCACGCTGCATGCGCCGGGGGAAGCTTGCAGAGTTGGTCCTCAACGCCAGCCGGTGGAGCGCCCAGGGTTAGGCACATGGCCCTCTGCGCGGCCGACTCGCGAAGAAGCTCGGCCAAGATCGCTCCAGCACGAGCTGCCATTGCAGTGGTCGAAGGCCTGGGATTACAGGAGGGGAACCAGCTGTTCGATGTCGGCGGGGACACGCCTAGCCGCGAGGCGAGGGCTTTGCGCTGGCACTCGGGGTCCCGCGACTCAGTCGAGACGCCGGGCTTATCCAGCCAGCATGCGTCCAACAAGAGCCCCTGAAGGCAAGCGTAGTACGCGGTTGCCAACGGGCGTCAAACGGGCCTTAGCTGGACGTGGGATAGTCTCCAAGACTTGCTCACGGGCGGGGGCTGTAGAACGCCTTTACCGCACGGCCTGCCTCTTGGATCAAATTCCTACAAGCGCCTACACAGGCGACGCGTGTGATTCTGTAAAGTGCACAATCATGGAACATACGATTCGAGCTACGGACCTCGCCCGCAACCTCGGAGATGTTCTGTCCAAGGTGCGCTATCGCCGAGACTCGTTCGTCGTCAGCCGGCACGGAAGACCCGTGGCACGGGTCGTGCCGATCGGAGACGAGACTAAAGGCGCCACTCTTGGAGAAGCTCTCAGCATTTGGTGTGACGGTGGCGCTAGCGACCCGGCGCTCGCCGACGACCTAGAAGCGATCAACTCATCCGACAGACCTCCGAGTGACCGATGGGAGTCGTAGTCGATGCGAGTGCGCTCGTGGCCGCCGTGCGTCGTCGCGAAACCGACGCTTAGGGCACCCCATTGACCTGGAACCGTCTGCTGGGACGGCTGGCTGACGAGAGCGCCATGCTGCCAGCTGCTGTCTATGCGGAGTTACTCGTTGGGATACATGTCGCCGGCACCGAAGCACAAGCAGCAATGCGTCGCGCTCGAATCGACGCTCTCGTGGCGCGTATACCGGTGATCGATTTGAATGTCTCCATTGCCCGCCACTCGACGCGGGCCTTTGCCAAGCTTCGGCGTTCTGGCGAACCCATTCTGGCGAACGACCTAGCTGTTGCTGCGACTGCTCTGCATCTGGACTTCCCGGTGCTGGTGGGGCCTTCCGGCGAAGCGCACTTTCAGCGTGTGGCGGGTCTCGTCGTGGAACAGTTGTAGGTCTGACCCGTGAGACCGCATCGGCCTTTGACTCTGTCCGCTCTGCAATCCTTTCGGCCCAGCAAGACGACCGCGTTTGTACAGAGCTGAGCAGCGTGACAGCATCCGCACAGGGACCGGATGCGGGCGGGGATCAGCTTCTTGGCAAGGTGTTCCGGGATCCACCAACCAAGGCTGGCCCTGCCAGCCATACAAGCCGTTGCGGAGAACGCGAAGGCGGGGACGACGTGTCGGTGCGAAATCCCCGTGGCGGAGCGCCTATCGAGCCTCCCCGGGGAGAACCGATCGCCATCAAGCGCACGAGACCCTGCCGAGGCCTACCGTGGCGATGAAGAGTCTGCCCGTGGAGCCTGCGACTGCTGGGCGGGCCTCGTCGTTGCACCGCCAGGCGGCGCGGAAAGCGGCAGCGTGGACACGATAGGCGTCCAAATGCTGCCGGGCTCCAGCATCACGCAAGGGAGAGCCTGATCGCCTACAATGCAGGCATGGCGGCGATGTCGGTGCGAGACTTGGCCTCCGAAGCCGTGGACGACGCACGGGAGAACGGCCTCTACGCCAGGGACTTCTGGAGCTGGACGCAGGAGCAGGCCGGGGCCTTGAGGCGGCGGGACAGCAGCGCGATCGACTGGGACAACCTGATCGAGGAGGTCGAGAGCTTGGGGCGGAGTGAAAGGAGCGCGTGGAGCTCGTACTGCGCAAATGTGATCTCGCACCTGCTGAAGATCCATCACTCGCCGAAGAGCCCGGGCCTCAACCACTGGCGGAAAGAGGTCGAGGATTGGCGGGGAGAGATGCACGTCAAGCTCTCCGAGAACCCCGGCATGAAGGGGGAGCTGGCCGAGATGCTGGACGGCGCCTGGCGGCGGGGGCGGGAGATTGCCGTGAGAAAGCTGGCCGAGCACCGCAGTCCCGAGAATGCTGCGCACGAGCGCCAGCTGCGGCGAGGCTATGGGTCCCAACTTCCCGCGGAATGCCCTTACGCCCTAGAAGACATCGCCGGCTACGACCCCTTCGACAAGGACGCCAAGCCGGGACCGGATGCTTGGCCCGCGCCGGTTGCGCAGATCCTCAACGATGCACTCGGGACCGATTATCCCGTGCGTTACCGGGCGTAGGAGCGCCGGGCAGGCCTCTCGCACCGAGCGTCGGGGAGCCAGATCGCGAGCGTTACGGCCAGCGGCGGCGCCAGTACCACAGGGTGAAGATGCCGGATGGGGCTCGCCGCCATGCCGAGCCGCCTCCGGGCCGATGCAGCCATCCGCAATAGCCCATCCGGGATGCGGCGGGTCATGGCGCATGGCCGCGTCCTGTCTCGCAGGTATCTCTGTCGTGCGCACCCCCTAGTGCTGATAGTTCTCGTACCGGACGGCGCGGACATCCGGGCCGTCCAGCGCGGACAGGATCGCGTGCAGTCGCCGGACCCGCGCCGAATCAGTGCCTCTGGCGTCGTTGCGGCTGTGTAGCCGCTCGATTGCGCGCCCCGCGAAGCTCTGTATCGCGCTTGCTCCATTCCAGCACCGTCTGGAGGGAGACCGCCTCGCTGCGGTCGGACCGGTCACTCACATCTGGCAAGACGCCCTTGCTAGTGGACAATGGTAAGGCGTCGGGCCGCAAGGGATCTGAGGGCTTCTAGTCTCGCTGGTGGTGTGTCGTGACCAAGCAGGACGTGTCCACAGCAATCCACCCCTTCTAATGCCGACACCGCCTACGTCCGGATTCCGCTCGCGCTTCCTCGCCATGTTCGCACTTGTGTTCGGCGGCGAGATGATCTTCAGCCTGCCCTATCACCTGCCGCGGTACTACCGGCCGACGGTCCTTGAAGTGTTCGGGCTTTCCAATGCCGACCTTGGGGACGCCTTCGTCTTCTACGGCGTCCTGGCCATGATCGGGTATTTCCCGGGCGGAGTCCTGGCCGACCATTTTTCGGCGCGCAAGCTCATGACCCTGTCGCTGGCCACAACCGCCGCTGGCGGCGTGTACTTGATGTCGTTCCCCGGGTTCGGAGGCCTCTCGTTTCTCTATGCGTTCTGGGGCGTCACCTCCGTTTTCCTGTACTGGGGGGCCCTGATCAGGGCGACCAGATCGTGGGGTGGAACGGTCTCGCAAGGGCGAGGTTTCGGCTGGCTGGACGGGGGGCGAGGCCTTGTGGCAGCGTGTTTCGCAAGCCTCGGCGTGATGCTCCTGCGGGCCGGCCTCGGCGGTGACCCGGCGCTGGCCGACGCAGCGACTCGGGCGGGCGCACTGCAGACAGTCATTCTCCAATACACGCTCGCCACCCTAGCAGCGGGAATTGTCGCTTGGGTGTGCATCCCTGATTCCTCGGCTGAAGAACTCGAGCCTAGCCCGAACACTTGGCCGGCGATACGAACTGTGTTCGGGATGCGCCCGGTCTGGCTGACAGCGGTCATCGTGACCTGCGCGTATTCAGGTTACAAAGGGCTTGACTACTATTCCGGGTACGCCTACGACGTCCTCGGCATGAACGAAGCTGATGCGGCGGGCTTCACGGCCAATGCGGGCTACCTCCGCCTCGTTGCTGCACTGGGGGCGGGCCTGCTGGGGGATAGGTTCGGGATCGCGCGCTTGGTGTGGATCTCGTTCGGAGCCTTGGCGGGCTGCTGGGCTATCTTAGATCTCCTCGACGCGAGCCCGGAAGTCCTGGCAATCGTGTACACCAACCTCGTGATCACGTATTTCGGCGTCTACGGGTTGCGGGGCCTCTACTTCGCCCTGCTCGAGCAGACCCGCGTGCCCCACACGGTGACCGGGGTTGCCGTCGGCTTGATTTCGCTGATCGGGTATACGCCGGACATCTTCATCGGGCCGATCGCGGGCCGGTTGCTGGACAACTTTCCGGGCGTCGCGGGCTACCAGTACTTCTTCTTGCTGCTGTGCGGAATCTCGACGATCGGAATGATCACTGCTGCTGTTGTGAGCAGAGCAGCCTCACGCCTAGAACCAGCACCAGGTGTCGCATAGACACGACTGCCGACCAACGCGCCCACGCCCGCGCGCCGGCTGCAATGGTCATCCATGCCTACTGCTGGTGTCCGGCCCAAGAGGCGCTTTGAATGGCTGGGGACGCGGGTGCAGGTAGGCTGGGAGATACGAGAAAACGATGGCGGGGAAGATCGACATCAAGAAACAGTACAGGCAGCTGTTCGCTCCGAAGCGCGAAGCGCACTTGGTCGAAGTGCCGCAGTTTCGATACCTCATGATCGACGGTGAGGGGTCACCGCAGGGGGAGGCCTTTCAAGACGCGATTGGCGCCTTGTATTCGACGGCGTACACGACCAAGTTTCGCTTGAAGGCCGCGGGGCGGGCCGACTTCGTCGTGCCGCCACTTGAAGCGCTGTGGTGGGCGGATGACGAGTCTGCGTTCGACGAGAACCGCAGAGATGAGTGGCAGTGGACGCTTATGCTCATCCAGCCTGATCATGTCTCCGAGGAAGATATCGCGGACGCCTTGGGCGAGTTGGACAAGAAGGGGAAGATCACGACCGCCCATCGGAACATGAGAACAGAACAACTAGAAGAGCGCCGAGCCGTGCAGTGCCTGCACATCGGTCCGTACGACTCCATGGGAGGGGCGATCTCTACCATGCAATCATTCGCGGAATCGAATGGACTTGAGCTGGCCGGCAAGCACCACGATGTGTATCTGTCGGATCCGAGGCGCACGGTGCCGGGGAAGTTGAAGACCGTGCTGCGTCGCCCGGTACGCTGACACAGCCGTCGTGCTGTCCAGCCGCACGCTTGTTGGTCGCAGTCAGAGTCAGCTGGGCCAAGCCTTGGACCGTGGACACGCTGACTATCAAGTCCGAGTACCGAGCCGTAAGGTTGGCCTAACTTAGCTGCGAGACCCGCCAGATCGATGTGGCTGTCCTCGCCAGCTCCCGTTGGCGGGCGTTGATTGTGCCCGGCGTCCAGTCTTCATAGTTCCCTGCAAGATCCCGTGGAGAACGGAGAGCGCTTTCCGCATACTCGGGGCGCTTGATGCTTTAGGGCGAGTTGCCGATATGCCGGTTCAGATTCGTTTCTAAGAGCAACATGTTGCCGATTCTCGAAGGAAGTCAGGCCAAGGCCCACTGTGCTCCTGTTCAAGAGTTGGCAAGTATTGACACACATTGACACAAGCTGCCATGGTCTATACACTGAAACCAACCAGCCGGAGATAGGCTGAGAGTGAATTTCAAGATGGAGTATCCAATGAATAGAATCAGCATGAGTCCAGCGCTTCCACAGGAAGGAGACACAGGAATCTGAAATTGGACTGGTCGTCACTCATCACACCATCTGTCCTCCTTGTCACAGCCGTAGTTGCATGGCATCTCCAGAGGGGGATTGCATCTAGGACAGCCACCCTGAATTTTATTGCAAGCCGGGAAACAGACAACCCGGAGTGGGTGCGGCTCCGGGAGAGGTTTGCAGCGCTCCGTGTGACGCAGGGGAGCTACTAACCCTTGCAGCTGGCTGGCAGAAGCCTGATAACCGCAAGGCGATTGTGGATGTGACTTCATTCCTGAATCACTTTGAGCTTGTGGCAGTCGGGATCAAGCATGGCATCATCAATGAGGAGCTGTACTTGGAATGGTTCAAGGGTCCATATGTCCAGATATGGAATGACTCCAAGCCGTTTGTTGTTGCCATGAGGCAGCAGAAAAAAAGAGAGCGGCTGTTCTGTGAGTTTGAGAAACTCGCCCAGAAGTGGTCTCAATAGACTGACCACCCCCTTGTGCCCTCTGTCAGCGGGCTACGGAATACGTTCACGCCGGAGCCAGTTGCGAGCTTCGGGGCAAAGTCGAGCTCGGTCACTCAGCATTGCGAGGTGCAGAGGGGTTCGAGGGGATTGATGCCGGGTCTTGAATTCGAATTCGATTGGCAAGTCGCCGAAGGGATAGAGGGGCCAGAACTATCCGCCACATGGGCATCTCTAGTGATTCGGGTCAATCGTTCGGTCCTGACCAGAGTGGTGGATCACTCGAACAGCAAAGTCCGTGAATGCATTCATGTGCCGCTCTACCCCCTTGCGGAATGGCTGGCCACGAATTGGTGGTGCTTGCTCCACGAGTCTGCGGACCGGAGCGGTGCCGCCGAGTCGTCCTTTCGCGAACGGCACGCGTTAGGTGCTTCGCGAGAAGGCTACCTCTACCCTGACCTCCAAGTGGTGTCTCTTGATACGGGGACACACTTGACGTGGAAGAACGCTCGGCTCCTCTGGAGTCGACTTGAGTCTCTGGAACGCGAAGGCTGGGAATGGATTGACAAGGAGGAATTCCGTCGCTCTTGCGCCAGCCTTGTCGAAAGCGTAGTTGCCCGACTCTCTTCTGAAGGCGTTACAGACACGCTCCTGCAGGAGGAATGGCAGGCGATTCGGGATGCGGACGCGGATGAGCAGAGGTTTTGCCAGACTGCCGCAGCCTTGGGCTGGGATCCCTATTCGATCGACCAAGACGCTCTGGCAGCCGTGTTCCGGATCGAAGAGGCACTCGGAGGGGCGGTGTTTGAGGAAGCGCTGCCGATTCTCAATACCGGCAACCTCGAAATCGAACTAGCCGCGATCGAACGTGCCCTAAGAGTCGGCAAGGCCAAGACTATGCCCCTAGACCGGATCACGTCGATCCGAGATGATGTCGTTCGGGAAGTCAGGGAAGGGTCGCATCAGCGGCCTTTGGAGGTTGGGTACGCTCTCGCAAGGGCAATCAGATCGCGCTTGGGACTGGACGGCACTCCGCTCCGCTCGTGGCGAAACTTGGGCCAAGCCCTCGGAGAGCCTCGCATTGAGGAGGGTGGCGTGACCCGATCACGGGCGTTCAACGGTGCTGGGCTTCTCGAGGGGGTTGTGACGAGCGACGAGGACGGGCTCCCCGGCTTCGCTTTTCGTCCCGGCGGGAACCAGTCATGCAGATTCCGCTTTTGCCGCGGCTTGGCAGAGTTGCTCCTGTCGCCCGAACCCGACGCTCTCGTGACGTCTTCCCGCTCAAGCCGTCAGCAACGGAGCCGGGCGTTCGCAGCTGAGTTCCTCGCACCCTCCACTGCCTTGGAGGAGCGCCGCCCACGAGGCATCTTGAATGAAGACGATATCGGGGGCTTGGCCTCGGAGTTTGGAGTTTCTCCGTGGGTGATTGAACACCAAGTAGCAAACCATGGAATCGCACAAATCAGGGGAGGGGCCGCCAACCCACTATTCCAGACTCTGCCTTGGGCTGCCGCTGCCGGACCCGTTTGACTTTGGGCCTACCGCCGAGAACGCTCACGTGCAATAGCTGTACCCTTACGCTCGATTTCAAGCCAAGAATCGATTCCCACCCAAGCCTTTTGCTTGGAGGATTCCAGTCTGTGCCACGGGGTCGTTGGTTGCGCAAGGAGTTGTCGGTACTGAGCGCCACGAGGACACCTCTCAAGCTTCGACTGCCGACTCGCCACGTCCTCGCCGACAGTGCAGGTCGCGTAAGTTGATCATTGGCAGTAGCTTCTGCCGCGCTCAAGACAGACAGACCAGAGCGCCATGCGCGGTTACCCAGCCTATGGGGCGGAGGCTGCGGTGGAGGCTCAAAAGAGCCTAGCGGGCGTGGAGCGCGCCTTCCGCACAAGCAAGCAACCATGCTGAACACAACATGATCGCTTCATTCAACGGAATAAGTTATCGCAACGTGCTTATCAGAGTGATCGCGTCGGCGCAGCTCGATTGCGTGCGGCGGGGCTCTTTCTCGTAACTGCTTGGAAGGGTTTCTCCTCCGTGGTCTGTTCAAACTCTTTCTGATCTAGCTCAGCGAGGGCCCTGCCCACCCTCGTTTCGATCCTTGCCAAGCGCTCGGCCGACCAGTGCTTCTTCAACTCGCTGAAAGGGCGGTGCTTCATCGGTACCATCCTCCTCATTCGGGAGCCAGCAGTCCCTCGCGCCGGATCTGTAGCAGATACTCATCATATACCGAATCGGCCCGTCGCACGTATTCTCGCTAGAACCTGTCCTGCTCAAGCTTGTGCCCACCGATCAGAAGGATTACCGTGCGCCTCGGGTCGAATGCGTAGAAGATCCGGATCGGCCGACCGGCACTCTGGACACGGAGCTCGCGCATGCGCCCGTGCTTCGAAGTCTTGACCTGCGATGAGTACGGGAGTCCTAACCGGGTGTCCCGCTCCTCGAGCAGCCCTACGACGAACGTGATGTCGTCCTGTTCCCTAGCCGTCAGATCGTTCCACCACGTCTCGAACTCTTCTGTGTACTCGATGTCACAGGCCATGACGGTCCTTCAGGAAGCGATGGCGATGCAGCCGAACCCGCACAAATTCTCGCCTCGTATCATGCGCCCCACAATGCTGGGGCGATTGCACCACAATTTGATTATCGGCAACGGGCCGATCTGGACCGGGCTTCTTGGCTAGTAGCAGCGGGTGTGCACTTGGCGGCCCCACGCTGTCCGCGTCCGCTGCTTTGGCAATAGTAGAGGTTCCCACCCAGCTTTGGATAGGTTCCTTCATCAGGGAGCGGAACGTTCGGGCCGAATGCAGATCGACCGGCGCATCGAGGCTCTCGATGAATTCATAGCCGCTTCTCTGCACCAGCAACTCCACCAAATAGAGAGCCGTTCGTCTGTTGCCATCCGCAAATCCGTGATTTGAAGCGATCCGGTGCACCAGCGCGACCGTCCTTTGGTGGATATATCGGTGATAGCCGTGGTATGGGCGGGCGAGGGCCGACTCAATCGCATCCTCGCTTACGATCCTTGGAGTTCCGCCATGTCGAACTGCTTCCTCATGACCGCGAACTGGATCGGCCCAAATGACGCGGTAATGCCGGCTACTGATTCGCCAGCAGTTCCATGGCTTTGCGACGCTTCACCGAGATCTCCTGGATGATCCGCTCGGAGGTCGGGGTCACAGTCCGCCCCGAACCAGAAGAAGAACCGGTGTGGGCGCCCGAATCGCGGCGGCTTGCCTTCGCGACTCGGTTGGGATGCGTGCTCGCGGATGGCTGCAGTTTCAGATTCCTAGTCATCTTGTGACTCGCCCATCGATTCCGTCCTCTACCGGCTGCAACTCCGACTTTCCAATGTATAGTACCGTCGAGTCTAGAAAGTCCTCTCGGCACCCCACGCTGGGTGAATCGCCCGAGGGGGAGTCTTGCCTTTCGGCGCTTACAGAACCGCGACCGCGCGGATTGTTAGAAGAATGGGAGAGAAGACGAAGGCCATTCCTGGGGGATTCTGTTGAACCGGGCCGCAAACCCAGACTCGGCCCGTACGCCCGGGTATTCTCGACTCGTTGCGTATCGGGAATTGCGCCGTTAGGAATCACGATCTGAAGGTGAGTCCGGTGGGTGGCCTCCGATCGCTCCGTGTCCCGACTGATGCGCGACAGTTGGGTGGGCAGACTCAGACTGCCCAAGTAATTTGACAAGCCCTGCTGTGAACCCTGCGAGCTCGGCTGGAGTACCCTCGTTCACCACCCGCCGCAGGGCCTTTCCGACGATCTTGTCGTCGCTCTTGCGGACCGCCACATACTCAAGTGCACTCTGCAGGTCAAGCCCCTTGGGCCGTTCAGACTCTCTCGTTCCACCCACTCGGCGAGTCCCCATACGGGATTTTCATTCCGTCCGTCTGTGTGACTCCGATCAGTCTGAGTTCTGACCGAAAAGTCAGCTTCGCACATTTCGCCCGCGTCTGGGCTGCGCCCGGACCGTCTGTGCTCGGCACGTGCAAGGTCAAGTCCGCGGCATCGCTTGATTAGCACCGATTGGCCAAGCTCAAGGCGGAGCCATCGCCATTGAAACTTGTCTGCCCGAAAGCCCGGAAGCCGCCGCTTACCGACTATCTGATTGTCGCTCGGCTTCGATTGCGCCCATCGCCCTGAGTGCTTCTGCCATCTCCTTCTTGCTTCGCCGCAGCAAGTCGATTTCGGATGGTTTCAGCATTCGGGGACCTTTCCAGATAGCCAGCTTCCGATTGAGTAAGGCCGTCGAAGGAGTGACCAAACTGGTCGCGCCACCATTGCTCGAGTTCCACGCCGTGTCGTTCTCTGAGGGCATCCAAGTGCTCCTTCGAAGGACTTAGCCTAGCAGGATGTTTCTTGCCTGTGAGCACGGATTGAATTTGACCTGCCCTTGCTCCGTTTCACCGAACTCAATTCGTGCCATCGCGGTTCCAGCCCTTCTGGACTAGCACATCCGCTGCCAACCCGATCTGTCGGGGCCAGAAGCGTTTCTTGCGGTCGTTCCATGAGTAGACCTGCTCGATGAGGTCCTCACGGGATTTGGGGCGGTCGTGTTCAAGGGTCCAATGCACTGTTGACAGCAGTTCAAGACCGAAAGACGATTCGAACCCGTCGACGAGGTCAACCACCCTGTCAAAGCGCTCTCGTGTCTTGGGTGAGCGACTCAAAACCGCAAGAGCATCCTCGACAGCGCCGGGAAGGATCTCCAACTGCTTGTTGGGTGCGTCGCCCCCATCGGCGTAGCCCAATATGAAGCGTCCTTCGATGGCATGCAGGACAGGACGCAGGTTCTCCGCATAGGGTCCGTAAGGAGCCTTGGTGAATTTCAATCTCAGGGGCTCCCCCGCAGCCTGCATGAAGTAAAGGAGCTTGTGAACCTCCAAGAGCGTAACGAACGGGTCAAGCAAGCCCCGCAAATAGCGGTGCATCAGCCCGACTAGCGCGGCTCGGCCCGAGGTCATCTTGGGAACTTGAGGGTTGCGCACCATCCGGTCCGCAGAAGGCGCGCTAGGCTCGAAAATTACGGCCTGCAAGTCATCGCAGCGAGCAAGCGCTTCCTCAATGCGGGGACGTACGGCAGACCATTCGAGACCGCCAAGGCCACTGCCGAGCGCTGGAACAGCGATTGAGCGGATACCCCGTTCACGGATCAGCTTGCCCAGTGCGTTTAACCCGGCCTCGACATCCTCAATGCGGCTCCTGCCGCGCCAATGCCGCTTGGTCGGAAAGTTGATGATGTAGCGGGGATTGGTGATCGCTCCCGTTTCGAACACGAACATGTTCCCAGGCCGGACATCGCCTCGATTGCAGGCTTCGGCGTAGGCGCGAAAGTTCTCGGGGAACGCCCGCTTGAACTGGAGAGCAATCCCGCGTCCCATTACTCCGACGCAGTTCACCGCGTTGACCAGCGCTTCGGCGTCTTCCGCCACAATGTCGCCGACCTTGAATCGAATCATCGGCAGCATTCCCGTTCGCGCTCGATCTCGACGGTGGGTTGGTGAGCAGTCGTGCGCATGGCCCATCGCGCTTGCTTTTCCTCTTCGAGGTCCTGCCGGTCGCTAGCTGCGACGGCCTTGCAATCGATCTCGTCCAGACGCGGTAAGGCCGGCGACTGATTTGCCAGCATCTCCATGGCATTCCGGCGCTTCACCGAGGTCTCCTGAACGATCCGCTCGGAGGTCCGGGTCACAGTCCGCCCCGAACCAGAAGAAGAACCGGCGTGGGCTCCCGAATCGCGGCGACTTGCCTTCGCGACTTGGTTGGGATGCGTGCCGGCGGATGGCTGCAGTTTCAGATTCCTAGTCATTTTGTGACTCGCCCATCGATTCCGTCTTCTTCCGGCTGCAACTCCGACTCTCCAATGTATAGTGCCTGCGAGTCTAGATGGTCTTTTCGGCCCGCCACGCTGGATCGAGTCACCCGAGGGGAAGTCTTGCCTTCGGGCACTTACAGAACCGCGGCCGCGCGGATTGTTGGAAGAATGGGAGAGAAGACTAAGGCCCTTCCGGGGGGGATTCCGTTGAACCGGGCCGCAGACCCAGACTCGGTCCGTACGCTCAGGTATTCTCGACTCGTTGCGTATCGGGAAATTTCCCGTTAGGAATCACGACCTGAAGCTGAGTTCGGTGAGTGGCCTCCCATCGCTCATTGTCCCGATTGATGAGCGACAGTTCGGCGGGCAGACTCGGACTGCCCAAGTAATTTGACTAGCCCTGCTGTGAACCCTGCGATCTCGGCTGGAGTACCCTCGTTCACCACCCGCCGCAGGGCCTTTCCGACGATCTTGTCGTCGCTCCTGCGGACCGACACATACTCCAGTGCACTTTGCAGGTCAAGACCCTTGGGCCGCTCAGACTCTCTCGTTCCATCCACTCGGCGAGTCCCCCACACAGGATTTCATTGCGTCCGTCTGTGTGACTCCGATCGGTCTGAGTTCTGACCGAACTGTCGGCTTCGCACATTTTGCCTCCGTCCGGGCTGCGCCCGGATCGTCTGTGCTCGGCACGAGCAAGGTCAAGTTCGCACCAACGCTTGATTGGCACAGATTGGCGAAGCTCAAGGCGGAGCCATTGCCATTGAAGCTTGTCTGCCCGAAAGCCGCCGCTTGCCGACTATCTGATTGTCGCTCGTCCTCGATTGCGAGAACCGCCGTGATTGCTTCTGCCATCTCCTTCTTGCTTCGCCGCAGCAAGTCGATTTCGGATGGTTTCAGCATTCGGGGACTTTTCCAGATAGCGAGCTTCCGATTGAGTAAGGCAGTCGAAGGAGTGACCAAACTGGTCGTGCCACCATTGCTCAGGTTCCACGCCGTGTCGTTCTCTAAGGGCATCCAACTGCTCCTTCGACGGACTGAGTCTAGCAGGATATTTCTTGCCTGTGAGCACGATCGCTCCAACAGCCTTCCCCCCACATCATGGATCCAACCCCGTAGGTTGGCGAGAGTACCGCCGTGACCGACAAAGTCATCCACCAAGACGTATTCGCGTCCGGGTTGCAACTCTCCGGAAAAGCGGGCTTGACCAGCGAGGCGTCCGTAACCGCTCGCACCCGTATGAGAAACGACGTTTGTCTGAACGACGGTCGCTTCGCTCGGCAGGCCAAGTCGTGTCCCGAGCAGAGTTGCCAACGCAACCGGGATCGCATTGATTCCGCCACGCTCGTGAGCGTGCGCACTCACGAGTGTGGGCAAGCCACGCTGCCAGGACCACTAGGAAGTAGAGACTTGACCGCTTCAAGTCCTTCTTGACTGACCAGTTCAGCGAGCAGCACTCGAGCTGCGCCGATGTCGCCGGACTTCGCCTTGGCCTATTCCGGGTGTCCCTTGACCACTGGCTCGGCGGCCAGAATGATAGCGTCCGGAAAAGCCCCCCAAGGCACCCTCGGAGGATGATTCATCGTTTTGCCGTGGGCTTCTGCTGCTCGCTGGCTGCCGAATCATGGGTGGCGCTGCACCGCTGCGAATCGCCGCCGCCAGATTTCATTATTCGCACAAGCCGAAGCAATAGACCACCAAGTCGACGTCAACCGTGCCGCCCGTCCCTCCGCAATCGGAAATCCACTGAAACGCAGCGAAGCCCCGACGACCTCGCCGCTGCTGTAAGACAGGTTGTTGGTCCGTCCGTCGAGTGCGCAGGGGACGATCGGATCGACCTCCTCGGGCTGCCTTTGGTTCACGCAGTCCCTCCAGTTGTGAACCTGATCTTGCATGGGACGGTTGCGGTAGTTGGGCGGTCTTTCACAGCGCCCGGATCTGTTGGAACTCATAAGGCAACGGCAGCGCTCCCGATTGCCGGCCGATACGATAGTATTCGGTTTTGATGGCACGATCCAAGAGCATTCTCTGATCCCTCTGCTTGCACTGATCGAGATGATGCAACACCGATTCCATGTTGTTATCGCGCTGGCCCTTGTAACCGCGGGCCTGGCTCACGCCGAGCTCAATTGGGTCAAGCTGCGCTCCGCGAACTTCGAGCTATACACGTCCGCCGGCGAGCGGGCAGGCCGGAGGACGATCCAGCAGTTTGAGCGCACCCGCACTTTCTTCCAGCAGGCGATGCAAGTGAGTGTGTCGCATCCAAAGCCTGTCAGGATTGTTCTATTCAGGTCGAAGAAGGAGTATCTTCCCTACCGGCCCGGGGAGGTGGCGGCCGCCTATTACCTGCCGGGACGGAATGCGGATCTGATCGTGCTGGTCGCGGGGAATGAACCATCGGTGGCAATCCACGAGTACGTACACCTGCTCGTGCGTCACTCTGGACTGGAGCTCCCCTTGTGGATCAATGAGGGACTGGCGGACCTGTATTCGTCCCTAAAGAACGTCGGCGGAAAGGTGGTGGTGGGCCATGCTCCCCCGGCGCGAATCGCGACCTTACGCAGGGAGAAATGGGTGCCTCTCGAACAGGTCCTCCTGGCCGACCACGACTCGCAGCACTATACGGAAAAAGAACGCGCTGGAAAATTCTACGCCGAGAGTTGGGCGCTGACGCACATGCTGAACCTCTCGCAAGAGTTTCGGTCCGACCTCGGAGACCTGTTGGAATTGCTGACTGCCGGCACATCGTCGGTGACTGCCCTCGAGACTGTCTACGGAATGCCGATCCAGAGACTGCAGCGAGAACTGCAGTCCTACGTGCGCCAGGATCGGTTAACCGGCCTTGTCTTCGATATCAGGCTGGAGAAGAGCGCCGAGGGGCCCTCCGCCGAAACCGCGGCGGGGCTGGAAGTAGGTCTCCTGCTTGCCGATCTACTTGCCGGGATCGAGAAGACCGAGGGAGCCCGGGCAATGTACGAGAAGGTTTCGAGCGAGAATCCCGA
The DNA here is from genome assembly GCA_022824585.1 of Bryobacterales bacterium. Lineage (GTDB taxonomy): Bacteria > Acidobacteriota > Terriglobia > Bryobacterales > UBA6623 > VXMF01. The sequence goes on along the minus strand of JAJDZN010000183.1, from coordinate 11,777 downwards.
GGCCCCCGGTCCCTACGAAGGGTTGGGGTATCTGGAATACCGGCTGGGCGACAAGGATAAGGCCAGAGTGCATTTCGGTCGCGCTTTTGACATGGGCAGCAAGAATCCGGGGATGCTGCTGCGCTACGCCTCGCTGCAGCGCGAAGCTGGCGACGAACAGATCGTGATGACGCTCTTGCGGGCCGTTCGGGCCTCGCCGGAGGACATCGAGGCGAGGCTTGCGCTTGGCAGCCACCTGATGCACAGAGACTCCTACGCACAGGCCGCGGTGATCTTGGAGCAAGTAAGGAACGCCAACCCCGAACAGGCGAGCAGGGCGCTGCGGATGCTGGCCCATGCCCATTTCAAGCTGAACCGACGCGAGAGAGCGAGGCAAGCGGCAACGCAGTTGCTGGAGCTGGCGCAGACTCCAGAGGAAACCAAATCCGCGCAGCGTCTGCTGGCGCTTCTGGAGCCGGACCCCGTCGATGCCGGTGAGGGCCGGACCGTGCCTCGGGTCGGCTCGCGCGGCGAATTCGGTGAGCGGGAGGCCGGGCCAACCCGTGATGAGGCTCGCGTCTCTCCACAAGCACCTCAGAACCCGAGGCCTCGCGAGGAGACGCGCGTGATGGCGGGTTCGTTTGTGCGGCTTGGCTGCCTCGGCAATCAGGCTCGGGTGGATTTGGAGGTTGACGGTGGGATCATCTCACTGCTGATCGAAGACGGCGGCCGCGTGGAGATCAAGGGTTCCGGCCGCGGCAGCATGGACCTGCATTGCGGTGCACAGGAGCCGCGCAGGGTCGTCGTTCGCTTTCTCCCCTCTGAGAACGCCGAATTGGGGACGCTGGGCGTTGTCCGCACCATCGAGTTCACCGGGCCGGCGCATTGAAGCCGTGATCCGCAATCGAGGGCGACCTAGACACGGGTCCGAGCCGCGGGGCAGCAGGAACGGCAAGCCTCGGGATTGAGGGGCTCGCAGCAAGTGCTGCTGCAAGACCCTGTTTTGTCATCTCATTGAGGGTCTGAGCTTGACCTAGGTGCTCGGACAAGCCAAACGGCTTATATCCGCAGCTCCCTATGCGTTCGTGTCCGCACCCACTCTGGCAGGGCCGGGACCTGGACGCACTGCGCCGAAGGTCCGCCGCATGACCCCTGCTAATCTCTCTCCGTCACTAATGCCACCTGAGGGCAGCTCATTTCTTAGAAAACTCTCGACACCCCTGCTACCGCGGCCACCCACCGTTCTGTGGCAGTCGCGATCGGAGTTTCTCGCCTATGTGGGTTGATATGCGGGTTGAATCGATGAAACCCTCACCAACAGAAGTGACGATTAGGGTCGCTACCGCACTTCTCTGCACCCGTTCAAACTCAGCCTGCTCCTGGATCAGATAGGCCAGATCAACAAGCTTTGCCCCAGACAATCCCCGCAAGTCCAGATGCCACGACTCATTCGCTTGGTCATCACATGAGACACCCTTTTCCTTAACCACTTCGATGCCCAAATCGTCTAAGCTCTTCCTTTGGATGAGGGCGTAGTCAAGCTTGTCTAGAGTCTCCCGCCCAGCTGCCAATGCGGCGATAACACGGTTCAAGTTCGCTCGATTCTCCTCGATCAGCCAGACAGATAGAGCGTTAGAGGAAGTCCTCAAGTCGTACAGGGCATCCGCCTGGACGTCTCCATCTTCTAACGAATCGATTCGGTAAAAGGCAGCCTTACGGTCTAGCTTCCTGAATATGAACGCCATCGCTGTCCTTGGTCAGTTCGTCGACGGACGCCTGCATGTCTGTCTTCAGCCTCAGAATCGGCTCGGCCTCGATAGCTCGCTGCAAAGCAGGAATGCTGCGCTTGTCTGACATTTCAGCGAGTGCGACCGCACCAGCATCGCGAGCCAGCGGCAACTCTGAGTACAGCAGGCATTCGGCGATGTACCGCCGGTCCTCATGCGACCGATCGTGCTGGATCTTGCCCAGCACACGAACGATGTCTGCCGCAACTGCTTGATTCATATACTTTGCATTCAACCGAGCGATCAATTGCTGCATACCTGCGACCGGGTGCTCCGAGACGAATAGGTTCAATACTTGTGACGTCCTGCCGACCATCCCATCCTCGAAGCCCTCCATCGACACGATATTCAGAATCGTGTCGATCTGTGCCTCCACATTCCGATCTTCGTGATAGGCAATAGCCGCTGACTCGCAAGGTGGCATCGTCGGCGGCGTACTACTTGAACCCAACCGCAAGACCTGCCAGTCAACAGCTAGATCCGAAGCCCCCATCCATGTGGCGATCCAGTATCTCCTAAGGAGACTATTGCCGCCTTCGGGGATGGTCAGGCCCCAAGATTTCTCTTGGGCTTGGGACGAGCTGGCTTCGGAATTCATGCGACGTCTCCGTCAAGCGCAATCTCACCGGCTAGCATTACCAACTCTTCGAACAAACGCGGGAGGAGGTCGGCGGGCAGCGACTCGGCGGAAGGAACTGAATTGATGTCCAGTTCCAACCGGCATGCAGATGCTCCCATCCCTCGCACGACGGTTCCGTCGCTGGTGACGGTCAGCGACTCCACCTGCTGGGTTGACCACTTGGAGAGGCGGTTCACCCAAAGATTGTCGATGACTTTGGAGGAGCGTCTTCGGTTGATTTGGTAGAGGAAATCGCTCGACTTGGGATCTACCATGACTGTCGGCAGGTATCCGTCCAGAGTCTCATAACCGCTTTCGTGGCTAGGCACCGGCTGTAGCAGAATGGCACCGAACGCCACCCGCCGAAGAGGTGGGCAGTCTTCGAGCTCAAGCCATTGCGTCGAAGATCGCTGAAAGGTTGGCACAGTGACAGAAAAAGACGAAAGCGCGTCTGCCTCCCTAGGCGGCTCGGTCGGATCGCTGTCAAGTTGCCTCAACTCAAAGCTCACCGGGTTTCGAGTCATTACCATGAATGAATCGCCGACGTTCCCTAGCAGTTGCGTAATTCCTCTCTTTACGTCTTCAGTGGACTTCTCGTGCGGGACGCCGAAGAGGTGCGCCCACCAACGTTCAGGCGTAGCCAAGGCCGCTCCGGCGGCCGGGAACGCCGTCAGACGCAACGTCTCCACCCGCCAGTCATTCCTCGGCACCATAGTATTGTCAGGCACAGATCGAGGTTGATTGAATCATGCCGTAGGGAGCGACGTCAAGAGAGAGGTCTCTGAACGAAAAGCGTGTGGCAACAGCTAGCTGATGACTCATTGTCATCTTAGACCATCCTCGCATCTCCTACACTGCGAGGACGCGGCGGCGGATTCGAACCCGCAATCGACCCTTGCCCGGAATCCACCTAAACCAGTTGGCTGCCGCCTCCCATCTCATCCAGGAGGGGAGCGGCAGCAGATCGCGGTTCGCCCTAAGCCGCTTTCAAGCGGGCATTGCCTGAGATCGTACCATTCAAGGTACAGTCATATGCCAAACCGGCGTATCTCATCTGTAAACACTACGCCTAGAGGAGGAGTCTAGGGAAACCCCAGTCGCCCCAGAATGCGCTCGCTAATTGAGGCGAGATCGGTTTTCTCGTCATCCACGATGAGATCGCAGCGCGACTTCTCGATATCCCACTGCATGTGAATGTCGAATCCGCCATCGCCAACACCTCAGATGTTGACTTTCACATGGTTCGACCCTGGGTTGAGGAAAGCGTGCCCCATGCTGTTGTATTGAGGGTCCTCTGGCACTCCCTCGACTTTCACCCGAGACGACTCGTCCGACCCATCGCTTGTAGCGGCGTATTTGTAACCGCGCCGCACCAGATGGGGCTGTTCGTTGATCTTGCGGCAGTCACGCTGCAACCTCTTGTGCAGCGCGTATAGCAAGCCCAGCGGATGGCACCGCGCTCGCTGTCTGACCCAGCGTGGATTTCCCTTTGTCATCATCGTTCCCCTTCATTGCCGGTTTGACTCGTCTAGCACAAGGGCACCGGCTTTACCGTCGCGCCAGTGGGTCCAATTGTTGAAGTCGCAGCTACCCCAAGCGTTGCATTAGCCACGGAGACACAACGCCTAAAACTTGTTCTGATTCTTATCGATCAATCGCTCGAATATGCTCTTCGGGCCGTGGCACGTTATTATCCTCTCGGATCCCGTTACTGCTGATTGCCAGAACGGAACACCCGATAGAATCCAGTCTTTCACGACGAATTCGCCTTTGTCCAGTACGCCTCGTAGATGCCAGAGGGACCCTCCACTGTACCCTTCGAATGATCCGGGACCTTCATAATTCTCATCGTATTTCGCGGAAAATCCCAGATAGTCAAATCCCTCCACTGTGCTGGCAGACACCACTGCACCTAAACCAGCTTGACCTTCAAACTCCTTGACCTGGTCGAACCCCGCCTGAGGCGGACCAGCAGATTCGGATTCTGCTGGAGTACCAACAAGTATCCATGATTCGGTGGGGTCACCGTCACTCGCAGGCTTGCCGGGGCCATCACGGTCAATCGCCCTCTGACGATCGAGCGCCGCTTCTCTCCTCAGCAGGAGATTGTAGAAGGTCTTTGTGGACGGAATGACTTTCGAAGCTACTAGGTCTGGTAATACCAATAACCCAAGGTCGGGGCCATCAGAACCGTTCTCACCGCGGCCGAAGTACACTCGCGTGACATGCTCCATCAAGAGGCATTCACTGCCTACCGTTGGCTCGTAGCGCGTAGGCAGGGCCAGTCCGATACGACCCGTTTGGGGGAGAGCGCCTAGAACATGGCCCGCCGTCAGTATGGCTTTAGTCTCTCCGATCGACACTAATGTCCCCGATCCACAGAAACGCGCGGTGTTTTCGTCCAGCAAGACGAACCCCATCAAATAGTCAACGATTCTGTCTCTGACTTCTTGAAGGCCGGGACTCGATTCGAGAATCTTACGCGTCTGGTCGGACTCAGAACCCCTTGTTCTCTCGGGTGTATCCTTCTTCACAGCCCAACGGTACCACTGATCAACGGATCAACCTTACAGGAGAGCTAGCGACCAGACACGTCTTACACAGGGCGATTGTTGATCTAGAATCGGGGGCGGCTCCGGTCGCCCCCTCCCGGCGCCGCCAACTGCGAGGCAGTGGCGGTCATTCTAGTAGACACGCCGGTCATTCTAGTTGTCGTCGGCGACGCGTCAAGTGAGCCCAAGGGGCAGCCTTGATGACGGAGTCGACGCTCGTGTCGTTGCTACTCTTTGGTCTTGTCCGGGGGCGCGCTACCTATGTGACGGCGCTATACGCTTCAAATCCTGGAGGACGCTAGGTTGCACCCGGGTGGTTTTCTGACGGGGGCTGTCGGCGCCGCCCTCGGGCGCGTGGCGCGCAGGCGTGCGCTGGTCGTTTTGGGATCCGTCGGATCATTCGCGGGTCTACCCGCGACCGGCCTAGACTTCCTACGTGGGATCACCCTTCCATCGGGTGCACTGGCAGGCTTGGGTCCTTCCAGAGCGTGGACGCTGCGTACTGATGCAATGCCTCGCTCAGGGCAAGCAGCTCCGGCCAGAGCTTGTGACCGATGTTCTGTCCAGTCTGGTCGCGCGTCCAATGATCCCATCCGCTACTGGCTTCGTGGTACTTCCTGTCCACAATGTCAAGCTCATTGGCCAAGAACTCGTGGAAATCGTCGCACGTTGGCCAACCGGCTTTGCACACTATTGACGCGAGGGCGCTTTGGGTGCCTAGCTCCATCCGCTTGAATAACTTGCCGAAGTCGTGCAATCTGCAGTCTCGGATGCCATCTTTCATCAGGAGCATTTTGTACGTTAGTTCCAGAGCGTGCCCAAGACAGAAGATGCCCGCGTTGTACCTGGCTTGCCGAAAGAACCCGGCTTCGCGCAACGCGACCTCAGCCAAGAGCCTGAATTCCTCGGACATGAGATAGACAGCGGATAGGCGACCTGCGTCGGCGGGTGGCACGCCGGGTTTGAAGTTGGCGGTTTCCATCAATGCCGTGGGGGGCTTCATGTGGCGCTTCCTCATTCTACGGAAACGGGACACTCGTTTCGCCGATGCCCTATTCCCGCAGGGTTTTTCAATGTCATATAGCGAGGGCCGGATTTCATAAGGAGTTAGGGGGGCTGAGCAAACGAGCCTTGGCTGTGCGATAACTCGCAGAGTGGGACCGAACCACATCCCGACTAGCCTGAATTCCCAACTACAGATTTGGATGTGATTGTTTCGGCTCGTCGAGGCCGATCACGAGCTTGAGCGTCTTGTTGCCGAGCCAGGGGATGGCCGGGCGGTCCTCGCCGAAGCCGGCGGCGATCAGCAGGGGGTTGTGGGCGCGGCGGCCCAGCCGGACCTCGACGCTGCGCTCGTCGATGCGCACCTTGGCGGCGGTGCGCACGAAGCGCTCGAACAGCTGGCGGGCGCGCATGTGCTGGTGGCCGTTGCCGAGGCGGCGGCCCAGCAGGCGGTACAGGGTGGAGGCCATCAGGGTGAACTGCAGGTCGGCGTCGATCTTCAGCGGCACGGCCGAGGAGAGCGCGTCCATGTGGAAGAAGTCGATCGACTCGGCGATGGCGTTTTCGATGACCATGCGGCGGGCGTAGCGGTCGACCAGCGCGGCGGGCTTGGCGTCGAGCTGGTTGGTGAGCAGCAGGGTGGGCTGGTCGTGGCCGAGGCCGGTGACGGCGATCTGGCGGATGGGACGGGGGTAGCCGCGCAGGGAGACGGAGCGGTCCAGGGCGCGGGGATGGCGGTACTTGCGGCCGATGTTGGTGAGCGCGAGCTGCTGCCAGCCGTCGGCGGCGAGCAGGTCGCGGACGAGGTTGGGGGAGCGGCGGCGGAGGGTGAGGAAGCGGATGCCGAGTTGGTCGAGTCGGGCGAGGACGGCGTAGGTGGTCAGGCGGGAGTCGAAGACGAGTTCGGCGGGCAGGGCGCCGGTGCGCTTGCGGAAGGCCTCGGCGAAGCGCAGGACGGCCTCGTTCTGGTCGGCCTTGCGGACGGTGGCGTCGGCGCAGCAGAACACATCGTGGTCGGCGTCGCGGGCGAGGAAGGTGAGCACGCCGCGCTGGCGGCGGGAGCGCTTGGAGACAAAGTGCTTTTCGAGCACGGCCTGCTCGCCGTGGTAGGGGACAGTGTGGAAGTCGAGGTCGAAGGAGGAGCCGGCGGGCAGGCCGAGGTTGGCGGTGGCGTCGAGCCAGCTGGCGGCGAAGCGCGGCAGGCGGCGGGGATCGATGCGGCAGGAGTATTCCGAGAGGGTGGAGCGCTTGGGGACGGCGTTGAGGCCGGCGAAGAGGGCGGGCCCCTGGTCGAGCACGTCGGGCATGAGGCGGGCGGGGCGGCCGATGCCCCAGAGTTTGAGGGCGAGCACGGAGAGGGCGGCTTGGGCTGGGGGCAGGGTGTGGGAGCCGGGCAGGCCGTGGCGGTCCACGAGGGTGTCGAAGCGGAGCTGGGCCAGAGCGGGCAGGAAGAGGAAGAGGCCGCCGAAGTCGGTGCGGAAGGAGCGCGGGGAGAGGTCGAGTTCGAGGACGGAGGCGGCGGGCGCGGCGAGCGGTCGTGCAGCGAGCTCGAGCTGGGCGCGGGTGCGGCGGGGCAGGCGGGGCAGGCCGGCGTCGCGCAGGATCTTGGCGACGGTGGGGACGGAGGCGGGCTGGCCTTCTTGGCGCAGGGTGGCGGCGATCTGGTTGGCGGAGAGGTGCTGGGAGCGGAGCTGGAGGACGCGCGTGCGGCGGGCCGCCTTGGGATCGTCGGCGGCGGGGGGCCGGGCGGAGCGGGCGGAGGGCAGGAAGAAGGGGCGGTCGGGGTGGCGGCGGAAGTCGGAGAGGAGGTTGCGCAGCGAGCCGGGGGCGTAGCCGAAGCGGCGGGCGGCGTCGGGCAGCGGGAGGCGGTCGACGCAGAGGGCGCGGAGGGCTTCGTAGCGGCGCTGGTTGGGATTGGCGGGAGAGAGGAAGCGGTCGGCGAGGTCGTTCATAGATTAATATTAACAGATACACCAATATCCAATCAATGACATGCAGAAGGGAGGGCCGGAGGCAGACAGGGCCGTTCGAGACCGAAAATCTAGGCAGCGAGGCGTGCAGGCCTACAAGATACAGTGGAAATTGGTGCCTGACAGGGGGCAAAAGCGCAAGACGACAGGAAGCCTGTCGCCGGGCCGCGTGACGAGAATCTTGAATAAGATAGAGTGGAAATTAGTAAATCAGTTAAGAAATAAAGTAGTCACTAGCGACGACAACCCGTTTGATCACTGCAAACTGGAGGGTGTCCTCCAAGAAACCGTCATATTCTGGAAGCGGTTGGGGATTCAGGCTAGAGGTGTTCGGCCAGAGTGGCCTTCAGTGCAGACACTCTCGCCATCCGTGACCTGAACGCTTCGACTGTGTTGCAGGTGATCTGGCCCTCCGCCCCGGAGCCGATCGCCGGATCAGACGCTGCAGTGCGCAGCCGCCCGGCCTACCACACAAGCTTCATGCCCAGCTGCAGGTTGCGCGGCGTGCCCGCACTGGTGATGCGGCCGAAAGGACCGGTGCCAACGACGTTGCCTGCCTGCCCGAAGCGCGGCGTGTTCGTGAAGTGAAACGACTCGAAGCGGAACTGCAAGCCCACGTCCTCGCTGATCCTGATGTTCTTCAGCAGGGAGAAATCCCAGTTGAAGAAGCCCCGCTGGAACATGGTGTTGCGGCCCAAGTTACCGATCTCGAATTGGTTGTTGGGCGTAAAGGCGCTGGTATCGAAGTCCTCCTGCAGGGTCCGGTTGCCCCCATAGGGATCCCGACCGTCGGTATTCGGCCGATTGACGACGGTGGCGCCTGAACTGTTGGCGGGATTCCCGTTCACCGTCAGACTGTAAGGGCGGCCGCTGGCCGCAGTCACGATGCTCCCGACGCTCCAGCCGCCAGCGATCGCGTTGAGGACCGGGCTCCAGCCGCTTCCGAAGCTGCGCCCCTTGCCCCACGGAAGGTCCCACAGCCCGCTCAGCACTAAGCGCTGCGGCACGTGCTGATTGTCGACGGACCTCTCGAGTTCGAGCCGACGCAGGTCCTGGTACCCGCAACCGCTCGTGTTGCCTTGCGCGGCACCGCCGCAAGTGTCGCCCATCGTCTTGGACCAAGTGTAGGAAGCCAGCAACGTGTAACCTCCGGAGAACCGCTTCTCCATCTTGGTGACGAGCGCATGGTAGTCCGACGTGCCATCGTGTCGGTACCCGATGATCGGACCCAGCGGCGAGGTGACGATGCCCGTGCCGGTGATCTCGGCCGACTTGTAACGCCGCTTCTCGTTGATGCCGCCCGGGCCCGGCGGCGAGAAATTCACGCCGTAGCGGCGCAGCAGGTCCCTGCCGACCGAACCGGAATAGCCGACCTCGAACATCCAGTCCTCGCCGAGCTCCCGCTGGATGTTGACGTTCCACTGCTGGGCATTGCCCAGGTCGGGATCGACGTCGTAGGAGACGAACTGAACTCCAGTCGCGTTCTCGAGTTCCAAGGATCCCGGCGGCGGTCCGTCCGCCAGGACGACCGCCGGCCTCGTCGCGCTGGAATTCATGTCGACGATGTAGGCGTTCGGCGGATTGCCAATGAGGTACTGCGCATCGCCGAAGGGCTCCATGTAGGTGTAGTACAGGCCCCAGCCCGCGCGCAACACGGTGTTGTCATCGATCTTGTACGCGAAGCCGAGCCGCGGCATGAAGTTGTTCGGATCGGCCTTGTACCCAGCGCGATCGAAGTTGGAAGTCCCTCGCGACCCGGCCGGAACGAGCACTGGGTTCTCAGGATCGGTGGTGATGTCGAAGTTACCCATCCGGTCCCGGATATCTGTCCATGGAAGCACCAGCTCGTAACGGACGCCCAGGTTCAATGTCAGCCGCGAGGTGACCTTCCAGTCGTCCTGGACATAGCCCGCGTACAGCGTCTGGCGGAGGTCTACCAGCAGGGGCTTCGAGAAAATATACCGGTTGGCCAGGCCAAGCAGCATGTCTGCCTGCCCGTCCCTGGTGTACCTGGCATTGAATGAATACTGGCCGATTTGGCGGGAGACGTTGAAGATGTTGTTCTGCGACCGGATCAGGTTCCCGCCTACCTTGACAGTATGTTTGCCCTTGGTCCAGGTCAGATCGCCCACGATCTGGCGGTTCTGGGAGTTCCGGTCTACGGGATTGAAGGACCCCACGCCGACATTGCGATACCCGCTGACACTCATGAGCGAGAAGCTGCCGAGGGTCGCCGCAGGCGGCCCCTGGATACCGTAGGCGTCATTAAGGCTGAACACTCCAAGCTCCTCCGCCAGGGCCTTGGCGGCGGCCACGTTGTCCCGCTTGAACAGCGCGAAATTCCAAACACCCCGGATCGACATGATCAGGTTCGGCGACCAGATGTGGTTCCAACCGGCACCCGTGTTGTTGCCCTCCACCAACTGATCGTTGCCGCCGCCAAAAGCGGGGGCCGGCAAGGACAGAGCGGCGGGCCTGACGAAGTCGTGCCAGCTGTAGCGCCAGTACATGTTGTCCCGACTGGTGATGTTCACATCGGCGCGAACGTCCCACTTCTTGACGTCCTCGTTCCGGGGCGACTGATTGACGAAGTTCGCAGCGATGTCCGCATTCTGCGGGTCTGGATACAAGTTGATCATGGTGTGCCCGACCGGGTCGAAACGGCTCATTGGAATCTGGTTTCCCAGGAACGACTCGCCCGCGAGGGGATCGGTGATCGCCTTGTTGCGCTGCGTCAGCAGGTCGGAGAAATCGCCGTTGCGCATCCCGGCGGTCGGGATCGTGGACGTGATGGTGCTGGTCTCGCGGATGTCCGTCCACTCGGCGTCCCCAAACCAGAAGACCTTGTTGCGCCAATCGACCGCTTTCGGAATGTAGAGCGGGCCTCCCAAGGACCAGCCGTACTGGTTGCGGCGGAACTTCGGCTTCGGACGGTCCGCCGGATCGAAGAAGTTCTTGGCATCCATCGCCTCGTTGCGCAGGAAGTGAAATGCAGTGCCGTGGAGCTGGTTCGTGCCTGACTTCGTGGTCAAGTTGATCACTGCTCCCATGGCGCGACCGAATTCTGCGGCGTAGGCATTGGTCTGGACCTTGAACTCCTGAATCGCGTCAATGGAAGGCTGGACCATCTCGGAGCGGCGCTGTGCGCCAGCCAGCTCGACACCGTTGTTGTCCACACCGTCCAGCAGGAAATTGTTCTGGGTCGTCCTCTGGCCACCGACGCTGAACCCTCCGAAACGGCCTCCGACCGGCTGTACCGTTCCGGCTGAGAGCAGCGCCAGCTGGTTGTAGTTGCGCCCGTTCAGAGGCATGTCCACGATGCGCTGGTTCTCGATGACCTGCCCCTGGCTGGCCTCGACGGTGTTCAGCTGAAGCACGTCAGCAGTGACCTCGATCTGCTCGGTGATGGTGCCGACATCCATGACAAAGTCGATCTCGGAAATCTGGCCGACCTCAAGGGTGATTCCATCCCGGATGATCTGTTTGAATCCATCCATTTCAACGACAATGCGGTACTGCCCGGGGGGCAGCAACGGCACAGCGTAGTATCCCGTCTGGTTTGCCTCGGTCTCCCGCACGCCGCCGGTTGCTTCGTTGGTGACGGTGATCTGAGTTCCCGGGATCACCGACTCGGTCGAGTCCGTAACACGACCCGTGATGGTCGCCGTCTGCGCAAAGCACGTCGACGCAAGCGCTAGAACCCCGATTCCCAGCAGCGATTTGGAGATTGTAGAGTCGGGGAGCGACGCGCCGACCTTAGCAGGAGGGAGTAGCTGTTGTCCGGATGGCTTTCGCGGCGTTCCGGTGCCTCAGTCTTCTGCATAGTCTCGTTTCCGCTCCCCGCTCATCGAACCCAGCGTGCAGTTTT
>JAJDZN010000128.1 GCA_022824585.1 Bryobacterales bacterium | reverse complement strand
GACAGGGCAATCAGGCTGTTCTCCTCCAGCTTCGACACGGCTGCCCGCTCCGGGCCATCGTATGGAGCGTAGTCGAAGGGGGTGATCCAGAACTCCAACACGAGCTTGCCGCTCTCCCCTTCCTCGAAATCGTACGAGTACGCGTGATTGGCGTACGGCAATCTGCCGATCCACGGCTGGCACCCCCAGACGAACACCCAATCCCGTCCTTCCCCGGGCGGTGTGAAGATGTGGTAGTTCTGGGCGTGTACTCCCTTGAACAGGAAGTGGCTTTCCCACTCGTCGTCGATCTGGGGGTTGGCAATGTTCGGCCCGCCGGACCGGTCCGCGTCAATGGCAATCTCGAACAGATCGCCCCGCTTGTAATACATATTCCAGTAGTCGTCGTACGCCTCGTAGAGGAAATAGAGCCGGTTCAGGCCCTTGACCCAACCGACGCGCACAGTGACGTCCAGATCTTCGCGGTCGTGGTTGGTGAAATTTCCCATGACCGTGTCGGAAAGCTGGTCGGTTCCGTATGCGTAGCTGTCGGGTACCATCGCCCAGTCGTCGGTCTGGCCGTCAATGCGGGGAATCATGTTGGCGGGAAACTGGAATATCTTGAATTCCGTGTCGGTTCGCTGTAGGGCTTGAGAAGGTGAGATGCCCAGCAGCACGGTCGCTGCGAGTCCACATACTTGCTTTATCAAGTGTTCCCCCTTTCTAACGCGATAGACGGTGCGCTATGGATCCTTGAAGATCCCAATGCGGTGATTGGCCATTGACAGGAACAATTCCTCTCCTTCGTGGTACATCGGTAAATTGCTCGCTTGCTGATCGGGCATGTGGCATTCGGTGCAGCGGTCGCCCTGCGCTAATTTGGGCTCTTCAGCGTGGGACTGCTCGTGACAGGTCAGACACTGCCGCGAAAACATCGCGGTTTGGTCCGTCTCGTCTTCGTGTACATTGTGGCAGGTAGAGCACGTCATGCTGCCCGACTCTGCGAAACAGCGACTTTCCCAGAGGAACTGCACCTGACCCCCGTGGACCGACAGTTGCTTCTGCTCCGCTTTCGTGTATATGCGATGCGCTGAGATTTCGTCTCCCGGACGGAATGACAGCGGCGGCGTTTTAGGAACGCCCTGCCCCGCATGGCACAGGGCGCAGGAAGAGATTTGTTGCGATCGACTCAGGCTGGCCGGGTTGACGATGTGCCGGCCCTCCTCTGCTGCCGGGTTCTGCTCGTGGAAAGCAATGTGTTGCACGCCGGGACCGTGGCACTTGGCGCAGCTAATGCCTACTTCAAAGCTGTCGGGATGAAATCGAAGCCCTGTCGGCGAGCCTACCGGCAGGACCGTCGCGGCGTGGCACTCTATGCAGCGTCCGCCGATCGGCCGTTGGTACAGCATTTCCAGTCTTTTGTTCGGCAACTCCTCCCACCAAACGATCCAAGTTTCATAGCCGGGCGCGAGCGTCCAAGTCTCTTCCGGGGTGAAGTACATCCCCGGCAACTGGAACAGTCGGTCCCCCTCCCAGAACAGGTAGGTCTGCGCCCGCTCTCCAGAGCCCACCACGATCTGAAAGGGCTTGGTGAATGTCTCTGTCGTGTCCTTGGTGTACACAGCAGTCTGAAAAAACCCGCCCCTCCGCTCCTCCATCGCGAATTGCAAGTCTGGCAGCGGCGTACGCGCGACATTGCGGCCTGCGCTGAAGTCGCCCATAACGGTCGCCTTGGTGGCGACAGTGGAAGTGAGGTAGTGCCCGGTCTTGACGTAGCTGTCGTAGATCGACTGATGACAGGGTCGGCAGGCTTCACTCGTGCTCGTCGCTCCCCGGAAAGCGTGAGGCGGGTCGCCGGTCCCGTTGGCGAAATAGTTGAAGTAGAGCAGGGCGAAGCTGCCGAGAGCTGCGGCAACCGCAACGGTCAAGCCCCAAGCCTTAACGCGCTTCATAGGTTCATCCGCTTCAGGCGACCGCGTCTGCGCAGGGCAGCGACGGCGGCGGCAGCGATTGTGCGCGACAAGGCATGGTCAGCGGTGCTCAACCAGCGCCGTCAAGGTCTCCAACACCTGAATCCGCGCCTCGTCCGCCAGCGTGCGGTCCACTGTCTCGTTCAGCCAGTGAAAGCCGCCCAGCGGCTGGTTCGGGCCGGTCGCGTCTCCGTGGCCCGCCGCATCACAGACACGGGCCGGCAGGCTCTCCAGCAACCGACGGGCCGCCTCCACCGCCGGGTCCGTCCTCTCCTGAGCGGACGCCTTTTGGATCGCCCGGTCCAACATGGCGAAGTACTCGTAGTCCTGCACCCCTTCCCGCGCCGCTTCGAGGTGTTTGCCGGCCGTCACCGAGTCCTCGTCGATGAACAGTGGCGAGTACGGAGTCTTGAAGGTGAGATACTCGTTCCACGATGACGCTCCGCCCGTATCGGTCAGCGACCACATGTAGATGGCCGTCGCTCCATAGCGCCAGCTCGTCCACGCCATGAGTCGGCCGGCGTACGGATCGAAGACCCGACCCGTCCACGCCGCGTAGAACTCCAACCCGATCCCCTGATCGCGCTTCTGCACGTAGTAGTCGCGGTAGTCTTGGCCCTGTCTCAGGAAAGCTGCATAGTTGGGGCACAACACGTGGCACGCATCGATCATCTCCTGGTTCGCCCGGTCCATATCCCGGTGGTTCGTATCCTCCCAGATGCGGATTCCCGTCTCCGCTGCGCGGATGGCCTTCGCCCACGCCAGAATGCGCTCGTCCATCCACGGCTCGTCAGGCTCATCCACCAGCAGCAGCGCGAACTGTTCCGGCTGCAATCCCTTCGCCGCGATATGCTCCGCCCAGAACGTCACCCACGCCTTCACCGCGGTCGTGAACTCTGGCGTGCCCATGGGCCACGACTCGAAATGGTCGCCCACTTTTGCGAACACGAGATACTGGGCCGCATCCGGCCACAACTCGATCCAGGCATCGAAGTAGTCGGTGTCGGGTGGAGCCGTCATCGCCCCCTGCGCATCGTGCGCGCCCCGCGGCAGCGCCAGTTTGAGGGCCCACGGCGAGTCGACGAGGTGTTCGCGCAGGTGCTCGATGATCGCTGGCCTGTTCTGCTCCGTCAGAAGGGGAAAGTGACCGACTCGGTCCGTATAATCCCAGCCGCCCAAGTGAAGCGACTGCTCTTCCGGAAAATCCAAGGGATACAGATGCACGCGCAATGGAAACCGCTTGCCCCCTTGAACGGACTCTACGACGACCTCGCCCTCGTAGGTGCCCGGCTCCACGTCCACCGGATGGAAGGTCAGCCACACCTGCCGGGTCATGCCCGAGGGCACGGAGACCGAATACCGATCGTTCTCGACCGCAACCTCCGGCAGGGCCGCCGCCACCGGCACCCCGGTCCGCGTATCCGTCCAAGCCACCTCGTGAACGGTCACATACGCCGGATTGTCGCCGCCGGGCAGCCCGCTCAAGCGGAACGCTACCTGCATCGGCTCGTCACTGCTGTTGCTCACATTGAACGCCGCGGCGCGGTACTCCTTGCACATCAGGTGCACCTCGACTGCCAGTTCCGCCGCTGTGTCGGGCATGCCGATGAGGGGAAGCGGGTCCCACAGGTTCGGAGACCAGAACGTGAGCGGCTCCAAGCCTTTGGCGCGCCAGAGCCACGCCTGCGTGCGCAACACCCGTTCGTGCCACGCATTCAGCGGTAGCACCGCCTGGAAATCATCCCCGAAGGCCGTGGCCGGCCCCAACTCCCCTTCCACCGCCGCCAGCTCGCCGAGAACCTCATTCCGCGTCTGCAGCGGAACACCCTTCTCCACCGCCGCTTCTCTCAGGGCCTCAATGTCCCGCACAAGGCGCGTCCGGATCCCTTTCTGGATGGCGAGCCGGCCCGCGTACGCCTTCAGGTCCGGGATGGCCGGCCCCGGCAACGGCTCATTCACCCACTCCGGCTCTCCCGCCCAAACCTCGATCTCGTCCACGAAGGTATACGGCTCGTTCCACACGACTAGGCTGACATAGCGGCCGTGCGTCCTCAGCCGGTCCGTCCAGTACCGATACGTCCCGTACTGGGCAGCGCGCTGTTCGTTGAGATCTTGGAGGATCTGCTGGCGCAGTTCGGGCGTGACCTCTTTTTGCGGGTACCGATCCCGGTGGCGGTCGAAATGGTCGTATATCTCCGCATCCGTGAAACGCATGCCTTCCCTATCCCACATGGCATCGCTCGCCTTCTTCGGCACGAGCGGGCCGTGCTGTTGCGCGCTCAACTCCACCAAGTCCCCAATCTCATGGAATTTCCCGTCTTCACCCGCCGTGAGGATGCGGATCGTCAGCGGCCACCTCACGTCCGCAAATCCCCCCGCCGTGTGGAACGAGACCCCCCGTATCGGCTGCACCGCGCCCAAGTCCAGCGTCAGGATCGAAGGCGTCTTTTCCTGCCATCCCACCGTCGATAGCTGGGCCCAGAAATAGCCGTCCGTGTACACCCCGTCCGTCAGTTGCTCGGCGTCACCGGGGTCCGTGCAAAGACCGTAATTTGGCCCCGGCTCCAGTGTGTAGGTCGCCCCGAGCGCGACGTTCTCGCTCGGACGGTCCGGCGGAATTGTCCCGGGTGCACTCGGCGCCACCGCTGTGTCCTGAGCCCATACCAACGCCGCCATCAACAACTCTACCGCTGCCAAAGTCCTTTTCATCCGTGGCACTCGCTATCTTTACAGCTATTTAAAATTTGGCGGGAACGTGTGGGAATCGAACCCACCCAGCGCAACTCTCGCTACGCCGCAACGGATTTGAAGTCCGCGACAGCCACCAGGCACGCATCCGCTCCCGCAAAGCTCTCAATATATAGAATGACTTCCCAATAGCACCAACGAGACCTACGGTGCTACTTTTTTTGCGCTGCTTCGGCCCGCGCCTTGCGCTCGGCCCGCTCAGCCGCCTTGCGCTCGGCCACCTCGGCCTCCGTCGGCAAGCGCCGCGCCGGCATTTCTGGATACGCCAGAGGCAGGTCCCAGCGCAGGGTTCGCAAGGAGACATCGCCCAAGTTCTCTATCTGTAATTCGAGATAGTCGTCGTCGCGCCGGACAATAGGCGTCTTGTCGTCTCTCTTGCGATTGGGGAAGAAGACCCGGTAGTAGGTCTTGCCGTCGAGCACCTCTCCTTCGGGACGGTCGCTCTCGTACGGATAGGAACCAAACGTCCCGCTGGGCTGGAAGCGCGCACCTCGCTGATTGACTAAAAAGGTGCGCGCACCAATACCGGCAATATAGGGCTTGAGCTGAGACTCTCCGCTCGACAGATAAACGGTAAAGACTAGGCGACTGTAGAGCGTCAACCCCCAACGGTCGTCGTACTCGTCGCGCAAGATGGGAAACTTGGAGTCGTAGATGGCATCGACGACCCGGCGGATGTATTCGGCCCTCCAGATGTTGAAGGCGCGTTTTTGCAGGGGATTGCGCGCATCGAAGGACGGATTTACGTAGATGAGATACTGCAAGTAGAGGCTGTTGATGTCCGTGCCGTCTTCGGCCGGGTAGGTGCCATCGACGTAGGAGTAGAGTAGCTGCTTGATGCGAAATTCGAGCTGCTCCTGCCCCAAGCCCTCGCGCTCAGCCCGCGCATAGGCGCGGGATATCTCATAGGCGAAGGTGTGCAGGGCCGCCTGCACCAAGACGCCGTCGGCACCCCGGTGGCTTCTATTCACCGTGCGCCATACTTCCTGTCCGACGCGCGCGAAAGGGCCTTCCGAATATTCCGGGCTGCAGCCGAGGGCCGCCGCACACATCCAGCAAAGGAACAAGACCCTGCCTAGCATGAATTACCTCCGTTGAGGAGGGAGGGCGTCTAGCGTCGCGCTATTCCTTGACGACCCAGAGCTTGACCGCTGCTGTTACCTCTGAGTGGAGGCGCACTTCGATATTGTAAACGCCCAATTCGCGGATGGGATCTTCGAGGTGGATGGCGCGGCGATCTACCTCGTAGCCCTTTTCGTCGAGCAATTCGGCGACGTTTTGGGCGGTCACCGAACCGAAGAGGCGATCCTCCTCGCCGACCTTGACCTGCGCGGTGATCGATTCCGCCTCTAGCTTTTTGGCGAGGGCCTCGGCGGCACGGCGGTCGCGCTCGGCTAGGGTCTCTTGCTGTTTGCG